>CAYUJE010000260.1:0-9264 GCA_964444865.1 uncultured Pirellulaceae bacterium | reverse complement strand
GAAGAGACCAGCAAGACCGACAACATGGTCCTCAAGGGGATCACCCTCGACCGGCTCGGCGACCGCAGCTCGCTTCTCAACTCCATGGACCGACTTCGCCGCGAAGTGGACGCCACCGGAAAAATGTCCGGCCTCGATTCCTTCGCCAAGCAAGCAGTCGGCATTCTCACATCCTCGGCCCTGGCCGACGCTCTGGACGTCACGAAGGAAAGCAAAGAGATTCAGGAAAAGTACGGCGTTGGCGACAAGAAATTCCGCGACGACGGCGCGCCGAAGATGACGGAGAACTTCCTCATCGCTCGCCGCCTCGTCGAAGCCGGTGCTCGCGTAGTCTCCCTCAACTTCAGCCGCTGGGACCACCACGGCGACAATTTCGGAGCCCTCCGTCAAGACGGTCCGCTCCTCGACCGGGCCACCGCGGCTCTCATCACGGACCTGCACGAACGGGGTCTCGACAAAGACGTCTCCGTCGTCGTCTGGGGCGAATTCGGCCGCACGCCCAAAATCAATCCCGGTGCCGGCCGCGACCACTGGCCGCAAGTTTCGTGCGCCCTCCTCGCCGGCGGCGGCATGCGTACCGGCCAGGTCATCGGGGCAACCAATCGCCTCGGTGAACATGCCGTCGACCGCCCCGTCACCTTCCAGGAAGTTTGGGCCACCCTCTATCACAACCTCGGCCTCAACCTCCGCGCCATCCGCGAATTCGACCTCCGCGGCAGGCCGCAGTATCTGGTGGACCAGGGTGTCGAGCCGCTGAAGGAAGTGATTTAGCTCAGCGGCGTTGGATTCGGCAAGCGGCCCAGCGTAAGCTGGGCGGTGAGTCCGTTAATCCGTTAGACTGCTGTTCTTATTCGGCGCGTTACCGGCCAGCTCACGCTGGCCGCTCTCCTTTCCGTGCGGAGCCTTTCATGCGATTGCTCGCCTCTGTTGTTTCGCTGTTGTGCCTGCTTTCGACGGGTTCCTTTGCTCACGAAGGGCACCACCACACCGACCCCCGGGCCTTCGGCGGCATCATGCCGCGGCTTTCGGCGGATGGGGAGACGCTGGTGTTTTCGTACCAGGGGGCGATTTGGAAAATGGCCCGTACCGGCGGCGTGATGAAACGGCTGACGCAGGAACGGGGACTCGATATCGAGCCGGCATGGTCGCCGGATGGGAAGAAGATTGCGTTTATCAATTCGCGAAACTTCGGCGCGGGAACGCTCAGCGTCGTTGATTCCGACGGAAAGAAAATCCCGCTCCCCAAGGACATCATGGTGATGGACAAGCTCCATTTCGATTCCAAGGGGGAGAGAATCCTCGGTCTCTTCCAGCCCTCAAATGAAAGATCTCGCTTGGCCTGGTACACACTGGCGACCGGGGAACTGAGTTCAGCCGTCGATGAAAAAACGTGGCCCGGGCACCTGCCGGGCGCGCCGGGACTCGCCCGGCAAAGGCCCGCCTTGTCGCACGACGGCAAATGGCTGGCGGTGAACACCGTGGCCGACCTGCCCGATGAGCAAGGAGGGAACAACGGCCCGCAAAACGAAATCTGGAAAGTGCCGCTGCTCGGCGCTGCGGGCGATGACGCCAAGCCGCAGTTCGTCGCCAAATGGCCGGCGCGGATACATGAGATGTGCTGGCGAGCGGACGACAAAACGGTTCTCGTCGTCACGGAGCGGGGCGGCGTACACAACGACATTTGGGAAGTCCCGCTGGAAAACGGCGAAGTCGGGGCCAAAAAACTGACCTTCGGACAGGCGGATGAAGACAGCCCCAGCGTCTCGGCGGACGGCAAGTGGCTGGCTTACAGCGAGAATCGCTTTGGCCCGACGATGCTGATCGTCCGCGACCTGGAAAAGCTGGAGGAACAAATCGTCCGTCCCAACGGCAAGCTCGACTGGTCGGCAAACGACGGGGACGTGACGATCCAAATCACTGAAGGTCCGCAACGCACGCTCGTCCCCGCCCGCGTCGTGATCCAGGAGCGGGACGGCAAATTCGTGGCTCCGCCGGGCTCGCTCTACCGCATGCTTAACGGCGAACTGCATTTTTACACGAGCGGCAACCTGCATCTCGAACTTCCGTCCAATGTTTACACGCTCAAGGTTTTTCGCGGACCCGAGTACAAGCCCGAAATCACCAAGTTCTCCGTCACCACTGCCGAAGTCACCGGTGCCCACATCGAGTTAGAACGCTGGACCAATCAGCGGGCGGACGGCTGGGTCGGGGGCGAGAATCACATCCACGCCAACTATGGCTATGGCCAGTGGTACAACTCACCGGCCACGATGCTGGAGCAAATCCGCGGTGAGGACTTGAGCGTGGCCAATTTCATGGTCGCCAACTCCGACAGTGACGGCGTCTTCGACCGTGAGTTTTTTCTCGGCCGCCCCGACCCGCTTTCCACGGACGCCCATGTCCTCTACTGGAATCAGGAATTCCGGGCCACGATTTGGGGGCACATGACACTGCTGAATCTCAAGCAACTCGTGACGCCGATTTTCACCGGCTTCAAGAATACTACCCACCCTTACGACTTCCCGACCAACGCCCACATCGCCGACCACACGCACGAGCAGGGTGGCCTCGTCAATTACACCCACCCCGCCCACAGCTTGCAGGACCCCTACGCCACCGCCTACTCCGCCAAGGAAGTGCCCGTCGATGTGGCCCTTGGCAAGATTGACACGCTCGATGTCATGGGCTCCAACCACCAAGCCACCTACCCCGTCTGGTATCGGCTGCTCAACTGTGGTCTCAAACTTCCCGCCTCTGCCGGCACGGATGTGTTCCTCAACCGGGTCAACAGCCGCCTGCCGGGGAGCGACCGGGTTTATGTTCACTGCGGCGAGAAGTTCACCTATCAGTCCTGGATCGATAACCTCCGCGCCGGCCGGTCGTTCGTCACCAACGGCCCCATGCTCCGCTTCACCGCTGGCGGACAAATGGCGGGTGGGACGCTGAAGTTCGACAAGCCGGGCAAGCTCCGCGTGCAAGGGGAAGTCACCTCGCAGTATCCCTTGGAGAAACTCGAAGTCATCGTGAATGGCCAGTCCTTCCTCACCCTCCCCGCGCAGCCGGAAAACCCGCGGAAGATCACGCTCGACCAGGAAATCGACATCCAGACCAGCAGTTGGCTCGCCCTCCGCGCCCGCGGCCCGCGCGGCGAAGAACAGGCCGCCAGCGAATCGTTCGCCCACACCAGCCCTCTCTACATTCAGGTCAAAGACCAGCCGCTGAAGTCCCCGGAGGACGCGAAATACTTTGTCTCTTGGATTGAGCGATTGCACACTGACGTCCGCAAGCGAAATCGCGTCCCCGCCGGCCAGCAAGCGGCCGTGGAGAAGCAACTGGCAGAAGCGCTGGAGTTCTACAAGAAAAAAGCGGGTGAATGAAAGAATCCAGAGTTTGGGTGACACATCCCGCTATCGCCGTCCTCTTCTAAGTAGCTTTCCGCGCTGTCCACCGGTATGATGAAGGGACAGGGGTTTCGCGGCGCATTCAGCGCATATTCATCTCTTTTCAGCGAGATATTTCCATGCCCCAAGCAGTCGTCGATCCGGAAGAGCTGCGGCAGTTTGCCATGAGCCTGAAGAAGTTTAACAATGGCCTCCGCGAGCAGGCAGGGGCCCTGGCCAACAAGCTGTCGGCACTGAGTGCCACCTGGCGGGATCAGGAGCATAAGAAATTCGCGGAGCAGTTCGAGACCAACATGAAGGTTCTCGTCCGTTTCACGGAATCCGCCGACCAGTACGTCCCCTATCTGCTGCGCAAGGCGGAGCATATCGAGGATTATTTGCAGAAATGACGGCACTCGTAGGATGGGACTCCAGTCCTGTCCCCGTGAACGGACGGGACTGGAGTCCCATCCTACGATGTGTGGCGACCACTCTCACCATTCGTCCCAATACCTATGGCAGCTCGCGCCGCGAATATCACTTCGATTGAAGCCATCCGGGCGTTCGCCACGGCGCTGATGGCGTTTGAGGACGGGGCCGAGGATGCGGCTGTGCAACTGGAGATTGAGGCTCGCCGGGCTGTTACCTGGATTGACGAACTGAGCATGTATTGGCCCAAGGAAGTGCGCAAGGCGTCCGACGCCGTCAGCGAGGCCCGCATCAGTCTCGAAAAGTGCGAACTGACCATCAACGCCGAGGACCGACGAAGTTGTATTGACGAGAAGAAAGCCCTGGAAAAGGCCAAACGCCGCCTCCGTCTGTCGGAAGAAAAAGTGCAGGCGGTCCGTCGCTGGAAAATGCAGATTCGCAAGGAAGTGGAGGAATTTCAGGTGCAGATTTCCAAGCTGCGGCAGTTTCTGGAAAGCGATCTGGTGCGAAGCATCGCTTCGCTCCAACGGATGAGCGAGGCCCTCGATCAGTATGTGCAGCGGACGGTTGGGACTGGAGGGAGTGGGACGGGGCAGGACCCTCACCCTAGCCCTCTCGCAGGAGGGGAGGGGACGTCATGAGAGTGATGGATTTGAATACCGGGCTCGCCCGGCTGACGCAGGCCTTTACGGATTTGAAAGAGCGCTGGGGGAATGCGAAAGACGTTTGGAATGACGATGTCAGCCGCGATTTTGAAAAGACGCAGCTTCAGCCGATCCTGCCGCAAATGCAACTGCTGACCGCGGCGGCTCAGCGGCTAAAAGAAGTGGTGGAAAAGGCGACGAAAGAGTGTGAAGATAAGCCGGAGTCTTAGTAGGTCTTAATCTTAATCCTACTCTTCATCTCAATCCCCTCTTGTCGGACTAAGCGATTCTCTGGGCGGTACGGGGAAGGGATTAAGAGTAGGATTAAGATTAAGAGCGCGTGCGAAAGAAAACGTAGAAATGACTTTGACCGCAGCCCCCATAACCACCGACCGCGAGCGTGAACTGATTCGCAAAGTGACCGAACTCGTTGCCTGGCGGGCTCGAGAAGAAGGTGAAACTGCGGAGCGGAATGCCGCGCGGAATGAACAGGCCAAAACGGACCACGAGGAGGAGCGAAACGGAGCGACGGCCGGGTTTGAGCGAGACCACGGAACGCTGGTGGCGGAATATCGCGAGGCTCGCGAGGCCATTCTCTACAAGTACGAATCGGATGGCTATGCGCTGGTCCAGCAGGAGGAGTCGCTGGTCGACAAGGTGACCGCCAAACACAATGAGTCGTTGGAAGACGCCAAAACCTTGTGGCAACATCGGCATCAGGAGATTCAGGTCGCCTTCAAAGACAATGAAGGTCTGCCGCAGAAGGAGTTCCTGGCGTACAAGCACCAATGCGAGGGCAGCCTGGCGGAAGTGGATGGGCTGGAAGCGCAAGGCCAGGCCATCGTCCGCCGCCGCTGCGAATGGCCCGCAACCACGGCCGCCGCCACGGCTCCTCCCCAAGGAATGTCCCGTGTCACTTGCAGCGAGAGGGCGGTTGCCGCCATTGCCCGCATTCGCGAGACGCTTCACATTTTGGAGCAAGCGCCAGCCGCCCGGTTTATCGAAGATGGCTGGCCGTTTCTGATTTTCCTGTTCACGTTGGTGGCTTCGGGGCTTGCAGTGTTCTTTATGTGGGGAAAATGGGGAATTCCCTGGCCTGTTTTGGTGGCGGGTGGAGTTCTGGTCCCAATTCTCGTTGCCATCGCATCCCGCCAAATCGCCCGCCCCTTTGCCAAGAGCCAGACGCTCCGCCTTGTCCCCGATTTGCAGCAGGCGATTGTGCAGACGCGCGTGGAAATCGCCACGACTGTTCACGCCGCCAAAGTCGAAGCCGAGCAGAAATACCGTCAGTTGGTGGAAAAACGGGACCAGGATTTGGCGGTTGCGAAAAACCAGTGGAAAGAAACACGGCACAAATTGCGGGCGCAGCACGAAACTCGCCTGGCCAGCATCACCGACGACTTCAACCGCAAGCGGCGGGCAATCGAGGACGTCAACGAGCGGCAACTGGCGGCCGTGGAGGCGAAGTACCCGCACCGGATTCAAAAGTTCGAGCAGGACTTTGAGAAGCGGATGCTCGAAATCGGCGAAGCCTATCGTCTGAGGCGGATTGCCCTGCAGGAGCAATCGCAGCGGGAGTGGAGCGAACTGGCCGCCCAATGGTCGGCTGGATTGGCGGAGTTTCAGGCCGGCGTGGAGCAGATGAACGAATTCTGCGACCAGCACTTTCCTTCATGGAAGCAGAACGGCACCCACGAAAAGCGAACTCTCGCCGGCAGCATTCCGGCCATCCGGTTCGGCCGGTTTGAGTTCAAGCTGCAAACGCTTTCCGGCGGACTGCCGACGTCGAGCGACCTGCCCGTCCCCCAAGCGGAGTTTGAAATCCCAGCGATCCTCTCCTACCCGGAATGTCCCTCGCTGCTACTGGAGACCGAAGGCGAAGGGCGCGAGGCCGCCACGCAGGTCATCCAGAACATGATGCTGCGGCTGCTCACCTCGCTGCCGCCGGGGAAGGTCCGGTTCACGATTATCGATCCCGTCGGCCTGGGGCAGAATTTCTCCGCCTTCATGCACCTCGCCGACTTTGACGAACGTCTGGTGACCAACCGCATCTGGACGGAGTCGAACCATATCAACCAGCGGCTGACCGATTTGACGGAGCATATGGAGAACGTCATCCAGAAGTATCTCCGCAATGAGTTCGCCTCGATCCAGGAATACAACGAACACGCGGGAGAAGTCGCGGAACCGTTTCAAATTCTCGTCGTCGCTAATTTCCCCGCAAATTTCTCGGACGAAGCGGCACGGCGGCTCGTCAGCATTGCTTCGAGCGGTGCCCGCTGCGGCGTTTACACCCTCATCAGCACCGACGAGAAGCTGAAGCTCCCCCGCAACTTCGACATCGCCGATTTGGAAAGCCAGGCCGCCACACTGGTCTGGAATGTCGAGCAAAAGCGTTTCACCTGGAAACACGACGAACTGAAGAACCTGCCACTGGTGCTCGACTCGCCGCCGGGGGACGAGCAATTCACCGAGATCATCAAAGCCGTCGGAAAACTGGCCAAAGATGCCGCTCGCGTCGAAGTCCCGTTTGAATCCGTCACCCCCAGCGAAGCGGAACTCTGGAACGGCGACAGCCGCAGCGAGATCGAAGTCCCTCTCGGCCGGGCCGGAGCCACCAAGCTGCAGTACATGCGACTCGGCAAGGGAACCAGCCAGCACGTCCTCATCTCGGGTAAAACCGGCTCGGGCAAATCGACGCTGCTCAACGCGCTCATCACCAACCTGGCCCTCCACTACTCCCCCTCCGAACTCCAGTTCTATCTCATCGACTTCAAGAAGGGGGTCGAGTTCAAGGCTTATGCCACGGCCAAGCTGCCGCATGCCCGGGTCATCGCCATCGAAAGCGAACGGGAGTTCGGCATGAGCGTGCTGGAGCGGTTGGACCAGGAGCTGAAGCGTCGCGGCGACTTGTTCCGCAAGCACGGCGTGCAAGACCTCAAGGGTTACCGCCGGGCGGAGCCCGATGCCGAGATGCCGCGCATCCTGCTCATCATCGACGAGTTCCAGGAGTTCTTCACCACCGACGACCGCATCTCGCATGACTCCTCGCTCCTCCTCGACCGCCTGGTGCGGCAAGGGCGTGCGTTCGGCATTCATCTGCTGCTCGGGTCGCAGACTTTGGCGGGGGCCTACTCGCTCGCTCGCAGCACCATCGGGCAGATGGCGGTCCGCATCGCCCTGCAATGCAGCGAGTCCGACGCCCACCTCATCCTCAGCGAGGACAACACCGCGGCTCGCCTCCTCAGCCGGCCGGGGGAAGCGATTTACAATGACGCCAACGGTCTGTTCGAAGGGAACCATCCATTCCAGGTCGTCTGGCTCTCCGACCAGCTTCGCGAAAGTTACCTGCGGAAAGTGGCCGCGATGGCAACCGAGCGGAACCTCAATCTGCCGCCGGCAACCGTGTTTGAAGGAAACGCCGCTGCCGACATCGCCGACAATCACCTCCTCAAAGCCGCCTTGGCCCAGCCCCCGCAGGAACGACTCACTCCGCGGGCCTGGCTCGGAGCAGCAGTCGCTATCAAGGACCCGACGGAAGTCCACTTCCGCCGCCAGGGTGGCACCAACCTGCTCATCGTCGGCCAGCAGGAAGAGTTGGCGCTGGGCATAATGACGAGTTGCCTCCTCAGCCTCGCCCCGCAACTAAAACCCGTGGACTCCTCCCCATCTGCGGAATCCGCGAAATCTGTGGACGCTTCCGCGAACGGCACAATCGCCACGACAAAGCTCTCCTCCTTCTACATCCTCGACGGCACCCGCCCCGACTCCCCCGAAGCCGGCTTCTGGCGAAAGCTGAAGGCGGAACTCCCCATCGATGCCCAAGTCGTGACGCCCCGCGACGCGGCCGAAGCCGTTGCCAAGATCGCCACGGAGGTCGACCGTCGCCTGGCCTCGGGGGACCAGAACGCCGAGCCGATTTTCCTCTTCATCTACAACCTGGCCCGCTTCCGCGACCTGAAGAAGTCGGAAGAATTCAGCTTCGGAGAGGAGAGCGGCGCGAGCGGCGACAAGCAACTCGCCATTATCCTGCGGGAAGGGCCGGCTCTAGGCGTCCACACCCTCATCTGGTGCGACTCCTACAACAACGTCAGCCGCTGGATCGACCGCCCCAGCATGCGGGACCTGGAGCTCCGCGTCCTGTTCCAAATGAGCGCCACCGACAGCAGCAACCTCATGGACAGCCCCGCCGCCAGCCGCCTCGGCGGCCACGTCAGCATCTTCTACAGCGAAGAACAAGGCTCCGCGGAAAAATTCCGCCCCTACGGCCTCCCCTCCCCGGAATGGCTCGCCGAAGTCAAAGACTCGCTCAGCAAGCCAACCGGCGAGCGGCCAGCGTAAGCTGGCTGATACTCCGCCCCCCCGAAAGGCAAACCCGGATTCACTGATTCACAATGATTTTTTCCGAGACTTACGACGATTCATCTTCCCCCAACCTCTTACGTGAACATACGTTCCGATGATTCACCTCGACGTAACCATGATTCACGCCCGCATTCATGATTCACGACGAATCACGCGCCGGCCTCCCTCTCACTAACCCGATGCGCCAGTTTTGATGTTGCGCCGGCAGCGCCATGAAGATGCCCCTCGGCTTGTCCGAGGGGAGTTTCACCATCAACCTAGAAATTCGGGTTCACAATTCCCAAGATGCCGCCTGGTTCATCCAGGCGGAGTTTCACCTTTGACCTCGAACACGCCGCGGAGGAAAAAGGTGAGCCTCCCCTCGGACAAGCCGAGGGGCATCCCAGGGATTTTGCTCTTCCTATTCTCTAGGCAAAAGGTGAACCTCCGCCGAGTTGAACTCGGCG
>CAYUJE010000259.1:1883-9414 GCA_964444865.1 uncultured Pirellulaceae bacterium | reverse complement strand
CAGCTCGGCACCGACCTCGACGCCGCCACGCAGTCGAAGCTCGACCGCGGCTACCGAATGGTGGAGCTCCTCAAGCAGCCTCAATTCCAGCCGCTGGAAGTTATCGACCAGGTGATGATCATTTTTGCCGGAAATCAGGGCTTCCTGGACGAAGTTCCGGTGACGCAAGTCAATGCCTGGGAAAAGGCGTTTCTGCAGTACATGCGGGACGTGAAAGGCAGCGTGCGGGCTTTGCTCGCTGAGAAGAAGGAAATGACAAACGACGTGAAAGAAGGGCTGATCGGCGCGATCGGCGAATTCAAGAAGACCTGGAAGCCAGCCGTGAAGCAGTAAGTCGACCGGACCGAGTTGGTGGGAGGTGCAGCATGTCGAACTATGGCAATTTTGACCAAAACTTCGGAAAGGATGGCGGTGCTGCGCCAGGACAATACTATCAACCCACCCCGGACGACCGGACGTGGGCAATGCTGGCACACATTTCACCGCTAGTGGGGCTTGGGTTCATTGGCCCGCTGGTGGTTTGGTTGATTTACAAAGACAAGTCTCCTTTTGTGGCGGATCAAGCGAAGGAAGCACTCAACTTCAGCCTCGCGGTATTGGTCGCGGTTCTGGTCCTGTGTGCGACTTGTATTGGAGTTGTCGTAGCACCCGTAGTCAGTATTGGAGCGATTGTGTACGGCATCATTGCCGCCATGGAATCCAATAAAGGGGTTTGGTATCGCTATCCTTACACTATCCGAATGATTAGCTAAGACAAACATGGCTAAAGCCCGCGCACTCGATAAACGACGCAAGTCCATCCGCAACATCCGCAAGATCACGCGGACGATGGAATTGATTGCCACTGCGCGGTTCAAAAAGGCGATGGACCGGGCAAGTGCGGCCACGGCGTACACCAAGCGGATCACGCAGCTTGTTGCTGACCTCGCTAACAGCGGACTCAAGGTCAGCCATCCGCTTCTGGAAGCTCGCCCTGTCGTGGAAAACGCCGCTCTTTTGATTCTCACCGCCAATCGCGGTCTTTGCGGCGGCTACAACGGCAGCGTCGTCCGACTGGCAGTGCCGAGGATCGCGGAGATTAAGGCGGAGTGCCCGAATCTCAAGATCGAAGTATCCGGCAAGCGCGGTATCGCCGCTCTCAAATTCCGCAAGATTGAAGTCCAGCAGACGTACACGCAGTTTGAGGATCAGCCCAAATTTGACGAGGTCGAAGCCATTGCCAACCGGTACCTTGAGCAGTATGCCGCCGGCGAACTCGACCGGCTGGATGTCGTCTACACCAAATTCGTCAGCATTTCCAAGCAAATTGCTATCGTCGAGACTCTCTTGCCGCTCGGTTCGCTGACCGGAGCCGAAGGGGAAAAGGATAAACCCAAGGAAGCCGCCGCGGGCTCGATGTACGAATTCATGCCTTCCGCCGAGAGCATTCTGCAGGAAGTCGTACCGACGAGCTTCAAAGTCAAGCTTTTCAAATGCTTCCTGGACGCAGCCGTCAGCGAGCAGATTTCCCGCATGGTGGCCATGAAGTCCGCGACCGAGAATGCGTCCGATATGATCAAACAACTGTCGATGACCTACAACCGTGCCCGTCAGTCGCAGATTACTGGCGAGATTATGGAAATTATCGGCGGTGTGGAAGCTCTCAAGAAATAGAACCGTTAGTAAACCAAATTGGAAATCTCAAATCTCAAACAAATGGGAAACAGGGAATCTTGAAATAGGAAGCAAAGCGGTTTCTGAATTCCATTTTCAGGATTCGTATTTGTTTGAGATTTGAGATTTCCCCATTTCCGCCTTTTCTTATGACAACAGCTACCGCTACCAACGTCGGTCAAATTACCCAGGTCATCGGCTCCACGTTTGACGTGCAGTTTGATGAGGGGCATCTCCCCGGCATTTACAATGCCGTCAAGATTGAATCTTCGAACAAGGGCGTGGACATCAACCTCACCGGTGAGGTGCAGCAGCATCTCGGCGGCGGTCGTGTTCGCGTCGTCGCCCTGGGAAGCACCGACGGTCTCATCCGCGGGCAGGACGTGGTTGATACCGGCGGCCCGGTGACAGTCCCCGTTGGGGAAGCGACGCTCGGTCGCGTTTTCAACTTGCTCGGTGAACCGATTGATAATCGTGGCCCGGTCATCACCAAAGACCGCTGGCCCATTCATCGGGAAGCGCCCAAAGTTGCTGAGTTGTCCGCCAGCACGGAGCTTTTTGAAACCGGCATCAAGGTCGTCGACCTCCTCACTCCGTTCGTCCGCGGTGGTAAAGCCGGCTTGTTCGGTGGTGCCGGTCTGGGAAAGACGGTTATTCTGACGGAATTGATTGCTCGTATTGCCCGCGTTCACGGCGGCTATTCGGTGTTTGCCGGCGTGGGTGAACGAACTCGCGAAGGAACCGACCTCTGGCTGGAAATGCAAGAAGCAAAAATTGGCGATACTGGCCGCAGCGTTATCGAGCAGACGGCCATGGTGTTCGGCCAGATGAATGAGCCACCGGGAGCCCGTCTTCGCGTCGCGCTGAGTGCTCTGACCATGGCCGAATACTTCCGCGACTTGACCGGCAAGGACACGCTGCTGTTCGTGGACAACATTTTCCGTTTCAGCCAGGCAGGAAGCGAAGTTTCCGCCCTCCTCGGCCGCATGCCTTCCGCGGTGGGTTACCAGCCAACACTCGCCACCGAGATGGGTGCGCTGCAGGAACGAATCGCGTCCACGAAGAAAGGGGCCATTACTTCGGTGCAAGCGGTGTACGTCCCTGCCGATGATCCGACCGACCCGGCACCTGCCGCGGCCTTCGGCCAGCTTGACGCGTTCATCTACTTGGAGCGATCTATTTCGGAAAAGGGTATTTACCCCGCTATCGACCCGCTCGCCTCCTCCAGCCGTCTACTTGACCCCCAGTATGTGGGGCAGAGGCACTATGCGGTGGCACGCCGCGTGCAGATTACTTTGCAGCGGTATCGCGAACTACAAGATATTATCGCCATCCTTGGCGTAGACGAACTTTCCGAGGACGACAAACTGGTGGTACATCGCGCTCGCCGCATCGAACGTTTCCTCTCCCAGCCGTTCTTCGTGGCTGAAGTTTTCACCGGCAAGAGCGGTGAGTACACCAGTGTTGCGGAAACCATCCGCAGCTTCGAAGAGATTTGCGACGGCAAGTGGGACCACCTGCCGGAAGACGCCTTCATGTACGTGGGGGTGATCGAGCAGGCGGAAGAGCAGGCCAAAAAGCTGGCGATGAAGAAGTAACCGTAATACTATGCCCAAACTCCTCCACTGCATCGTCGTCACGCCGGAAACTACCGCCCTGGAACAGGATGCGGAGTTCGTAGCCCTGCCGCTGTTCGACGGCGAAATCGGCATTGCGCCCAGCCACAGTCCGATGATCGGGCGGCTGGGGTTTGGCGAGATGCGGATTCGTTCCGCCGGCGGAGCGACAGCCACTTACTACTTGGACGGCGGGTTTGTACAAGTGGCGGACAATGTCGTATCGGTTCTCACCAGCCGTGCTGTCCCATCCGCGCGCCTGAATGAAGTTGCTGCGAAGGACCAACTGGAGACTGCAACCAAGCGGCAGGCGAATACGCCGGAACTCGCCGAGTTGCGAGAAAAAGCCATCGCTCAGGCTCGTGCCCAGATCCGAATTGCTCGCCGCGCACGAATTTAACGCGCGGCTTGACTTTTCTCTTGGGAATTCGCCCCGGCATCTCTTGGCATCGCTGGTTTTGTCTTCTGCTGCGCGCCGATGAAGAATTTACCCGGCAGCTAGCTTACTTCTCCCGCTGCCGAGAGCCCCGCAGGGATGGTGCGATGGACTCCAAGTTTTCTCGTATTGATCAACCAGCCCCCACGGCAACCGCGCGGCAAATCCAGCAAGGTCCGCACTACTTGCCACAAATTCCGCAGGTGGGTCTCGAAATCGTTCGCGGCAAAGCCAGCCGCCGGATTCGCGATGTGAACCCGCCGGTGTTTCTGATTGGTACTGCCGAGGATTGCGATCTGGTCCTGGGGGACGCTCGCTTTCCGGAAGCCTTTGCCTATATGTACGTCACGGTCCGCGGCGTCAGCGTGCGGCACTTGGGAGATGGGCCGGAACTTTACGTCAACGGAGAATTGACGGAGACGGCTTTGCTGGAAGATGGTGATGTCCTGGAGATGGGAGCCTATCAGTTTCAGGTTCACATTCAGGAGCGGTCGCCTCGTGGAAAAGGACAATCCGAGCGCAGTTGGGACGACGAATTTCGGGAGTCGGACTTTCTCGGCTTGGACGCGGCAATGGACGACGTTTGGGATTTGCTGGCCCAAATCCGCGAAAACGTCTCCCTCGAGCCGGTGGACCTGCGGATCTTCAGCGGGCCTCCGGCACCCAAAGGTGCCCGGCGTCCCTTGGCGGCGTTTGTGGCTAGGAGAATCAGTGCGTAATCGGCGGAGCCGGAATAATCCTTTCAGATCATCCTTTCGCCCGATTGGTTTCTATGAATAGTCGCGTGGTTGGCATTATCAAATTTGAATCGCCCCCCTTGAATGGCCGCGGAACCGACCACGGCGTAGATTACTCTGAACGTGAGGAGGGGCTGACGCTGGAACGGTGGCTGTCTGCTTTGGTCGGCGGCGAATGCGTTGCGGACGCCGGTTCCTCGCCCCGCTGGGAAAATCGAAGTAGCATCACCCCGTCGCTCCAACGAGTGCGGGCCAACCTGGAGCAGCTCGCGGAAGAGCTTAACCGCGAATACCTGGAGTTGGCAGCGACTTGACGAGACCAGTTCCGAAATTCGAATTCCAAATGACGAATGAATGCACCTGAGAATTCGCCATTCGTCATTCGTCATTCGAATTTCGTCATTTGCCTTCTCCTCCTTCTGCCGCTGGCCGCGTTGTTCGGCCCGGTGCTTTTTTCCGACCGCTCCTTTGCCATGCGGGACGCGGCTCATTTCTATCATCCGCTGTTTGAGTGGACGGCCGGTGAGTGGGGTCACGGCCGAATTCCGCTGTGGAATCCCGATGAGAACTGCGGCATTCCGATTGTGGCCGACGCCAGCAGCAGCGTGTTCTATCCCGGTAAGCTCCTCTTTGCACTGCCGCTGGACTTCGACCTCAATTACAAGCTCTATGTGATTGGCCATGTCATTCTGGCCGCAGTCGGTTCTTACTTGCTGGCGCGTCACTGGAAGTCGAGTCACATGGCGGCAGGCGCTGCGGCATTGGCCTATGCCTGTGGAGGCAACGTCGTCTTTCAATATTGCAATATCGTGTTCCTCCTCGGTGCTGCCTGGCTGCCGTTTGCGGCACTGGCGACGGACAAGATGCTTCGCGGCAGGAGTTGGCGAAATGCCATCTGGCTGGGTGCGGTACTCGCACTGATGATCCTCGGCGGTGAGCCGCAGGCGGCTTATCATGCGCTGCTGATGACGGGGCTGTATGCGATCGTGCTGGCCCTGGGCAAAACCCAATCTCAAGACCAAACGACCTCCGCCGGACTTTGGCAGCGTTTGATCGGTAACTCGTTCCTGCATAACATTCTCTTGCTCGGTCTGGCAGCCTTGATCGGCTTTCTGTTGGCGTCCGTGCAGATTCTTCCTTCCTCGGAAGCATCGCAGGAAAGTGAGCGGGCCGCATACCGCCGGCCGCGGAGCATTTATGAGGCAGCCGCCAGCGTCAATCTTCCAGCCGGAGAAGTCGCTCAAGGACTGTTCGGCCATCCCGATCCCACCACGCACCATGAGCGGGCCTATCACTTCAGCGTCGGCCCATGGCGATATGCCGAACTGATCTGGCCGAACGTCAGCGGGCGCATGTTTCCCACCCAGCGCCGCTGGCTCGGTCTGTGGCCGGCGGAAGGCCGCATCTGGACGCCAACTCTTTACATGGGACTGCTTCCCATTTTGCTTGCGGTCGCACAACTCCGACTGCGCCGCGCGGACGAACGAACCCGCTGGCTGTCGTGGCTCGTCCTCATTTTCACGCTTGGGGGCCTGGGGTGGTATGGGCTCGGCTGGATAGCGAGGGAGTTCTGCACCATCGTGCTGCGAATGGATGCCGAGAAGTTTCCCCTCGGCTCGCAAGTCGGCGGAGTCTATTGGCTGATGACGACCCTGCTCCCGACGTACGTCAATTTCCGTTACCCCGCCAAGCTGCTCGTCGTCTCCGCACTCGCCCTCAGTCAACTCGCCGCCATCGGCTGGGATCGACTGTTTGAGGAGAAGCGAGAAAGGTTCGTTCAAGTACTCAAGGGACTCGGCGGGGCAAGTGTGCTCCTGCTCGTCGCCGCCTGGGGAGTGGCAACCTGGATCGCAGCGGTGCTGGCTCCTGGAGCCAAAGATTCTCCCTGGAAGGATCGACTGACCAGCTTTCTGCGGCAGCACGCCGATGCATCGCTCGGGCCCTTCGACTGGCGTGGAAGTTGTGCCGACGTGCAGTGGGCATTCCTGCAGACCACCGTGGTGTGCGTCACCCTCCTTTGGCTGCTTCGCAAAGCCTGGCAAGAGCCGCTGCAAAAAGCCAAGTGGCAACTGGCAGCTCTGCTGCTGGTCGCGCTCGATTTGGCCGTCGCCAATTCCTGGCTGGTCCCCACCGCACCGGCCGAAATCTGGCGAGAGGCCCCCGCCTCTGCGAAGCTCATGACCGGCGAGCATCCTCGCGTCTTTCGCACCAACCTCGGAGGGGGCTGGCGGCCCATCGACTTCGGCAGGACTGCCTCGCGCGAGCGGATGGCCGAACTGACCGCGTGGGAGCGCGACACTTTGTTTCCCAAATACGGCCTCACGCACGGCATCGGCCTGGTCGAATCCTACGGCTCGCTCAAATCGGTCCATTACGAATCGCTCCTCTATGTCGCTCGAGGATACGGCCCCCCGCAGCCGAAAGAAGATGGCCGGCCACTGCCGCCCGGCTCTACTTTGCAACTGCTCGGAACGGACTACTTACTGATCCCCGATACCTATGTACCGGGAACCAAGGACAAGCTATTCGCGGAAAAGGTTCTCTCCACAGAGCCGGCCGCCGCCGCAGCGACCTTGTGGAAAATGAAGTCCACTTTCCCGCGAGCCTGGGTAGTGCACGAGGTTGTGAAACTCCCTCCACTTCCACGGCGGCTGGACCTCGATGCTCTCGATACGCGCTCGCTTGAGATTTTGTTCCCAGCCGATCCACTCACCAAAAAGCGCAGCACTCGCCACCTCCGCACAACTGCCGTCGTCGAGACGGAGGAGACTATCGATCTCTCGACAGTTCCCGGCAACATCCCAGCGACTCCAGCGCAAGCCGAGACCTGCCAAATCGTCTCATCCGAGCCGACTCGCGTGAAAATCGAAGTTGCCCTGGCCACCCCCGGCCTGGTCGTCCTCAGCGACACCTACGCTCCTGGCTGGATCGCGCTGCTCCGATCTGCTGACGACGAGCAAGCCGTGCAGCAAGAGCTTCCCGTCTACCGCACGAACCGCGTCTTCCGCGGAGTCATTGTTCCGGCGGGAAAACATGTTCTGACGTACGAATATCGCCCGGCAACCTTCTATCGTGGAGCAGCAGTGAGC
>CAYUJE010000259.1:0-1783 GCA_964444865.1 uncultured Pirellulaceae bacterium | reverse complement strand
ATATCTGATAATTCCGCTCCGGCTTCAGCTCATCCGGCAACTCGCTCCGGATGCGGAGCTTCGGCTTCTCCATGACGACCGTGGTGTGCGGCTCGATGGAGGAGGTGAGCCAGACGCTGCTGCCGATGACGCTGTGGTGGCCGACGACCGTTTTGCCGCCGAGGACGGTCGCGTTGGCATAGATCACCACACTGTCTTCAATCGTCGGATGCCGCTTGTGGCCTCGGACCAGATTGCCGTCGTCATCGGTGGCAAAGCTGAGGGCCCCCAGCGTCACGCCTTGATAAATCTTGACGTGATTGCCGATTTCGCATGTCTCGCCGATCACCACGCCGGTGCCGTGGTCGATGAAGAAGTGATCGCCGATGGTCGCCCCCGGATGAATGTCGATGCCGGTCTGCTTGTGGGCCCATTCGCCAATCATGCGGGGAATGAACGGCACCCCCAAACGGCGCAGCTCGTGAGCAACGCGGTAGCAGGTAATCGCCTCCAGCCCCGGATAGCAGAACACCACTTCATCCACGCTGCGGCAAGCGGGGTCGCCGTCAAAGGCGGCTTGGGCGTCGTTGGTCAGCGTCTGCCGCAAGCCGGGAATGCTCTCTAGAAACATAATCGCCATCGCCTGCCCCTTGGCTTCATAATCGACTTCGTCCATCTCGGGCTTCCCCTTGTTCACCACCCGGTCGTCGTGTCGCAGCGCGCGGGCAATCTGCGTGGTGAGCTTGTCGTGCAACCGGTCAATCAAATCACCGACGTGATACGTCACGTTGCCGATATGCAGCGCCTCGCGCCGCCGATAACCGGGATACAAAATTTCTTTCACATCCTCGATGCACGAAATGATCACCTCATAATTCGGCAGCGGCAGATGACCCAGGTGGCTGCAGGTACCGCATTCTTTGTAGCCGGCCACGATGCGGCTGGTGAGGTTGGGGAGTTGCTCTTTCAGGCGGAAGTCGGAAGCCATGGCGGTTGCTCCAAAGCGAGGCCCTAAGGCGCGGCGGGAGAGGTGGGAAGCGGAACGAAGAGAGGAGCGAGCTAGCGTCCGCCCGGACAGCGGCAGAGGGAAGAGCCGAGATGAAAGTGAGGGCGGAGCATGGTGGGAGCGATTAGCCAGGTGGGAAGTCGCAAAATCGTATGCACATGACCGGGCGAATTCAAGGCATCTGGAATTGTCTTCGGAAGGAGTTGGCGGGGAAGTTAAGGCAAAAGGGGTTGTATGGGGAGCGGGCTCACTCAGAGACACGGGGGCACCGAGGGGAGAGGTCTGGGGTGAGATACGAGCGGCCATAAGGGTTTTTCAAATGCTGGATTGCAGTAAAGTGTTTTAGGACAAGGACTTTTGGAAAATAGGACCTCGGAACCCATAAGGGTTTTTTATGGGACTCGTCTTGGCCGAATCAGTGGGTTATAAGCTGTTTTTCAAATGCATTTCGTCTCCTGGAGGCGCCTTAAGTTGCTGTGGCAAAACGAGTTGCAACGCAGGAACCCCCAAAATGGCCAAAAAAGTTATAAGCGGCGATAAGTCGCTGCCCATGACTGAGTGCAATCACCGCTGGCCGGTGAACGGGAAGTCCCGCGCATTACTGGCCGACTACTAGATGCGCGATAATGGCATTTTATTCAGTAATGTACAGAATAATTTTCCGACCGGGAAATACCACACTGCTCTACGTCACATGGCCGCCTATGTTCGTAGCCACACGCGGCCTCGCGTGTAGGCTTCCAGCGACCGCCCCGCCACCAGAAGCCAGCACGCGAGGCCGCGTGCGGCTACGTGACT
>CAYUJE010000258.1:0-9428 GCA_964444865.1 uncultured Pirellulaceae bacterium | reverse complement strand
CGGCAGCGGCCCGCGGTGCGGCTTCTATGAGCTCGAACTCCCCGACCGCCAGCCCGGCAGCAGCATCATGCCGGGGAAGGTGAACCCCGTGATGTGCGAGAGCATGATGCAAGTCGCGGCCCGGGTCATTGGCAACGACCAGACCATCGCCTACAGCGGAGCGACCGGCGGCCAGTTCCAGCTCAACATCATGATGCCCGTGATGGGGCAAACCACGCTGGAAAGCATCCACCTCCTCGCTTCCGCCACCCGGGCCTTCGTCGAATTCTGCGCGGTCGAGATGGAAGCGAACGAGGAAGCCTGCGAAGCCTCCGTCGAGAAGAGCCTCGCCATGGTTACTTCCCTCAATCCGCACATCGGCTACGAAAATGCCGCCAAGATGGCCAAAAAAGCCTTTGCCAGCGGCAAAACCATCCGCGAGCTCTGCCGCGAAGACGGCATCCTCCCCGAAGCGACCCTCCGCGAGGCCCTCGACCCGTGGAGCATGACGGAGCCGAAGGCATAAAGAGGGGTAGGCACATGACCTTGACTGAAGAGCAACTGTTGAAAGTCGCGGCATGGGAACCCCCTGACAATCGGTTTGTCGTCAACGATCCAGTTGCTGAGTTTATTCGCCCAGCATTGTCCAAATTAACTAAATCCGAGCACTGGCAGTGCCACATCGTCGAGGACGGTACGGGTGGGCTTAGCAATTACTATTCCATCGGGATTCACAAATTCCTCAATAAGCAGGAACTTTCACGTTCGCGTCATTACAAGCCGCACAAAGGTGTAGGCATTCTGGTCAATCTCAGCTTAATGGTGCCGGTTGGAGCAATTGGGCGCACCGCATTCACTTTTGCTTCCGGTAGTTTTGGCGCAATGCCCTTAAATCTGGATTCCATCATCGCTCCGGTATTCGGGATCGATGAAATGGTGGATGCAGTTCTTGGTGTGTTCCAGCATTCGATTTATCGCTTCCTCGATCGTGACGAACTTTCGCAACGATTACCGCCGCACATTAGGCCGTTCGAATACTGTTATTGTGCAGAACCATGGGATCGCGTCTTTCATGTCCTATTTGCAAATACCGACTAATCGAACATTGATCACAGGCTAGGTCTTTGCCCTCTGGAATGGAAATGTCTTGAAGATTCCGATGGAACAGGGCTTGACCATGCCAACTGTACGGCTGTATTATTTGGGAAATTGTTCACAACACTTTTACAGGTAGTGCTCATAAGAGTTACCTGGATACTGCGAAAACAATCCACAATGAGTTCACGGAATCAACATTTAGAAACAAGTTCAACCGGGGGGAGCAATACCCCCCTGGTGATGAATTAGAGAATTCTAATTCATCATAGACCCCGTTTTTCCATACCGTGGGGGGTGATGAATTGGGGGGGTACGAATTCAACAGCCATAACTGGGGTGTGGGTTTGTGGGGCGGATCGTTAGCTGGGCGAAGTTGACTGGCTTGGCTGGACGCATCGTGTAGGATAATGGGGCTTGTTGGGGACGACTCGAGTGATCTTTCAGGAGTGCTTGCCATGCAACTAAAACTCTTCTCGCTTGTCTTAACGCTCACTTTTTGCTCGCTGGTCATCGCTCAGGATGAAAAGCCCAAGGTCGAAGCCCAGTCGGACGTCGCCCAAGCCAAGGCCGCATCGGCCGAAGAGATCGACAAGCTGATGGAGCAACTCGATGCTAATCGTTTCAGCGAGCGGCAGGCGGCTCAGCAACGACTGGCGGAAATCGGCAAGGCGGCGCTGCCGGCGATTGAAAAAGGGACCCAGCACGTCAGCCGCGAGGTGGCGGTCCGGTCACTCGATATTTTGAAGGGATTGTTTCAAGGGGGAGACGACGCAACGAAAGCCGCCGCCAAAGAAACGCTGGAGCGTTTGGCGAAGAACAACGACGGGACCTTGGCCAAAAGGGCTGGGGAAATCTTGAGTCCCCCCAAGCCGGCTCCGCAAGTTCCCCCAGGCATTGTGCCGGGACGCATCGGCGGCGCTCAGATTCAGATTCAAGTCGTGGGAGGGGCGGGGGGAAACATCAAGCGGTCGATGAAGGACGTTAACGGCGTCAAGGAGATTGAGGCCGAAGAGAATGGTAAGAAGGTCAAAATCACCGACGACCCGGCCAAGGGAATCAAGCTGGAAGTGACCGAGACCAAGGACGGAAAGGAAACCACGCAAAAGTACGAAGCCAAGGACGCCGCCGAACTCAAGGCAAAACACCCCGAGGCTCACAAGCTCTACGAAGAATACAGCAAGCAGCCCGCCGGCATCCAAATCCGCGGTTTCGCCGTGCCAGGGGTACTGCCCCCCGGCGCGTTGCCCCCAGGATTCCCTGCTCTTCCCGGCGCGCCTGGCGGCGTGAAGATTCCCCGCATTAAGATATTGCGGCCGGATGATTTGGAAGCGGCCAAGAACAATGCCGACTCGGCTCTCAAGGAACTCGATTCTGCCCTGAAGACGCTGAAAGAAGCCAAATCAGACAATGACGAACTCAAGAAGGCCCAAGAGCAACTCGAAGCGGCCAAGAAGCAAGTTGAAGAGTTGAAGGCAAAACTGGGAGAATAACAACTCGTTCCCAAGCTCCGCTTGGGAACGCAGTTTACGCAACTGTGATTTGACTTTTTGTGGCTCTTTGTGTTTTTCGTGGCCATTCCCCTTCTTCGTCGTGAAAACTAGTATCAGGGGGCTGACGCCCCCGCTCGCCAAAAGAGACATCATGCCTGACTTCGAACTTCGCCGTAACAAACTCCGCAAACTGCTCTCTAAAGCCAAGGGGGATGCGCTGCTGGTGACGACTGAATCCAACGTCACCTATCTCACCGGCTTTACGGGGGACAGTAGTTACCTGCTGCTCATGCCGAAGGGCGAAGTGCTGATTACCGACATGAGGTATACGACGCAGCTGGAGGAGGAGTGCCCGGGGCTGAAGCTGGAGATTCGTCCGCCGGGGACGAAGATGCATGAGGAACTGGCGAAGCTCATCACGGCCTGCCGCGTTCCGAACCTGGCGATTGAAGCTGGGTCGATGACGGTGAGTTTTTACGAGAAGCTAAAGTCGCTTTGTAAAGCGACGCAGCTCGGCACGTCCGAGGGACTGGTCGAAGAGTTGCGGGAGGTGAAGGACAACGAGGAAATCGCCGCCATCCGCCACGCCATCAAGGTCGCTCAGTCGGCTTTTGCGGTCATCAAACCCGGGCTGCGATCAGATCGAACGGAAAAGGAAGTCGCTGACGAACTGGAGTATCAAATCCGGCTCTTTGGCGGAGTATGCGGCAGCTTTCCGGCGATTATTGGTGCCGGTGCCAGAGCCGCACTCCCCCACGGCCGGCCGAAGGACGACGTGCGATTGGGGGATAGCGATTTTGTGCTGATCGACTGGGGAGCCAAGGCCCGGCTCTATTGCAGCGACTTGACGAGGGTTCTGGTGACCGGTAAACTTTCGCCCAAACTCCGTAATGTGTATGGAGTTGTGCTCAAAGCTCAGCTCGCCGCTATTGATTCCATCCGGCCTGGCGCTGTCCTCAAGGACGTCGATGCCGCCGCCCGGGGAACGATTGAACGAGCCGGCTTTGGGAAGGAATTCGGGCACTCGCTCGGGCACGGGATCGGCCTCAACGTCCACGAATCGCCGCGCATGGCCAGCGATCAGGAAGGTAAACTGAAAGCCGGCATGGTGGTCACCGTCGAGCCCGGCATTTATTTGCCTGGTTGGGGCGGGGTGCGAATCGAAGATGATGTACTCGTCACGCGCAACGGCTGCGAAGTGCTGACCAGCGTGCCGAAACAGTTAGAAGATTGCGTGATCGATTAATAGCCGGAGCAGATCATCCCCAATGGCCGACTCTCACAAATCCGGCAAGCCTCGTTCCCCCGCGGGACGGCCGGCTCCCTCAACTCCGCCGCCAGGAAAAAAGCCACGGAAACCACCGATGAGTGAACCCGATACCAAGCCTGATTCCGAAGACAGCGTTTTCGAGGTGCAGCGCATCCGCCGTCTGGTTGAGCTCATGAAAGAGCACGACCTGTCGGAGATCGACCTCCGCGAATCGCGCCACCGCATTCGCATTTGCCGCGGCCCCAAGGAACAGCCACGCATGGCGTATGCGCCTCCGCCGCCCCCTCCTCTATCCCAATCCGCGGCAGCACCGTCGGCGGCACCCTCATCCGCCAATGCCCCGGCTGCCGATAGCCCGAATACAGTGACCATCAAGAGCCCGATGGTAGGCACTTATTACTCCCGGCCTAATCCCAAGGCCGAAGCATTCGTGAAGGTCGGCAGCAAGGTGGATGTGAATACGCCGATTTGCATCATCGAGGCCATGAAAGTCTTCAACGAAATCCCCGCCGAGATCCGCGGCACTGTTACCGCCATCCTGGTGGAAGATGGTGAAGCGGTGGAATTCGACAAGCCGCTGTTTAAAGTGGAGAAGTCTTAGTAGTCCCCTCACTCCGTGAGCAGACATTTTCAGTGGGGGTCTCCTGACGCTCCCTGCGGTTCGCCCTCACCACGCCCACGCAAAGCCGTGGGCGTGCCACCCCGACAAGCCCGCTGAAGCGGGTTACTACGAACTGATGTATAAACGCATCCTCATCGCGAACCGCGGAGAAATCGCACTCCGGATCATCCGGGCCTGCAAGGAGCTCGGCATTGAGACCGTCTGCGTCTACAGCACGGCGGACCGGGGGAGCCAGTATTTGGATCTGGCTGATGAGACGTTCTGCATTGGCCCGCCCAAGTCGATCAACAGCTACCTGAAGATCGACCAGATCATCAGTGCGGCTGAAGTTGGCAATGTCGATGCCATTCACCCCGGCTACGGATTCCTCGCCGAGAATTCGCATTTCAACGAAGTCTGCCGCAGTTGCAAGATCGACTTCATTGGTCCCACGCCCGAAGCGATGGATTCGCTGGGTGACAAGAACCGGGCGCGCGCGATGGCTCGCGCCGCCAAGGTTCCGGTTGTTCCCGGCAGTGCGGGGTTGATTGAAGACGAAAACGAAGCGGTCAAGGTTGCTCGCGAAATCGGCTTTCCCGTTCTCATCAAGGCGACAGCCGGCGGCGGTGGCAAAGGGATGCGCGTGGCCGCTAATGAGTTGACCCTTAAGACCGCCATTCAGCAGGCCAAGAACGAGGCTCAAGCCGCCTTCGGCAATGCCGGCGTCTACCTGGAAAAGTACATCGAGAAGCCGCGGCACGTGGAAGTGCAGATGATCGCCGATCACCACGGCAACGTCTGCCATCTGTACGAGCGCGAGTGCTCCACGCAGCGCCGCCATCAAAAGCTGATCGAGGAAAGTCCCGCTCCGCGTCTGCCGCAGGAACGCCGCATTGAAATGTGCAACGCCGCGGTGCGGCTGCTGAGGGAAGCGAAATACACCAATGCCGGCACGGTGGAATTCATCGTGGACCAGGAAAACAATTTCTATTTCATCGAAGTCAATGCCCGCATTCAAGTGGAACACCCGGTCACCGAGATGGTCACTGGGGTGGATCTCATCAAAACCCAGATCCTCGTCGCGTCGGGCCAGCCGCTACCCTTCAAGCAGGAAGACATTATCCCCAAGGGTGCGGCCATTGAGTGCCGCATTAATGCGGAGAATCCGGACAAGAATTTTCAGCCCTGCCCTGGCCGGATCACGCAAATGTACGTCCCCGGCGGCCTCGGCGTTCGCTTTGATTCCCACGCGCACACCGGGTATACGGTGCCGCCGTACTACGACTCCATGATCGGCAAGCTCATCGTCTATAAGCCGACGCGGGCGGAAGCGATTGCCACCATGATCCGGGCTCTGGATGAATTGCGTGTGGAAGGAATCAAGACGACCGCTCCCTTCCACAAGCAAGTCCTCAGTCATACCACTTTCGCCGAAGGGCTCGTGGATACAGGATTTGTCGAGCGGACCTTCTTGCCGCCAAGCGGTCATTAGACGCTTATTGTTACTCGAATTCTTCTTTCTTCCGCACGGTCTGCGTGTACCACATCAGCCGACCCAGCAGGCGGATGTAGAGAACCAACAGCAGCACAAACAGGACGGCTGAAAAAAAGGACGTGAGGAATAGGCCGATCCCTCCCAATCGAGCGCCCCATTCCGCCACTGCAATGCCCAGGCAGGCGAACACGAATACAAAGAAGGAGAGGATGTAGAACGTCACCCAGCCGTCACCATGGGAGCGAAAGGAGCGAAGGACCTTTCCTGAAATAAGGTAGAAGAGCGAGTTCTCCGTCAAAATCGAAGAGAACAGTACGGGAAAAATCGCCAGGAAAGTGACCAGCGGGGGGAACGGAGCAAACCAAAGCGCTTCTTCACCGACGGCCAAAAACGAGCATGCCATCAAAACCCCCGGCATCGCTGCGAGAACTCCGGCGACGGGAACATAGCAAGCCGAAAGAATCCACTCCCCCACGTTCCAATCGGGCCACGATTGCACCTTATCGTCGCCATTAGCCGTGTCCACAGCGATCGCCACCAGTACCGGTGCAAAGCTGATGAGCACCAAGAAACCCAAAATTCCAGAAGCCAGGAAAGTGAAGATCGCGGTTAGTGTCTGGCTGTAGGATAAATCCGCCGCTCTCACCAGAAGTGCCAGCACTCCAGAGAAGCCGATGCTGTAAGCGGCCACTCGCAGCAGAATCTGCGGGTCGACAAAGATGGAAAAGATGCCGACGTAAAAAGGACTCTTCTTCCAAGCTCCCATGGCCCGCGGATCCGAAATAAAACCCCACTCATCATCGTTCCAAGTAGGTTCCTTCCGCTCGTCTTTGGGGGGCGGAGGAACATTCGGAACCTTGATTTCCGATCGGACCTCAATTCGCTCGACCGGGGCACTCAACACGACTTCCTGGTCGTCCAAATCGTCCTCCACATGCGCCACCGCAGTCGCGGGATGCTGCGGCAACGGACCTGCGATGGGGCCAGGAAGGAGATGCTCGTTGAGCATCGGGTCGACGGTTTCCGAGGAACGAACCGGCGTGGAAGTGGCTCCTGGTGGGGACAGTTCCTTGCGGGGCGGCTTGTTGGGATCAAGGAGTTTCAATTCCTCATATTCGCCCCTGGTCTCCACCATGGGCTGATAGGCGGGGCGATTTCCGGGTTCGCTCAGTTGGAATTCCTCCAACTCGTCGAGAGTCTTCTTCTTTGCGGGTGGCGGCCCAACTTTGGGTGCCTTGATTTCCACTTGAGTAAAACAGTCCGGACAGCGGAGCTTCTCGCCAATCTGTGTTTCCTTGGCGTGCATCCGCGTTCCGCAAACATTGCAAACCACCGGGATCTCAACGATTTTGGGAGGCGGCGGTTTGGGCTTGGGTGGGGGTGGCTCTTGGCGGTGGGCGGGCTGGGTGGTGGTATTGGCAGTCGATTGAAGAGGTGAAGAAGCGGGCGTGCGCGCAGGAGCCGGCGGAGTTGCTGATGGAATTTCCGGCGACTTGGCAGGCGCGCCGCCGGGAAGCGGAAACGGCTTTCCGCATTTCGGGCAATTGCACATCGAACCGGGAGCCAGCGGGGGAGCTTTCATGCTTCCCTGGCAATGCGGACACGTGATACGGGGAGGTGTGCTCAAGGAGTCTTGCCTGAAAATTGCCGAGATGGTTCGCTTCTCATTCTACTCGTCTTGCCGTGGAGCGGAACGGTTTTTCAACGAAAAAAGCCTTCGCAAAGCAGATGCTTCGCGAAGGCTCAAGTGTCACGTCAGGGCCGATCGCTTAGTGGCGTTTGGCGTTGAAGTCCAGGAACCACCAACCGTCATCCCATTCCAGGCAAACCCGGCGCCAGCCGAGGGGTACCTGGGGATAGGGGTAGAACGGGCCGATGTAGGGCCACGCAGTGGGTGAGTACTGCTTGGGATACGTCACTGCCGCGTAGTTGGGGTGCGAGGCATAAGCCGGCCAGGCATAGTTGGGCAAATTCGGGTGGTCATAACGAGCGGCAGCCATGCCGGTCGCTCCGCCGCCGGAAATCGGCATTGGTGCTCCGCCACCTTCACCTTGATAGGCGATGGTGCGAGCGGGAGCATACGCCATGGGGACCATGTTATGGGACCGGCCATAGGCATAAGGAATCGGTTGCTGCTGAACGGGCATCGCGACCGGCAATTGACGGGCGGGAACCGCCTGCAATTGGGGAGCAGCGGGGACCGGAACAGGAGCGGTAGCTTCACCGGTGTTAACGCCGGTGCCGACTTCGTGTGCAACGGGAGTGAAGGCCTGTTTGACCGGCGTCGTTTCGACGTTGAGGTCATTCACGACTTGCTTTACTCCTGGCACCCGAGCCGCAATGTTGAGCGCGATTGCCCGCTGCTCTTCGGAGGCAACGCGGCCGGATAGCCACACTTCCCCCTTGTCCACATTGAGTTCGATGTTGAAGCCCTTGAGGTTGCCGGATTTCTTTTCGGCGCTCAGCTTCTCCACGATGGTTTTGGCAATTTGCTGGTCATTCCCCAGCACAACTGTCGTTCCGAGCGCGGCAAGCGCCAGGAATGTCAGTCGGAATACGTAACGTCGCATGGGTCCCCCCTCCTGAGGATGAAAATGCGTGTCCTGGTGCAAACCCGCAATTGGGTTCCTGGCCGGGTCTGGATCGTCCGGACGGGAGCGGGTGCGAATCTTTCAGAGCACGAGCGCTATAATGGGCAGCAAGCTTGAATCGGTTCGCGTAAGGTGCGGTGGCGGCTACTATCAGCCGCGACCCTGGGTGCACCTGGAGCGCGAACCGGGTCAAACATGCTTGCCCGATAATACTTGTCGGAATCTCTCCCGCCAGAATGGTAGGATTTTTTGGATTTTGCCAAGCCTTTGGGTGGAAGGGGTGAAAGCGAAAGGACCGATTGAATCGACGCGCGTAAAGCTTTAACGGCTAGGGACTTTATGCCGGGCTAGCAGGGGAAAAGCGGTGGTCAGAAATCAGCAAGCGGCTGCGGGCGGCATGATCGGACTGCCGAACCTGTTCTATCCTCAGGGGTCTCAACTCTAACCTCTTGTGTCTACCCGAATTGCGTAATTTCCCATTGCGCGGTTTACTGGCTGTTTCCCTAACTGCTTACCGCCAACTGCTTACTGCCTACTCTGCCATGTTCAACCCCGTCCCCTCCTCCCCCTCGTTCCCCAAGCTGGAAGAAGAAGTCCTGAAATTCTGGGCTGAGCGGAAGATCTATGAGCAGTCGCTGGCCGGGCGGGCGGGGGCTCCCCGGTTCGTCTTCTATGAAGGCCCGCCGACCGCCAATGGCATGCCCCACCCCGGCCACTGCTTGACCCGGGCCATTAAGGACCTCTTTCCCCGCTACCGCACCATGCGGGGCTACCTCTGCGAACGGAAAGCCGGCTGGGACACCCACGGCCTGCCGGTGGAGGTCGAGGTCTGCAAGGAGCTCGGCATCCACGCCAAGGAAGAAATCGAAGCCTACGGCATCGAGCCCTTCATCCACAAATGCCA
>CAYUJE010000257.1:0-9521 GCA_964444865.1 uncultured Pirellulaceae bacterium | reverse complement strand
ACCATCACGACGCAGGACCTGAGCCATTTCCTGAGCAAGCTGAAGCCCAGGCTGGCTGCATCGCTGGGGTGGTCCTATTGATCTTCAACGTCACACGCAGGTAAATGGTAAATCGTTGAACGGCTAATGCACGTGGGAGGGAATCACACATGATGGGAAACACATGACCACGACCTACACCCACATTCTCGATCTCGCCAAGGAAGCGGAACCACCAGCGGACGGTATCCTCAGCCGCACAATTCACCAGGACGACCGCATCAAGGCTGTGGTCTTCGGGTTTGGCTCAGGCCAGGAGCTTTCCGAACACACGGCGGCGAAACCAGCCATGCTGTTCTTTGTGAAGGGTGAAGCGACCGTGGGCCTCGGTGACGACGTTCAAGAAGCACAGCCCGGCACGTGGGTCCACATGCCCGCCAATTTGAAGCACTCGATCAAGGCGAAGACTCCGGTCGTCATGCTGTTGATCTTGTTGAAGTAGGGAACTATTCGATGAGCATGAAGTACGATCCAACCATCAGAAAGCCCGGCGAGGGCCGAACCATCGGAGTCGTCGGCGACATCTATCGCTTTTTGGCCACGGGTGAAGATACCGATGGCAAATACGCCATGTGGGAAGCGATTGTACCACCAGGCGGCGGCCCCCCGCCCCATATCCACAGCCGGGAAGAGGAGGCTTTCTACATCCTCGAAGGCGAGATTACCTTTCAGATCAGCGGTCAGCGACACGTGGCAACGGCGGGGATGTTCGCTAACATGCCCATTGGCAGCTTACACTCGTTCAAGAACGAGAGCGGCAAGCCGGCGAAAATGCTGATATCTGTTGCTCCGGCTGGTCTGGAGCAGATGTTCTTTGAGGTGGGCCAGCCGGTCAGTCCCGGTGCTACCGCCTCGCTGCCAACCAAAGCGGACATCGAAAAGCTGCTAGAGGTCGCCCCACGTTTCGGCATCGAGATTAGAGTGCCACCTCATTGAGAAGTGCCGG
The DNA here is from genome assembly GCA_964444865.1 of uncultured Pirellulaceae bacterium. GTDB lineage: Bacteria > Planctomycetota > Planctomycetia > Pirellulales > Pirellulaceae > SXOA01. The sequence continues at coordinate 8,536 of CAYUJE010000257.1, read as the reverse complement.
CGATCAGCAACTCCTTTTGCGGACGAGAAAGGGCCTTGATTGCCAATTCACGTTTCAGAGCCAGACTCCGACTGGCTTGTGGTTCCTGGTAAACCACTTCGACAGGGAGCCGGCTGCGGGTGTAACGAGAGGCCGTTCCGGCATTGTGCTGGTCGCAGCGACGGATCAAGTCATTGGTGATCCCGGTGTAAAGCGTGCCGTCAGCACATCGCAGAATATAGACAATCCATTCGGACATTCTTGTCACACGTTTCCGAGGCAGTAGCTCGGTATGCCGGAAGCATTCGACCAGATGGTCGTTTACCATCCCGACCGCCTGCATGAAGGCGTAGCAGATGGTACTGCCGACGAACCGGAAGCCTCGCTTCTTCAATTCCTTGCTCATGGCATCCGATTCCGGCGTACGAGCTGGCACGTCTTTCATCGACTGACGAGCATTCTGAATGGGAGCCCCGCCGACGAAGCCCCAGATAAACTCATCGAAACTGCCGAACTCATCCTGTACCGCCAGAAACGCCGTGGCGTTGCCAATTGCCGACTCGATCTTGAGCCGATTGCGGACGATCCCGGCGTTGCCCAGCAAGGCGACCTGTTTTTTCTTGCCGTATTTGGCGATCACCGCCGGGTCGAACTGGTCGAAAGCCTCTCGATAGTTGCCCCGCTTCTTCAGAATCGTGGACCAGCTTAGGCCGGCCTGAGCTCCTTCCAGGATCAGGAATTCAAAGAGTCGGCGGTCATCGTGAACTGGCACGCCCCACTCGGTATCGTGGTACTCGGCGTAATGCTCTTCCTCGGCCCACGGGCAGCGAATGCGTTCAGCTGCAGATCGTCGCTTTGCCATTCGTTGCTCGGTCTTTGTTCCTGTACAATCTCGACCACTTACCGAAACGTGACGGATTTCATCGGCTGCTCGTTGACTTCCAACTGGAACACGTCGGGCCGTGCATAGTGCCCAACCACATCAAAGTCGAACTTGGCTCCGGTATCTTCCGATCGATCAATGTCCGCTACTAAAATACACTCTTCGTGCATGCCACCATTCTCTGCTGGCGTCGGAGGGGCTGCTGCTCTCCCCGAAGATGTGGTAAGAGGCTGCTGGACCGCGCCAGGCCATCAGCGTTTTTCAGGCCTCTGGTTTAACTCCTTGACTTCCGCCCGCAGCCGTTCGATCTCGGCTCGCAATTCCCGTACGACTTCCGGTCCGTGTTCCCCTTCCGGCTCGCGGCCAGCATGTCTTTCGGCAACCAGACGTTCCCTGGCTTCTTGAACGTCTCGCTCCATCTCTTCCGCCTTTTCCATGAGCTTGTGAGCCAGGTCATGCTCCGCTGCTTGCTCAAGATTCTCGGCAGCGACTCGGAGATGATGAATACGCCGGCTGGCAGCTTCGAGCTTCTCTTCCTGCTCACGGAATTCGGAGCGAGGTTCGCCCCGTTCGGCGTGGTGTGCATGGATCCGCTTCAGTTCCCGTTCCGTACCGGAAATCTGCTCACGCACTTCAGCTAACTCTTGCTCTGGGGCTTTTATCTCCTGCATCTTCCGTTCTTTGGCGAGCAGGTCTTGGAGCCGCCCCTTGAGTTGCTGCATTTCCTTGTCGATGCCGGGGCGATGTTGCCTTTCGCCATTTCCCTTGGCTTTCAATTCCATTCGTTCAGCGGCCTCCAGCAGTTCTACAGATTCCCGTTCCAGTCGCTCGGCGAGTTCTTTGTTGCCCTTCTCGGCTACAGCGGAGGCTTTTTTCCGCATCACCTGGGCCCGTTCCCGAAGCTCATCCGCTTCAGAAGCCAAGAGCACGCCACCCGTACAAAGCAGTAAGAGCCCTAGCATGATTCCAGACACTGTGATGCGTAGCATTTTCGTCTCCTCGTAGTGGGTTTGTGGGGCAGGTGGTTTGGGTTAAACCTACCGCGTCCCCGACGTCTCTTGCTGGCTTGATTTGAGCCAGCGACACCGGACTCAGTTTAGCTGCTCGCCCTGACGCTTGGCAGTCAGCACCCCTCAGTCGTCGCTACTTGTGAATGGAACGGCCGGCAAGGGATACAATTGCTGCAGGAAAGTTCTCTGCCTTAACGCCGGCGAAGAAGCACAAAATCGACATGCCCGAAACCCTGAAAGGATTCATCGAGCGAGTCACCTACCACAACCCGGCAAACGGGTTCGCCGTCCTGCGAGTGACCGTGGGTCGGGCGGACACCGGGCAGAGGTACACGGCATTGCGAAAGCGGCTCCAAGACGGCGTCAAATAACGAATCCACGCAACGAGAGCAATGTACTCTCCCTCTCCGAATCTGAATTTGTGTTCTGGCCCAGTGCCAATGTCCAAGATGACTAGAAGCGGGTATTGGGCCAGTTTGAAAATCAAGCCAGTGGTTCTTTCAATAGACCCGCCCGGAACACGGTAACTGCTTGCTTCCACCACGCTGTGAATTGATCGACGTCCTTGGCATCGATTTGGTGCTCCACCACCGACCCGTCCATGAATTCAAAAGTCACTGCTTTCGGCTCCCACCGGCTGTCAACCATGACAGATTTTATTTCGCGGCCTTCACCTAGATACGTTGCGAACCATAGCAGAATTTGGTTGGCCGGCATTTCAAGAACTCCAAGGGGTTGGCAAAGGCATGACGCCAGCCAGCGTGACCACGATCATCAGGCTCCGCAGGCTGTACTTCATGGGGCATTGTAGCGGGAACGCAGTGGCTGCTGCAAAGTATTGCCAACGGTGCATTGTCCGCCAGTAAATTACCCCTGGGAACTCGCCAAGACGATGGACGATGGCGGCATAGTAGCGGTCACCACGCCCCAGATTGAGGACGTCGACCTGGACGGGCTCATGTGGCAGCAGGCAGGCAAGGGACCGGAGAGCCCTGTCGTTTCCACCTTAGCTGTGTTAATCCCGTTGGACAACATCCTATAAACGGTTTCTATCACGTTCACGGACTTTTGTTCCGCCAAGCAGGCGAAGTGGGACGAATCGCACTCGAGCGACTTCCGAAGAATGGGAAAAGTCATTCATTGATGTTTTAGAACCGAAGCCCCTCCTGGGCAGCCCATCGGCTCAGCATCGCTTGGGCGATGTCACTGGGCGGGGCGTTTTTCTTCCCTTTAGCTTGCCGAATCGTCCTGGTTTCTGGCAACACTTCAATCGTCAGCGTGTGCTTACGAGTTTCACCCTGCTGGACCTGCATCGACCAGATTGACGATTGTCGGCGAGCACAAACGTGAACGTACGACGCCACACAGTGCTGCATGAGGCCTCCTTCCGCTCGCAATTCTTGGTCAGTCAGCAACTCTTGGATCGTCCAAACTTCGTCACCTTCCTGGTGGCAAAATGGTTTGATGAAAGTCGCCGGCCAAGTAGATTGTTTTGGACTTGGAGGTACTTGTTGCAGCCTGACTGCTGCTGCGGCTCGCCAATGAGTCATGTGCCGACGTAGGCTGGCTAACGAGTGGCGTTGCAGCGAAAAGTCTGGCTGGAGCGGTTGCGAGCCGGCCCCAGCACCCCCTACCAGGTCCGCCGGCAGAAACTTTTGCCCGTGGATGAAGCTGACGATTGCCAGGATGTCATCTGTCGGCAGCGGGTCGTGCTTGATCAGAAACCGGATGACGGTCTCCCAAAACTCCTCATGGTCAGTCGGGGCAGTGAGAACGGTCCTGAATAAGCAGCGAGCCAAGCGGTCGTTGCCCCCCAGCGACCTGACGTGTGACCAGCGTAGTGCCTCAATTGGATACAGGTCGTCAGGGGCCTGCATGATGAACCGGGCCGCCGACTTTCCCATTCGCCAGGGAAACGGCATGGCAAACTGCCGCACGCTGAAGCCGCGGGTAAGGTGGAAGTACAACTGCCGCTCCCACTCCTGTTCGCGATTATCCAGAATCCAGATTCGGGCCATGAAATTCGGCACCGGGTACTGGGCGAACAAATGGTTTACGAGAGACCGAAACTGGACATAAAGGCCAGCAGCAGGTGCCGTCCAGCCCTCCGGCTCTCTCACCCAGTGCACGCAATAGCGAGCCAGCTGGGCGGAGGCGGAGACAAACCGCTCACTATCCCGCCAATAGTTGGCCGGAATGAGCAGTTGGGAGGAACTGCGAACAGTGTGAATGAGCCGCCAAAAGAACTCTCGATGTTGACCCAGTGACAAAGCAGTGCTGCGGATCAAATCATCGAGCCTTCGCTTGGCGTGCTGCCAGCGATTGTGCGGAGACATAGTGCCCCCTCCAGGATTCATGAGTGACGCCAATGCCGGGCGACCGTCGCCTCGGCAACTATTGGGCGACGATGAATCTCAGCGAGAAACCGCTGTTCGGAGGGAAGAATTCTGCAGCACGGCTCTGTTCCTTTGGGCAGAAGACCAAATGGAGGATGTAAGCGTCGGGGCAACCGACTACGGGGCTCTGATCAATGACACTTGGCAATCCGCTGGGTTCGCAGAAGACTGTCACATTCAACGAAAAAGGCCGGGAACTCTCGCTCCCGGCCTTCATTCTCACCCGCGGCAATTTCTTCCGCCGCTTGAGGGTCCGGTCGTAATCCTCTCGGCGGATTTTGGCAATCGCCGAGCGGTCTGGGGAGCGGACGACAACGCCTTCAGGGACTCCATCGGCACCTTCGTCGAGTTTGCAACGAGTTGACTCGAAGCTGTGAAGAAACCTGTGGGTGACTTCCACCACGGCATCGCCAGTGGTTCCAGCCAGGGATGTCGGGGTACAAGGACCTCGTGACGAAAGCGTAGAAAAGGGGTAGGGACACGAAGCCAAGAGGCCCTCCGTGATACCGGGCTCCAGGCCGGCTCTCCCCCAGCTGGTTCGCTCAGAGCCCTGGGTAGCTCCCTACCTTCAGCCCCACTCACTTCCAGCCTTCGATGTCCCGCAGCACATGCCAGATTTCCGGAATTGAAATCCGCTCAATAGAGCCGTTTAGCGACGAAATGCCCGCCGCTGCCGCCACGCCCCCAAGTCCTTCGACAAATGTGCGTCGTGTGATGTTCATCTTGGAATCATTGGTTGTTCGTGCTCCAGCAATCGATTGAGCCCCGCTCCTAGCGACGAATCACACAAATGTCACAGGTCTCGGCAGTTCGCCACTTGATTCATGGTCTTGTCAAAAAGGGCACGACCGCTTGAGAAAGGCTGGCGTGCTTCAGTTCGGGTCGGAGTGCTCGTGCACTGTGGGCTTTGTGACTATTGTACAATCCTGGCCGAGAGGCAGCCTCCTCGTGCCTGCATCACTGCACCGTTCACACCACGCATCTCTTTTGGAATGGAAGGGCGTTGAATGCCAGAAACAAAGACTCTTTTGTCAGCCATCTCGCGACGCGGCTGCCTAACCGCCACGTTCGCCATGGCTGTGCTGGGAGTGGGGCTTTCCAGTAAATTAGCCGTACGAGCGGCTGAGAATGCGAAATCAGCACCCGCGGATCTCGCATCACAAGCGGCCACGGAATTGCATGTTGGCAATTTACGGGTCAGCAAGGTCCTGTTTCTCGGGAACAGCATCACCTTGCATGGTCCGGCTCCCAAGATCGGCTGGAACGGAAACTGGGGAATGGCCGCCAGTACTCAGGAGAAGGACTATGTCCACCTGCTGCTGGAACAGATCGCCAAATCGGCCGGCGGCAAGCCGGCAGTGATGGTCAAGAACATCGCCGATTTCGAGCGAAAGTTGATGGACTTCGACCTGAAGGAAGGCATGAAGCAGGAACTGGCATTTGAGGCCGACTTGGTAATTGTTGCGATTGGCGAAAACGCATCCGCACTAAAAACAGAAGAAGACAAGGCCAAGTACCGCGAGGCATTCTCGAAGCTGCTTGGGGAGCTGAACAATCATGGTCAGCCGACTCTCGTTGTGCGCAGCTCGTTCTGGGCGGAGCCCGCCAAGGACCAGATCATGAAGCAGGCCTGCGAAGAGGCGGGTGGGGTGTTCGTCGACAACAGCAAGCTCGGCAGTGACGAATCCAACTTCGCCCGTTCAGAACGCAAGATTGAACATTCGGGCGTCGCAGGCCACCCAGGCGACAAGGGAATGCAGGCAATTGCCGATTTGCTTTGGAACGCCATCGAGAAGCGAGCCGCCAGGAAGAACCCGTAAGCAAATGGGGCGATGAAGACGTGGCTTGTGCCCGCCCGACTCTGCAGGCGTGATCTGAATAGTCTTAAAAGGGAAAGCACGATGGGAAATCGATTCACCTTGACGATTTGCGTTCTGACAATGGCTGCTTTCGCAAGCGCATTGCAAGTGGCCTAAATTGTGACTGCAAGTGTTGAGGGCGGTTCAAAATGGCGGCGGCGGGCTTGGGTGGCGGCACCGAGGATGACGCCGAATTTCCCCACGAACCAAGCGCCGCTTCGACCTCGGCCATGGTCTGAAAGAGATCCTCCGGCTGATTGGCGACCATGCGCTCGAAGATGGCAATCAAGGCCGGCGGCGCATCAGTCCGCTGAGCGGCCAGCGAAGGAATTGGCTTGTTCTGGTGGGCCATCAGCTTCTGCCCCAGTGTCTCACCGTCACCCGCCGCTCGACCTCTCATGCCAGTCTCTGACTGGAAGCATCGCCGAGCGGACAATCCGCGGCGAGAAACATTTCTTTTCAGAACACGACCCCGGCGGTCTGCCCACCCATCACCCGGACTCCGCCACGAGAATCCGCGCATGAAGCCCCGCCTGAGTATTCTCCTTACGAGCGCTACGAAACCCGCTCGACGATAATGACCAGCAAGTCGGTCGAGGGAACGATCCTGCGGGGTTCGCGTCGCCCAACGCGCAACTTCTTTCAGAGATTACGCAGGCGATTTCGAATCAGCACATTATAAAAATGCATGCCCACGGTTTCCTGATGGGGCCGAATCCATACTGTCACGAGTTGCCCACTGCTGAGCTCTTGGCTCTGTGCCTCGGTTAGCTTGACGGTCCCGGCAATCCGGGGTGCCAAATACTCGTAACGATCCGTTTCGCTCGCCCCTTCCCGAGAGTTGGCTCCTGACTCTCTTACCGGAATTGGCCCACCGCCGATCGCACAAAGCGATAGATGCTTCGGCTGCAGGCCAGCTTGAGGTTCGAGGGTCGTTAGCGGGGCACTTATGGCTGCTTGACCCGGAACGCGGATCTTAATCTCTTGGCCTATTCCCGCAGCAAACATCGCCAGGTCATCCTGCGCAACCGACAACTGCAATTGCTTGCGACATTCATTGCCAAGAATGAGAATCTGCTCTCCCTCCTGCAAGTACCGCCCCAAGAGTGCGTCGAGATTTCTGCCAATGACGTGGCCACGCTGGGGAGCCCGGACGATCAATTGCGCGAGCTGCTCTTCTTTTTCGAAAATGCGTTTGTTCAATTCGGCGATTCGCTCCAATTCGGCGAGCGATTCGGCCGGCTTCGATTGCAGCTCTTTCATCCGGCAAAGCAGCCGAGATTCCTCCAAAGTCAGCCGCAAATCGTCCAGTTCGAATTGAAGTTGCTTGTTTTCCAGAATGGCCAGGACCTGACCTTGTTCCACTAACTCCCCAGGCGTAACGCGAATCTCGCGAACGAAACCGGAACTTTCCGAACGCACGACGGTCGGTTGGGCGTAATCCACGATGGCGGGTGCAATGTAGGCTCCTGGCCAGCCCACTACGAAAAATAATGACGCACAGCAGGTCAGAGTGCCCGAGAGCGCCAGCAACCGCATCCACGAAGGACGTTCCCAACAATTCGCTTTAGCCATCGATATCGCAAGCCGTCCGATTGGTACGGCGACCCAGGTGAATAAGGCAAAGGCAGAGAGAACAATACCTGCTCCATGAAACAAGGTTGCCGCGACCATGATGAGCCCCGCGCAGACGACAATCCGCCAAGTAAATGATGCTAATCCGTAGGCCCGAATCAAAATGTCTTGCTTTGATTCCATCGGCGGGCATGTGGCGTTCATTCCCAACAGGTACCTGCGAGCACACGTGGTCAGCCATTGCTGTCCCCGCGAGTACAGATTGGGAATCTCCAGCCAATCGGAGAGCACATAGTATCCGTCGAATCGCATCAACGGATTGGCATTAAAGAGAACCGTTGTTGCGCTTGCCAGGATGGCTACATTGAGCGAGACGTGACGAATCACACCGGGGCCTGTATGGCTCCAGGTTAGCAGAGCCGCGGCAGCGATGAATAATTCCAGGTAGATTCCGGCGACCGCGATGTGCATCCGCTCCCATTTGGACCGGCAGCGCCAGGAGCCCGTGACGTCGACATACGCTATCGGGGCGAGTAGCACCAGAATGATGCCCGCGCCGCGAACCGAACAGCCGTATTTTTTGCAGACGATTCCGTGGGCCAACTCGTGCAAACACTTGAGCACGATCCAACAAGCGGTGAGCCACCAGGCGTTGTCAAGCACCACGACGGCTGAGGAGGACGCGACCACGCGCGGCCATTCGGCTGCCGTGTGATAGAGGGCCAGCAGCACCACCAGAGCCCAGCCTGCGAATGCCCACCTGGTGAAGAACCATTGAAGGTAAGGAGCGATCGCGGTGAAGAGCGGATCCGAATTGATCGGCGACCAGCGCAT
>CAYUJE010000256.1:0-9529 GCA_964444865.1 uncultured Pirellulaceae bacterium | reverse complement strand
CCGACGTGACGGAATTCCCTGAAGGGTATTCCGTCACGTCGGTTTTTTTTTGCGCGCTGGGCACCGGCGGGAGGAGGGACTCGCAGCATGGCCATCATTACCGAAAGAGAATACGAAATCCACGGCGGTTCGCCACGAATGGAAATCCACGAAACGGATTTGATCCGTGAATTGGGACGACGCCTGGGCTCCTTGTGCCGGTATGACCGAGACATCGCAAACGCGGATGGACGGCCCGAACTTTTGGAGTTTTGGCAATCTGCGAAATCGCAGGAGCAAACGAAGATCGATCAGTTGAAGCAAGTCATTAAGAAGCATGACCAGGGCAAGTGAGTTTAGACAAATCAGCGGGACGTGGGGTGAATGACGATGGACACAATCAATTCGAAGATCGCCGCGCAACTCGCCGAAGTGGCCAGCCGTTTGCAGGAACAGCGGACGGGTCACGCCCCCAAGGCAGTTACCGTGGTCCTGAGCGAGGACACCTTGGTCGTCACGATGCATGAGGCCTTGACACCGGCAGAGAAGGCCCTCGTTCAGAGCCCGGCTGGGGCCGCGAAGGTGCAGGAGTTTCATCGCCAACTCTTCTCCACCTCGTCCGGTACGCTGCGGCAAGAGATTGCTCGGATTACCGGCCGCGTGGTCCGGGAAGCCGCTGCGGAAGTTGAGCCGGCCACGGGAGCTGTGCTGCATGCTTTTACCACCGGCACGATGGTGCAGATTTTCCTGCTGGAACCGAAACCTTCTGGGCCTGCTGAAAACGACGCACCTGAACCATCAAAGCCAGAATGAATCAGGGAGGCAAGCCATGTTGGTCTTATCGAGAAAGAATCAAGAAGCCGTCGTGGTGGGTGGCGTGGGGGGCTTCGATCGTCAACTCAAAGTGACCGTGCTGGAGATTGCGGGGGGCAGGGTGAAATTGGGCTTTGAAGTCGACGCTGAGGTCCCCGTCTATCGGCTGGAAGTCTGGGAACGGATGCAGGCGACAGGCGAACCTGTCAGCCGTGTGGTTGATTCCACGCCCGAGAAGTGAATAGGTCCTCAAATTGTATGGGAGCTTGTGATGGGAATTTTGCTGTGGATTGTGTTTGGACTCATTGCCGGAATCATTGCCAAATGGGTGATGCCTGGGCGAGACCCGGGCGGGATTATCGTCACGATTCTCCTGGGTATCGCAGGTGCCGTGGTCGGCGGCTATGTCGCCACGACGTTTGGCTATGGTTCGATGACTGGCTTTGACTTTCGCAGTCTGCTGATTGCGATTGGAGGAGCAATGCTCTTGCTGGTCGGATATCGGCTCATTACGTCGGGCGTGACGGCCTGAGCGGAATGATTGGATTATCAAATCAAAGGTTAGCGTATTTGTCGCTATCGCTTAGTTCATTGTTTTTAGGAGAAGTGAAATGCTCGGAACCATTTTGATTGTGCTTTTGATTCTGATGCTCGTCGGAGCACTCCCCACCTGGGGGCACAGCCGCAGTTGGGGCTACGGTCCCAGCGGTGGCCTGGGATTTGTGGTCCTCATTGTGCTCATCCTGGTGCTGCTGCGAGTTTTTTAAGGAGAGACATCCATGCTCAACCGACACGCAAATTCCAACGGCGATATGTCCGTGACCCGCGAAGATCTCGTGGCGCTGCTCAACGAAGATCTGGCCCGCGAATACCAGGCGGTCATATCCTATGTCATCTACTCGCAAGTCCTGAAAGGGGCGGAGTACATGAACATTGCCGCGGAACTCGAAAAGCACGCGGCGGAGGAGCTTTCACATGCTTTGATCCTCGCCGGTCAGATCGACTATTTGGGCGGCATGCCGATAGGTACTCCCAAACCGGTGAGAACATCACCTAAAGCGAAAGACATGCTCCGTTTCGACTTGGAAGCCGAAACGGACACGATTCACCACTACCGACAGCGGGTGCAGCAGTGCGAGGCTCTTGGCGAATATGCGATGGCTGAGCATATCCGAGGCATTCTGGTGCAGGAACAAGACCACCAGATCGCGTTGGCGACTGCATTGGGGATCGAGGTCCCCAATGCGGCGCGGACGTCCAGTGACGAACATTCAGGAATCGGCGCGGAAATTACCCACGCCATGCAACCCTAAGCAACTCTTAAGGAGTACTGACAATGAACTGGGATCAAATCCAAGGTAACTGGAAGCAAATGACCGGTCAGATCAAGGAAAAGTGGGGGAAGCTCACCGACGACGATCTGACCACGATTGCCGGCAAGCGAGATCAGCTCGCGGGCATCCTGCAACAGCGGTACGGCTATGCCAAGGAAGTTGCCGAGAAGGAACTCGATGCATTCACGAGCGCCCTGAAGCCACACGTGGCGACAGCGGACAAGATCGCACTTTAGCCAGGCGAATCGATAAAGCCATTTTTGCGGTCCTGGGCCAGCTTCTTGTGGAAGCCGGTGCACGTTGCCGCGGGTTCTTTAGAAAAGTTACTAAAAATGAAACACATGATTGCAGCCACGCTGGTCATCAGCGTTTTGTCGATCGGATTCGTCGGGTGTTCCGACAAGACCACGATCAAGCGAGAAACAGAGATTTCCACGCCGGGCGGAACCACGACGATTACAACCGAACAGGAAGTCAAGAAGACTGGCGACAATCCTCCATCCGCTAGTCCCTAATCAATCAATCACTCTACCCGCGAGCGCACGATGGCTCGCACGAAACATCATCAAAAAGGAATTGAACTATGTCGAATTCAACACTGACGCCGGGTGCCAATAAGGAAGAATGGGCCCAGGCCGCCGATAAAGCCAATGAAGCAGCGACTTGCGCTGGCGAAATGGCCAGTCATGCTGTTTCCGCCGTCGGTGCCATGGCGAGCCAGGCGGCTTGCGATGCCGGCAAGCGGGCCGACGATCTGACAGCCAGCGTCGGAGCCAGTATCCACGGACTGGGGGATAGGCTGAGCAGGAGCGCGCCGCACGATGGAATGCTCGGCAGAGCGTCTCAGGCGGTCGCTCGGGGGGTCCAGCACAGCGGCGAATATCTGGAAGAGTCCAAACTCAGCGGGATGTCGGAAGACGTGACCCAATTGATTCGGCGCTATCCCGTTCCCGCGATTCTCATCGGCATTGGTTTGGGCTGGTGCGTGGCACGCATCCTGAAGCATTAAGCCATGCCTACCGACGTCGAATACTCTCCGGAGCCAACCGCCACTTCGCGCGTGAAGGACATTCTCGGCGATCTTCAGCATCTCGTCACGCTGCAATTCCAGTTGACGCGACGGGAGATCGAGGAGGAAATTCGCCAGCGCTCGAAGGCGGCAGCGGTTGTGGCATTGGGGATGGGAGTTCTGTTTCTGGGGGCGGTCATGCTTTGCCTGAGTGGGGTTCATTGGCTGCACTGGATGGCGTCCCCGCGTGGGACCGATGCGGCCTGGCTTTCGCTTTGGGCGTGCCATGCTGTCGTGGCGGCAACGCTCGGCATGATCGGCGGAATCCTGGCCATTGTGGGCCGGTCCCAATTCAGGTCCGTCAAGCCACGCCCCGATTCCACTATTGAAACCACGTAGGAACTTGCAGCATGGACGAAACCCCAGAATTGATTCGGCACCAAATGGACCAAACCACAGCTCAGCTTTCAGAAAAGCTGGAGTCACTCGAAAGTCAGGTCTCGCAATCCGTTCAGTCCGCCAGCAGTGCGGTGAACGCCACGGTCGAATCCGTGCGCCAGGCCGTCGAGACGGTAACGGATGTCATTCAAGGCGCGGCGAAGTCCTGCAGTAATGCCCTCGATGTTCAGCGACAGGTGGACAAACACCCGTGGTTGATTGTCGGAGGTGCGGTGGTCGTGGGCTACCTGGCGGCTGAGTTCTTGGCGAAGCCGACCAAAGATTCTGGACATTCACTGGAACGGGTACCGCTGCCTCGACCAACCGCGGACAAGTCGGCTCATCAGCAGGATTCGCCAAGAATGCTTGGCTCAGGCGGCGCACCCAATCAAGAGAATTCGTTTTGGCAACAAATCGGCAGTGCGGCAATCGGCCCGCTGATGGAAATGGTGCAAGACGCTGCCGCTCGAGCGGCTCCACTGGTCGTCGACTACCTCGCCGGCAACCTAACGAACGAACAAAACAGCCGGCCAGCCGTGCCGCTAAAAACCGAGACTCCCGAGGGAGCCAACGGCCAGAGGAAACAACTTGATGCGGTTTGATAGACACTTACGGCAACATCTTTCTAACTAAGGAATCAAAACGATGAACTGGGACCAAATTACAGGCCGCTGGAAACAATGGACCGGCAAAGCCAAGGAAAAGTGGGGCAAGCTCACGGACGACGACCTGACGATGATCGCCGGCAAGCGCGAGCAACTCGCCGGAATCCTGCAGGAACGCTATGGCTATGCGAAAGACGAGGCGCACAAGGAACTCGACGAGTTCGCTCGAGAAATGAAGCTCTAGGCTGTTTTGCGGAACGACAAGACTGATTTTAGAATCCCTGCCCATTTCGCATTTTGCGGGTGCGGCCAGATTCTTTGTTTTTACAAGAAACGATGATGTGATGAAGAATTTATTTGCAGGTATAGCGATGCTGGCGCTGTTCGCGCTAGCCGCGGATGCCGCTGCCCAGCGGAATGGTGGTGGTCGCGGTAATGGAGGCGGTCGCGGCAATGAGGGGGGCGGACGCTCTGGCCCCCAAAACAATCCGGGTTCCCGCGGGCAACAGCCGGGGATTCGTGTGCCGGGTGTAGGCGTACCCGATGTGGGCATCCCTAATGTCCGGGTGCCCGGAGTGAATGGCGGCGGGAATCTGAATGGTGGAGCCGGTATTCGCGTTGGCGGCAACGCGGGTGTCAACGGCAACGGAATCAATCGCGCGGCCAATCAGGCCATTTATCGCAACAACATCAACATCGGCCAGCGATCGTTTAACGTCGCCCCAAACAATTACCGCCCCACCTATCAGAACCATTCCTGGCACAACGGTTACTGGAACAATTCGTACGGCTGGAATCCCCAGATCGGTTACGGACAGGGATATGGTGGTTACGGCAACTACGGCGGATATCGAATTCGCCTGGGTAACATTGGAATCAGCACTGGCGGCCTTGGTGGCTATGGTGGCAATTACGGCGGCTACGGATATGGTCGTTATCCAACGGGATGGGGCTACGGCGGCTGGGGGCTGGGAAATGTTCTTTACCGCAGCGGTTACTCGTCCTACTACAATCCCTACTGGGGAAGTGGCGTCGCCATTGGAAGTTCTAACTACGCCTACGACTATGCCCAGCCGGTCTATGTAACAAGCACAGAGACCGCACCGGCAGATGTGGCAAATCGCGATTTCGATGCCGCTCGCCAGGCGTTCAAAGCCAATGACTACGATTCCGCGCTGGCCCTGGTAAACAAGGCCATCAAGGAGAGTCCAAACGATGAGGTGCTGCACGAATTTCGCTCGCTCACTCAGTTTGCCCTTCGGGACTACAACGGAGCCGCTGCGACGATCCACTCGGTGCTGGCGGTTGGGCCGGGCTGGGATTGGACAACCATGGCATCGCTGTATTCCGAAGTAGGGGAATACACCGCGCAGCTGAGGGCGCTAGAAAGCTTCGCCAAGAGCAAGCCGGCGGATGCCGCCTCGCAGTTCTTGCTGGGCTATCACTACATGACGACGGGACATCCCGAACACGCGGCCAAGAAGTTTTCCGCCGTCGTGAAGATCCAGCCCAAGGATCAGGTTGCCAGGGACTTACTCGCGCTCGTCGATAAGCCGAACGAGGGGGACGAGGCAATTGCTCCCGCTCCGAGAGATACCGCAACGGACGATCCCACGGTGGTTGCTAAACCCGAGGTAGACGCCAGCCCGATTAGCGCCGATGCCATTGCCGGAAGCTGGAAAGCCAGCCGCGACGACGGTTCCAAGTTCGACCTCGATTTGCGGAAGGACAAGACCTTTACCTGGAAGTTCGACCAGGACAAACGGCACGAAGACTTTTCGGGGACGTATACGACCGAAGGCTCGCTACTGCTTCTGCAGAAGAAGGACGGCGGCGCGATGGTTGGTCATGTTACGCCGGAAGGGGACGGCAAATTCACCTTCAAACTGCTAGGTGCGCCCAAGGAAGACCCGGGGCTAACCTTCAGTCGTTAGTGAAGTTGTCAGATTCTCTGAGTGCTGTGTGTCCATGATCCGGGAGTGAGTTATGAATCGGTCCGTTACATACTTGTTGGTGTTTATCGTCTGCGTGGTAGCGCTCGGTTTCTACCGCGGTTGGTTTACCTTGTCGAGCCATCCCGAAGCGGGAAGCAAAAAGGTCGACGTTAACTTGACGATGGATCGCGACAAGATGGAGCAGGACGCCGAAAAGGTCAAGGAGAAGACTGCCGAGTTTGTCGGCGAAGTAAAGGCCCAGGTGTCCGAACAGGGACCTAAGGCCAAGTCCGACCGCTAGTGCCATCGAATAGCCATTTCCCGTCAACCCAGGAGAATATCATGCACACAGCCCAGCTCGGAGACCGCGTTCGCATTCACTACGCGAGCGTGCGGAAGACTGTCCCGCCCCCCGATCGGCCGCTAGGCCATCGGGAACTTGAATTCACCGTCGGGACGGGCGGAATGATTCCCACCATCAGTTTGGGGGTGGTGGGAATGGCTCAGGGAGAACACAAGCGGTTCACCCTTCAGCCAGACGAAGTGAAGAGTGCAGCCCAGCAAAGACTCATTCGAGAAATTCCGCGGCAGCGTCTCCCCAAAGCTCTGGTGCTGGAAGTCGGCCAGCGATTGACTGCCGTTCAGAGAGTGACTGGCAAGCGGCGGCAGGTAACCGTCGTCGAGGTTAAAGCGGATTCGGTCGTTGTGGACGAAGAACGCCCGCTCTCCCGAAAGGTCGTGGTGCTCGATGTTACGCTGATCTCGCTGGATTCGTCCGCTAATGCGAATCAGTCCAAGCCGCAGTTTGACGCGGGTGGGGAAGGCTGACTTCTTCCCACTCGGTATTATCGGCGAAATGGCGTGCCCCAGTCCTATCGCGATGATTGATGATTCCAACCGAACCAGCAACCGTTGACACTTGTCCGAGAGTGACGTAGGCTAGTTTTAGTCGCTGTTAAGAATTCCTATGCCCAATCTTCCGAATAATACGAACGGCCGCGAAAATGCCCACCTGATGGGCGTTGGCGTCGTGATTATTATTAGGGGCCTGGGGGCTTAGGGGAGCGACCAAATCGCAGATACAATCACCCTGAAGCCCCCCGCGGGTTTCAGGGTTTTTTTGTTGGCCAATGTAGTCCGCGCACTCCGTGAGCGGACATGCCAGCACACGGAGTGTGCAGGCTACTTTGGGGAGAAGAAGCTTCTATGCGCAGCATCCAAATCTACGACACCACCCTCCGCGACGGCACTCAAGGGGAAGGCGTAAGCCTCTCCCTGCAGGACAAGTTGCAAATTACGTCGCGGCTGGACGAGATAGGCGTGGACTATGTCGAAGGTGGCTATCCGCTCAGCAATCCCAAGGATGCGGAGTATTTTCAAAAAGCACGGGAACTCGACCTGAAGAACTCCACGGTCTGTGCTTTCGGAATGACTCGGCGCAGGGGAATGGCGGCCAAAGATGACCCCGGAATGAAGGCTCTTTTGGATGCCGTATCACGATTCAGAAGGCCGACTTGCACGATTGTGGGAAAGACCTGGGATTTTCATGTGACCGAAGTCCTTCGCGTTTCGCACGAAGAAAACCTGGACATGATCTTTGAGTCCATCGAGTACCTTCGGAGTCAAGGATGCGATGTCCTCTACGATGCGGAGCATTTCTTCGACGGCTCTGCCGCGAATCCCACGTATGCTGCCGAGACGATTGCAGCCGCGGCAAAGGCGGGGGCCAAGATGGTCATTCTTTGCGATACAAACGGCGGCACCATGCCTGACAGAATCGCCGAGCAGACCCGCTGGGCCATCGAAACGCTAAAGCACCAGAATGTCCCCGTCGGCATCCACTGCCACAATGACTGTGAACTAGCTGTCGCTAATTCGCTCGCCGCAGTCGATGCCGGTGCGGAACAGGTGCAGGGAACCATCAACGGCTTTGGGGAGCGATGCGGCAATGCGGATTTGATCTCCGTGATTTCCAATCTCGGTATCAAGAAGGGGTACGGCCTGCTTCGTGGGCGCGATCTCAAACATTTGACCGAATTGTCCCGCTACGTCTACGAAACAGCCAATATCAACCTCCGTTCCAACCAGCCGTTCGTCGGTACCAGCGCCTTTGCCCACAAAGGGGGAATGCACGTTCACGCCATTGCCCGAGCGACCAGCACCTATGAGCACATGGACCCGGCGCTCGTCGGCAATGAGCGGCGGATTCTCGTTAGCGAGCTTTCTGGCCGCTCGAACATTGCCGCCATGACGACCAAGCACAAACTAAGCGAAGACAAAGTCCTCATGGACGCCATCCTGGCCCGCGTCGTCACCCTGGAAGCGGAAGGCTACCAATTCGAAGCTGCCGAAGCTTCCTTCGACCTCCTCGTCCGCAAAGTCGCCGGCTCCTTCCAGCCGCACTTCGAGCGGATCAAGTACCACATCGCCGTCAGCACGCAGGGGAACGAAGCTCCAGTGACCGAAGCGACGGTCAAGCTCCGTGTGGACGGCAAAGAGCGTCACGAAGTGGGGGAGGGGGACGGCCCTGTAAACGCCCTGGACGCCGCCATGCGAAAGGCCCTCAACGGGAATTTCCCGAACCTACGTGACATGCGGCTCATCGATTACAAGGTCCGCGTCGTCAACAGCGAAGCGGGGACCGCCGCCCGCATCCGGGTCAGCATCGAAAGCACCGACCAGCACGACATTTGGGGAACCATTGGCGTGTCGGAAAACATCATCGAAGCCAGTTGGCTGGCATTAGTCGATGCGATTGAATACAAGTTGTACAAGGATCAGGTGGGGTAGGCTTCCAGCCCGCCCAGCAACCTCCACATGATGTGAAAGTCCCGTTACCTATGTCCTTCGACCCCGCCTCCCTCCCCAACCGCTTTGATTTCGCCACTGCCCAGCCGCGTCTCTACGCAATGTGGGAGCAGGGGCGGTTCTTCCATGCCGAGCCGCACCCGAAGCGGCAGCCGTTCAGCATTGTCATTCCGCCGCCGAACGTGACCGGGGCGCTCCACCTGGGGCACGCCCTCAATAACACGCTGCAGGACATTCAAATCCGCATGAAGCGGATGCAAGGCTTCAACGCCCTGTGGATGCCCGGCACCGACCACGCCGGCATTGCCACGCAGGCGGTGGTGGAACGCCGGCTGCGGGAGGAAGAGGGGAAGACGCGGCACGATTTGGGCCGCGAGGAGCTGGTCCGCCGCATCTGGGAATGGAAGGAGCAGTACGAAGGCCGCATCCTCAGCCAGCTCAAGCAGATGGGCTGCTCGTGCGACTGGGAGCGGACCCGCTTCACGCTCGACGACACCTGTGCCCGGGCCGTGCGGCAGACCTTCTTCGACCTCTTCAGCCAGGGGCTCATCTACCGGGGTAAGCGGCTAGTGAACTGGGACACGTTCCTGCAAACCGCGGTGAGCGACG
>CAYUJE010000255.1:0-9611 GCA_964444865.1 uncultured Pirellulaceae bacterium | reverse complement strand
CCGCCCCACCCATGACGACGTTGCTTGCCACGGTAAGCGGACTGGCGGCGCTGATCGCTGCCGCGCCGCTGCCGGTGCCGCCAGTGATGGTGGCCGGGCCGACCGGGAAGGTGATCGAGCCAATCGCGAGCGCGCCGGTGTTGGCGACGAATGCTCCGCCGGAGCCGCTGCTCCAGGCTAAGTTGGTGACCGAGGTTTCCAGCGGCTCACCCCCCAAGGCAATGCCGCTCCCCGCGCTCATCATCAGGCTGAGGGCGGAAATGTCATTTCCCGCATCACCGTCGGTAATGGCGGCCGACGAGGAGAGCGAAACAATGTCTCCCAGAGCCGTAACGCTCCCGACGGCGAGATTTCCGCCGAGCGCTCTCAGTCGGACATTGCGGCTGGTGCCGGCCGCGTCCACCAAGGTTGCCGTCAAGCTCGTTGCAGCGTCCATCATCACGACGCCATCAGTGGTGGTGGCGGAAACAACCGTCACGCTGTCGAATTCGTTGATCCAAGTGCCGTGCGTGCCGCCGACTACGCTGGAATTCGACGAGGTGGTCAGGTTCATCGCCCGGGTGTCGATGTGGCTATTTCCCGTCTGGCCGATATCGCCCGCGGCACTGAGCGTTACGTCCTGGCCGGTGACGTCCGTCAGCGTATCGCTCAAGGTGTCGACGATGTTCCCCGCGGTGGCCGTGATCACCACGTCCCCGGCTGTCAAACCGGCATTTACCGCTCCCGCTGCGGAGAAGGTGATGTTGCCCGTCGAGGCGGTGATGCTGATGTCATTCGTGTCGTTGTCTGTACTGGAAACTACGCTGGTCACAATCGTGGTCCCGCCCGTGGTAATGGTGATGGGGCCATTGGCCGTCGAAACGCTCGTCAGCGTGACACCGTCGGTCTCCTCCAGCAGGATGCTTCCTGCGCCCGTCGTGTTGGCTGCGATGTCCGCCACGGTCGTATCGAGATCGATCCCCATGCTGCTCGATGCGGTGAGTCCACTGGCGGTGACATTCAAGGTGGCGGCATTGCCATCGGTGATGGCTCCGGCAGAAGCCGTCAGAGTGGCATTTCCGCCACTCCCGGCAGTGACCGTCTCGATGATCAAATCGCCTGTGGTCGCGGCGAGCGTGATGTTGCCGTTTGCGGTCGTCGCTGATCGGACACGCATTCCATTGACATCGAGCAAGTTCATCAGGCCGGCGCCGGTAACGGCGGCAGTCAAGCCGCGACTGGCGATCGTGTTGGTGTTGATCTCGATGGTCCCGAGCGATCCGATTCCGCTCGCCGCAGTCAGATTGAGGACGCTGGCCGCAATATCGGCCGTGCCGTCGCTGCCCGCCTCTTCAATGGCCCCGGCGGCATTCAGCGTAATCGTGTCGCCGCTGGCCACAATATTGTTGGCCAGAATGTTTCCGGCAGTCGTGACAATCGAGATGACATTCGAGGCATCGGTAGTATTCACAACGTTGGTGGCGGTTACCGTGCCACCTGCGTTAATGGTGATAGATCCATTAAACGTAGTGACGCTGGTCAGCGTGACGGCATCGAATTCCGTGAGCTGAATGTTGCCGGCAGCAGATACGGAAGCGGTCACCGAAACAACTTTGGTTTCGACGGCGTTGGCATTGCCGATTCCCGTCCCAGCCGACAATGTCAGTACACCAGCGGTGATGTCTACGCCTGCGTCTGGCGCGTCTTCGGAGATTGTCCCGGTCGCCGTCAATGCAACGTCGCCAGTTGTCACTACATTTCCAACGCTGATGGACGCCATTCCGGTAACCACCAGGTTCGCAACCGTCAAAGAATCGACCAGCGTGATCGCCAGACTGTCCCCCGCCCCGCCGTTGATGGTGAGCGAGACCGTCGGATGCGTGAAGGTAGTCACCTCGAATGTGGCAGGACTACTTCGCAGGCGAGACATGTTGTTGCCCGGGGCATCGTCTTCCAGGAAAGCAACATCCGCGCCAACAGGGAGGTTAAAGACAGAGGTGGTGGGAGGAGTGCCGAAATCGGTAAGGACCGGTTCCAGGCCGGTGTAATTTACCGTTCCATAATTGCTCATCGCGACACTGCCGCTATTGGCATTCGTGTAGTTGTAAATGACAGCACCTGGATTGCCTCCCGTGATCACCAATTTGTCGCCGGGCGTCGTCGTGGGGTTGCCGCCGTTAAAATCAACTCCGGCGTTGGGGATGGGGTCTCCCAAAGCCAGATTGATGGTAAGTTTGTCGCTACCTCCGTTTGTGTTGAAGATCAGTTTATTAAACGCTGCCGCCGCGGATGCTGGGATTTGGATCGCATTGCCGCTGGCGATGATACCCGCGGGAACGGTGCCGGAGATGCCGAAATTCGCTCCCACCCCGGTGACCGTCCAACCGCCAGTTCCGTTGGACTGAATGGTGATGTCATCATCACCATTGATATTGTCTGCGATGACCAGATTGCCCCCACCGTCCTGGCTGATCGAATGGGATGGGCTGGGAGGAAAGTCCTTGGCAATCCAAAGCTCACTGCCGTGCGTGCCATTGTCAGCGGTGAAGTAAACGGACGAACTAACGGCCTTGAGGCCATCGGGAAAGGAGGAACCCGCTCCCAACATGATGTCTTTGACCAGGATGGGAGTCGAGCCGTTCAAGTACCAAAGTTCCCGTCCGATGCCAGCCTTGGTACCTACGAAATAAAGCTGACCGCCGACATTCGTGAGTTGATCCGGGCTCATGCCGATAGTGAGCGGCAGAGAGGTAATTGTGGTGCCGTCGCTGGTGAAGATGCCTGTTCCACTGGCGGATGTGCCGACAAAATAGAGGGTGCTGCCAATGCCAGCGAACGACGAGGTGCCGGGAACGGTGACTCCGATGGGATCCGTAACTTTTTGGGTTCCGCCCGAATAGGCGCGCCACAGATTGGTGGCCGTTCCGTTATTCGCCCGGAAAAACAGGTTGGTGCCAACGACGGTAAACTTGTCCGGGCTGGAGCTTCCGTTCCCTGGATTGATGTCCGTCACAATGTCAACGGAAGTCGATCCGGTGACTTTGAAGAGCTCATCTCCCGTCAGCGGCGAACTGCGAGAGCCGGAAAAGAAGACTGTCCCCCCGAAGTCCACAGGATACTTCGGAGAATAGCTTCCGCTGCCGCTGGTGATGCTGAGAACTTGGAGGCTGCTAATGCCATCGTACGAGTACAATCGTGAAAAAGAGGGTGCAGCGGTTGGTGTGGCGGCAAAGTAGAGCTTGCCACCCGACACCACTAACTCGCTGGGATTGAGCCCTGCCGTTCCGGCCACAAGACTGGCGGCTGCAATTCCATTGGTGTGCCAAATCCCCCGTCCCGTTCCGTTGTCTGCAACGAAATAAAGCTCTCCATTGAAACTCGTCAGGCTCTCCGGCAGCGAAGAACTGTTCCCGGTCCTGACGTCGAAGACTTGTGGAGGGCTGATCCCGTCGGTTGCCCAAACTTCCCGACCCGTGGTGGGAGTCGTCGCGGTGAAGAACAGTTTGTTATTGGCAACGGTGAGATAATTCGGGTCGGAATTCGACGTGGGGTGCAGATCGGCAAAAAGGCTCGCGGTGATTCCGTCAGTGCGCCAGAGTTCAAGACCTACCAGGCCGTCATCCGCGCGAAAATAGGTGTGGCTGCCGAACTCCGAAAACCGGTCTGGGACCGAATCGCCACCATTATTGATATCCTGGACCAGCGCGGCGTCGATGGCCAGCAACTGGCGCATTTCGAGCTGTTCGAAAAAAAGTCGGCGGCGAGAACGGGCCGATGCTGGGAGAGCCGAGAATCTTGATGAAGAGGTACGGGGTTTGCGCGGCATGGCAGACTCGATACGTTTGGAATGTTGGTGAGAACTTTCGAAAAGGAGGGCGGACGGAAAAACCACCTACATAAGGTGGTATTTCCATGACAAATCTAGCCGTTTGTCTCCGGGCTTTCAATATCTGACAGAATAATTTTCTTTACATTCAGGCTCGTATGGATGATGCATCTCGCTCTGGTCTGGCTGCTGCTGCCCACACGATCGTGGTGAAGGTGGGGACCAGGGTCCTGACGCTCGCCGATGGAACCCTCAACTACCCCCGTATCGAGCGGCTGGCGGAGGAGATCCACTCGGTGGCAGCCACGGGGAAGAAGGTGGTGCTGGTCAGTTCCGGGGCGGTCGGGGCGGGAATGAGCCTGCTCAAACTCAACAGCCGGCCGACCGACCTGGCGAAGCTGCAGGCGGTGGCTGCCGTGGGGCAGGCCCACCTGATTCAGACCTATGACCGGACGTTTGTCAAACATGGCCGCCGAGCCGCCCAGGTGCTGTTGACCGCGGACGACGTCAGTCATCGAACCCGCTACCTGAACGTGCGGAACACGCTGACCAGCATTCTGGAGTTCGGCGCGGTCCCGGTCATCAACGAAAACGACACGGTCAGCGTCGAAGAGCTGCAAACCACGTTTGGCGACAATGACCGCCTGGCCGCCTTGGTCACCAATCTGATTCAGGCTCCGCTGCTCATTATCCTTTCGGATATCGAGGGGCTCTACGATGGCGACCCGGCTTTGGAATCTTCGAAATTGATTTCGACCGTTGCCAAAATCGATGATACGATTCTCGGCTATGTGCGGGACAAGAAAACGGGGCTCTCCAAGGGAGGCATGGCCAGCAAACTGGCGGCTGCTCGGATCGTAACTTCGGCGGGCGAGAACTTGATTGTCGCCAGTGGCCGACGGGAAGACATCCTCACCCGCATCATGGCCGGCGAGGAGATCGGCACGCTGTTTCAGGCCCGCGGCAAAGGGGTGAGCCATTACAAACGGTGGCTCAGCTATAGCGCCCCGGCGAAGGGGCAACTGCAGCTCGACAGCGGCGCGAGGCGAGCCATTGTGGAACAAGGAAAGAGTCTGCTCGCCGCGGGCATCACCAAAAGTGACGGAGACTTTCGCAAGGGAGATTTGGTCTCCTTGTGCGACGAGCGCGGCTCTGTCGTCGCCCGCGGCCTTTCGAACTATTCGTCCGAGGATGTGAGCCGCATCATCGGTTTGAAGTCGTCGAAGATTGCCCAGGTGCTCGGTAAATGTCCTTACCAGGAGGTGATTCACCGGGACAATCTGGCGGTAGTGGAGTAGACTACTTCGCGGCTCTAGAATTCACCTTAACAATCCATTTCAACCTTTCCGGAATATCGCCATGAACGTGGAACTGCTCGGCCTGCCCGTCCAATCCGACTTCACCCGCCGCGGCTTTGTCGTCACTTCGTTGGCAACCGGATTTGCCCTCTCTGTCCAGCCCGTGTCGGCGGAGACGATCACAACCGACACCGAAGGGCTGGAGTCTGGGGAAGTAAAGATCCCGGTGAAGGACGGTGAAATGGTGGCCTATCGGGCGGCTCCGAAGAAAGGGGGGGACTTTCCGGTCATCCTCGTCGTGCAAGAAATCTTCGGCGTTCACGAGCACATCAAGGACATCTGCCGCCGTTTTGCCAAGCTTGGTTATCTGGCCATCGCTCCGGAACTCTATGCCCGCCAGGGAGACGTTTCCAAGCTGACCGCGTTTCCGGAGATCCTGAAAATCGTGGCGACAGTTCCCGATGAGCAGGTGATGTCTGACTTGGATGCCACCGCGGCCTGGGCCAAGAAATCCGGCAAGGGGAACACCGACAAACTCGGCCTCACCGGTTTTTGTTGGGGCGGCAGAATTGTCTGGCTGTACTCGGCTCACAATCCCAACTTGAAAGCCGGCGTTGCCTGGTATGGGCGGCTGGTTGGCAAGGCGGATGACCTGCATCCCAAGCATCCGGTGGAACTCGCGGGTTCGCTCAAGGCTCCTGTCCTCGGTCTTTATGGCGGAGCCGACGACGGCATTCCAGTCTCAACCGTCGAGCAGATGCGGAAGGCTCTCAAGGAAGCCAAGCAGCCATCGGAAATCATTGTCTATCCTGACACTCCCCACGGCTTCCATGCGGACTATCGGCCGACATTCCGCAAGACGCAATCGGAGGAGGCCTGGAAGAAGGCGCTGGAGTGGTTCAAGAAGAACGGCGTGGTGTAGCGCGAATCATTCCTTCCCCTCTTTCTTGGCCCGCTTGGCTGCCGCAGGCGATTCGAAGTACAGGCGAACGGTGGAGACGACCGAGATTTCCGGCTTCATGGGGAGATCGCGCGGCTGGATGTCGCCGTCGCTGTAGAAGCCCCGGTAATACGTGTTGCGGGGGCGGTAAGCTCGAATCAAGGTAATTTCGCCGCGCCAGGCCGGAATGACTTCCTGCTCGGCGACGTTGGTGAAGGAATGATAAAGTGACTCGGGATAGTGGACGGTTGTCTGTTCTTGGACGTTGATGAGCGGCGGCTTGTCCGCAAACATCGCCAGCATCCCATCGGCTTTGCCACGCGCGGCCAGGAGCGCCTTGCCGCGGATCTGCTCCTTCACGGCGTCGAGTTCCTTGCTCCAGTAGTCAAACGCAATGATGTCCGTCACCCCCAGTTCAAATGCCGCGGCTAATGCGGCCTGGGCTGCCGGATCGCCAGGGACAGCCAGGTGCACGTTGCTTTGCATCCGATAGCCGGACTTCTTTTCCACGCCAACTTCCGAGGCCTCCCGCTTTTCGCTCTTCCATTCGTACCGCGGCAGCACCGCAATGAAATCAAAGACAATTGCCTCCGGAGGAATCTTCTGCTTCGTCCAGGCTACCTTCAATTTGGCAAGAGTCGCATCCACTGTTTTCTGGCACTCCTGGGCCGTTTCCCCCTCGGCTGTCACGGCCATTACGATCCGCAGTTCGGTGGGCTTCACGCGAATTTCAGCTTTCCCATCAATGGCGATGTAGCTCTCAGCGACTTCGCGAGTTAGGGGCGAGAATGTCGCTCCGGCCCGCGGCTGATCTTCTAAGCCGGCCCGTAAGCCGCCGAATTGGGCCGCAGCCGGGGAGACGAGCGTGACAATGAGAATGCAGGGCAGCAAGCACAATGGAAGCAGCGGGCAGGATAAACGGGGCATCGCATTTCTCCTGAGGAAACTATTGAGACAAGGGAGCAGCACCAGTGAAGATTCTTAAAACATTTTCTCGCATTGCTTATCCCAGCCGCACGTGCTGAATGTTGTTCTCCACCATCCAGGCCAGCCAGGCTTCGTGTTCTTCGGTCAATTCGATCTCCGCTTTGGAGCGAGCATCCAGCGGGGAGATGACGTAAACGACCAGGTCGTCGAGCCACTTTACCGCTTCCTCGCGGCGAATCCAGTATTCGTTGGGCCCCAGTTGCGGCGCACCGTTCTCGCCACTGGGGGTCATGAAGTAGACAATCTCCATCTTGAACCGCGCGGGCATTTCCAGCGGCGGCAGTTCGGGATGGTCGACGGAGTAGATGTGCATAGGTCGATTGTACTGCTTCGGCGAGCGGAGGGCGTGAGCCCCTGATATTTCATGACGTCTACAAGTCAAGTATCAGGAGGCTGACGCCCCCCGCTCGCCTGCGGCATAGGGATTGACTTGCAACTTCTTGATCAACTCCCCCTTCAGCCGGTCGATGACCGACTGCTTGTCCGTCTGGGACAGAATCCGTTGCACGACTGACTTGGGGCTTTCGGTTCCCCAGGATGCTCCGTGCTCGAAGTAATACCGGGCCGCTTCGCCGACGATGTATGAGCCGTAGCCCGCCGCCGCACCTTGGGGCAACGCTGTGACGAGCGTCGATTTGCCGAACGTGAACGCTTTGAAGGCACTGACCGCGACGGTACTGACGACCACCCCGACCGTCATCCAGCCCGCGGCTTTGGCAATGGAGAGCGCCAGCTTGTGGGCCTGGGACCATTTCATTTCCAGACCGTAAACAGCCGCCAGCGTGATGATCATGGCGGCGTCGATGGCAATGCCGCCGAACACGTCGGCAAAGGCAAACGGATTGAGCCCCACCGCAACCGCCTTGACGGTCGCGTAACTCCACACCACCTGCATCGCCCGCCGTTCCCGCAGTTGAATCCGCAGCGAGGCAATCCGGTCGCTCTTATCGGCCGCATAGAGAGCTGCGTTGAGAGCAATCAAAGCCAGTCCTTCTTTGTCGAGCATTTCCAGAATGGCCGCCTTGAGGTCCGCAACATCCGGTGGTGGCTTCTTCCACTCGCTTCGTTCCTTGCCGCTGGCGTCTTGAATGATGTACTCCCGCTCACGCGGGTCGCCAGCCGAGGTGACCACTTGCTCCTTCGGCACGAGGTCCCGCAGCCGCTCATTGCACAGAACATCGAGGAGCCGGGCCCGCTGCTCACGGCTGTAGAGGTCGATCTTGTTGAGGACGACGATGATTGGCTTGTGAAACGATGCCAGTTCCACCAGGTTCACGTGCTCGGTATCGTTGAGGTCCGAATCGGTACAGAACAGAATTAAGTCCGACCGCTCCGCCGCTTCTCTGGCCATCTGACCTCGGGCCGCGCCGCCGACTTCGTTGATTCCCGGCGTATCCACCAGCACGACCTGGCTGTCCCCGAGCCCCGGCAGCCGATAGCCGGTCCCCTGCCAGTTAACGTGCCAGACCTCCTTGGTCCAGCCACCTTGCACATCGACCGCCGCAACCGCTTCGCCGACCAGGGCATTGATGAGAGCACTCTTGCCGGTGCTGATCTCGCCAAAAACCACAATCTCCACCCGGCCGCTTTGCAGCTTGTCGTGCATGTCCCGCAGACCGGCCAACTCGCTCCGGAGCTTCTCCTTCTCCGCGTCGGTGCAACGACGGTACTTGTCGAGGGTCTGCTCGACCGCGGCGAGGGCCTGCTGGTAGTGGTTATCGGGCTCGTTCATGGTTAGGAGCAATTCGCTGCCGGCAAGTCAGTCTTGAGATGTTACGCGATTAGTACTCCGTCGTTACCAATAGTGTAGGGCACAATCCGCTCGTCGCATGCACTGCCGCGGTGCTTGGCGATATACAGCGCCCGCGTCAGCCGGTCGCCGCTGCGGACTTTGCCCATGTAGATGATCGTGTTGGCATTCGAGAGGACGTCTCCCTCATCGAGTCGCCGACTGATGAGGTCATCGAGCATTGTTTCGTGCGACGTGTAAAGGAGCAGGCAGCCTATGCGGGCGGGGTCGTAGATATGCTTGGAGATTTCGGCGGCGTTCCGCAGATAGGCTTCGCGGAATAAATCCCGTGCGACCCATTCAGGGTCTTTGCGCAGAATCTGATGGTAGAGGTATTCAAATAGATTGAACTGGATGGATTCCCCCGGCCGGTCGGTCGGTTCGATGCCGTCGATGACCACCCGCTCGCAGCCGCGGACGAAGTTGCCATACAGAAACCCAATCGCCGCCCGGAGGCGGGCGTTGAGTTGGGCCTGCCAGGTGTGCCAGTCGTCCCAGTCCAAATCCCGCTTGGTCACCCGCCGGCCGGCGTAGTCGAAGATGTGCAGATACTCCCCCGGCTCACTGCTGAAGAAGCTGTCGAGCTGAACCTGCTTGTCGGCATCGGCGACCGTGAGCTTCCAATCGAAAATCCGCCGGGCATATTCTGCATGGCTCTGCGAATCCCCGCGGCTGCTCATGTCGAAGAAGACGCCGGATCTTGGCGAGCGGGGGGCGTCAGCCCCCTGATACTTCAGACCGGGGGCTGGGGACTGGGGGCTGGGGGCTAGGGAAGAAAGACCAGCCCGCGCA
>CAYUJE010000254.1:0-9711 GCA_964444865.1 uncultured Pirellulaceae bacterium | reverse complement strand
GAACTGAATCTAGACGGGGAATTCGGCCCCGTCACCCGTGCCGCCGTCGTGGCCTGGCAAAAGGCCAACAAACGGATAGAGACCGGAGAAATTGACGCCACCGCGTGGCAATTCCTCGGACTCTCGGCAGAGAATTTTGGTCCCTCTAAATAGCATTTTCGATAACGGAATTTCAAGGAATTCATTTCATGTGCCGTCTCTATAACCGACTCTCGTCTCGCCTCTGTTTCGCGGCTTTGCTGAGCCTCCCCGTACTTTTCACCGCCGCCTGCGATCACGCCAAGGACCTGGTCGAACAGGGCAAAAAGCAGGCCGCGGATATTCAGAAAACTATCGAAGACAAATCAAAACCGGCTGCCCCTCCCAGTGAAGCGAGTCCAGGCCCTGCGGAGTCGCCGCCGGTATCCTCTCCCCCCGCGACAACACCCGCCGCCCAGCCCACGCCGGCGATCACGGACTTGCTCATCGAATCTTTTCTGAAAGGAGATGTCGAGAAAAGGAACGATGAGACCCTCCGTGCCCTGGGAGCGCTCTCGGAAGAATATCGTGCTCGAATCACCAGGTGCGACCTCTCCGATAGTCAAGTCACGGATGGGGGCCTCGCGGAAGTCGCCAAATTTCCCAATCTGGCCCTGCTCAATCTCAGCGGCTGCCGGCGCATCACGAGCAATGGCCTCCAGGTATTCAAGGAGCTGCCGATGCTCGACACGCTTCTCATGGAACGCGGAATTATTGATGATGCCAACATCGATATTCTGCGCGTACTGCCAAATCTCAAAGTGCTGAGCCTTAGCCAATCGTCAATCACCGATGCCGGCATTGTTCGATTGAGTGCTCTGACCCATCTCGAAGAGCTCCACATTTCTTCGACGAGCGTCAACGGCAGTTGCTTTCTCAAAGCACCTTGGTTCGCCTCCTTGCGGGTGCTTAAGGCGAATAACACTACCGTGGGACAAGACGTTGCCGTCTTGAGAAAATTCCACAATCTGGAAGAACTCGACCTGTACCATGCGATGGTTACGGATCAAACCGTGGTGGCCCTCAAGGGATCCCCAAAACTGCGGAAGCTCTATCTCGGCGATAACCGCATTTCCGACTTGGGCGCTAAACAACTGACCGGACTCATCAACATGGAAGACCTCTCCCTGGGGAAGACCCAAGTCACCGATATGTGCCTCCCCACATTCAAGGTTTGCAAGAAGCTCACCCATTTCGGCGACGGAGGAACGGGAATCACGGCCGCCGGCCGTGATTACATCAAGAAAATCGCTCCGGAATGCACGTTTGATGCGAGGTAGCCGTTCTTGCGGGGTGGTGCTAATCACGACAAGCAGGACGTGCATGCCAGTTGTCGTGACCTATGCTTTCCAGGCGGAGCGTTGTAGCCACAAGTGGGGGCACACGTGAATTTCCGCCTTTGCGGAGCATAGCGAATATGACGGCAGGCACGCTTGCGGAATCTTCGATCGGTTCTTCGTCGCTGCCGGGATTCACCGGCAGTCTGCTATCGTCGATTCTGCACGAGGACGCCTTCCGACCGGCCGATCCCAAGTCCATCGAAGAGACGGGTCTGACCGCCAGTCTGGTCGAGTCGTTGATGCTCAAATATGTGCTGCTCATCGGCTCCGCCAGCGGCCGGCAAATTGCCGACAACGTCTGCCTGCCTCTGGCCATTCTGGAGCCGATCTACCAGTCCCTCCGCCAGCGGCAATTAATTGTGCATTCCGGCAGCGCTCAGATGGGAGATTATGTCTATACGCTGACCGACCAAGGGCGGCAGCGGGCCAAGACGGCCCTCGATCAGTGCGGCTATATCGGCGCGGCCCCCGTGCCGCTGGAAGATTATCTCGTTTCGGTGGATGCCCAATCCGTAAGGGCGGAAGCTCCACGCCGCAGCCAACTCCAAAAAGCCTTTTCCGACATTTACGTGGAACCCAGTTTCCTGGATACCCTCGGACCTGCCGTCAACAGCGGCGCGGGCTTGTTCCTGTATGGTGCCCCCGGCAATGGCAAAACGACTCTCGCCAAGCGGATGACCATGTGCTTCGGCCAGGCGATCTGGATTCCCCGCACCATCACTGACGACGGCCAGTTTCTCAAGCTGTTCGATGCCGCCTACCACGAGCCGATGGAAGCCATCGGCAGTGGAATCCTCAAATCCGCGGAGCACGACCGCCGCTGGATCAAAATTCGCCGTCCCACGGTCATCGCCGGCGGCGAACTGACCATGGATAGCCTGGAGATTCGCCACGATCCGCGTTCCAATGTCGGAGAAGCCCCACTGCAAATGAAAAGCAACTGCGGCTGTCTATTGATCGACGACTTCGGCCGCCAGCGGATGAGCCCGCAGGAGTTGCTCAATCGCTGGATTGTGCCGCTGGAAAACCGGTGCGATTATCTAACACTCGCCACGGGCAAGAAAATCCAGGTCCCGTTCGACCAGCTCATCATTTTCTCCACCAATCTGGAACCGAGCAGTCTGGCTGACGAAGCCTTCCTCCGCCGCATTCCCTATAAGCTGGAAGTCCGCGATCCCAGTCGTGATGAATTTCATTTGCTGTTCAAGATAGTCGCCAAGCAAATGCACTGCGAATTCCGTCCCGAGGTGGTGGATTATCTCATCGAAAAACATTACCGCCCGGTGAATCGCCCCCTGCGCCGCTGCCAGCCGCGAGATCTTCTGCAACAGGTCCGTAACTTCTGCGTGTATAACGGCCAGCCGGTTGAGATGCGTCCCGAGCATTTCGATCGGGCGGTTCATAGCTATTTCACCGTGGTTCGCTCGTAGAAGTTCGTGGGGTCGAACGTCCGCCAAGTTGCGATCTCGGTTGCGCTGCGCTATTGTCAAGAACGTGGCGATGCCTTGCTTCGTCTTATCCGTGGGCAGCCATTGCCGCATCCGAGGACGAAATCATGCGCAAAACATTGAACCTTCGCTTTTGCCTGACGTTATTCACGTTTGCCGCCGCCCTTATCCAGCCAGGCGGAATCCTGGAGGCCGAAGATGAGGAGGAGAATCCGCTTGCGGCTATCGATCCACGGCGGGCCGTGGTGACGATGGCGGATGGGAGCCAGCTCAAAATCATGCTGGCCGACGAGCCGGTGATGGTGCAAACTCCCAATGGCACGCTGTCGGTCCCCGCCGGTGATGTGCGGCGAATTGCCTTCGCCCAGCGGCTGACGGAGGAAGAAAAACTGAAGATCGCCCAGTGGATCGAAAAGCTGGGCGTGCCGGATGTGAACGCCCGCAAGCAAGCAGCGGCGGAGTTGTTTGCCCAACAGGCCCGGGCGTGGCCATTGCTGGAGAAAGCGGCCAAGGAAGGTCTTCCCGAAATCGCCAAGGAAGCGGACGCGCTGCTCGACAGACTGTGGGAAGTCATCCCTGAAAACGAACTGACGGGGAACGAGCTAGACATCGTCGAAACGCCCGACGCCAAAATCGCCGGTCGGATTACTGCCGAGGCTCTCCGCATTCAGACGACCCAGTTTGGCGAGCTCAAGCTCAAACTGGCCGACGCCCGCACGCTCCGCTCGCTAGCGTTGCCGGAGCGGGAAGTGGTGGAGAAGGTGGACATCAAGGGTGCCCAGCCCGACCCTGGCAATCTCAAGGCTTTGGAATCGCAGGTCGGCAAAACCTATCTCTTCAAAGTGACCGGGGCGGGGGGCGGCACCATGTACGGCAGCAATCCCTACACCACCGATTCCCGCCTCGCCACTGCCGTCGTCCACAGCGGCCTGCTGAAAGTCGGCGAAACCGGAGTGGTCAAGGTCACCATCAAAGGAAACCTCCCCTCCTACGTTGGCGGCACCCAGAACGGCCTCTCCAGCAGCAGCTACGGCGGCTATCCCGGCTATGAGATCAGCAAGGCGAAGAAGACGAGGCCGAGGAAGTGAATGCGTCCACAGATTTCGCAGATGGTCTCAGATTTAGAAATCCGGAAACCTGCCTTTAATCTGCGAGCATCTGCGAAATCTGTGGACAAAACTATGAATTGCCATTCTTACCCATACAGCTTCAGCACCTCATCCGTCCCGATTTTCCGTGCCTTGATCCGCCCATCGGTGAGTTTTTCGCCGGCGGGGTCGATGTAGACGCGGCCGGTCCGCTGCTTGCTTTCCGGGTTCACGTTCATGACGTGGATGTTGAAGATATAAGCCGACTCGCTGGTCGCTTTGAACCAGTGGACGTTGTCTTTGTAATCCGACACGGTCGAGTGTTCCCCGGCTTTGAACGCCCGGTCGATCGTCGGGCGGATGATCATGTGGGTCTCGGTGTCTTCGAGCCGATCGTAGTGCTTCCCTTGAAAGTCACCTTTCAGGATCAGAAACGCGGTGGCCATGTTGTTGTGGCCATGGGGGACGACGCTCCGCCCCTGGCCCAGGGCAAAGACCTGGTGGCCGAAGACCAGGTTCGTCGGCAGTCCTTCGACCTGCGGAAACTTGGCCCGCAGGCTCTTCTCGCCACTTTCCGCGTGCTTGATATTCGCCGTCAGCTTTTCGAAGTCGATGAATTTGAGTGCGTCCGCCAGATCCACCTTGGCGAATAATTCATCCACCTTGGTCATCCAGTCGGTCTGCTTGAGCTTCTGCCCCTTCACCGCTTCGGACAACTCATTGAGATCCTTCATCCACTTCCCGGCCAGCAGCTTCATGTCTTCCGCGAAGGCATCCCGCGTCACTAGCGTCTCGAGGAGCGAATAGGTAAGCAGCGAGCCGAGCGTGGCCTCTGTGAACTGGCGGCGGGAGAGGGACATGAGAACCTCATAGCGAACGGGGAGAGGGGGCAACTTCCACATGATAGCGCATCCGAGGGCAAAATGCCAGAAAGCTGTGACAGGCCACAATTTCGGCATCCTTCCCACCGATTGGGAAGCGACTTATAATCCGCCACTTACAACGAATCCGCGAAAATGGATGGGCAGCGATGAAAATTCACGAGTATCAAGGCAAAGAGATTTTCCGCAAAGCCGGTGTTGCGGTGCTCCGCGGCAAAGCGGCCCGCACTCCCGAAGAGGCGGCGGCGGCTTTCACGGAACTGGGGAGCCCGATTTCCGTGGTGAAGGCCCAGATTCACGCCGGCGGCCGCGGTAAGGG
This sequence comes from uncultured Pirellulaceae bacterium, assembly GCA_964444865.1. Classification (GTDB taxonomy): domain Bacteria; phylum Planctomycetota; class Planctomycetia; order Pirellulales; family Pirellulaceae; genus SXOA01. The sequence continues at coordinate 4,617 of CAYUJE010000254.1, read as the reverse complement.
AACCGTCATCGATAACCCTTCTCAGCGGGGCGTGCAACTCGTCAAGAGTGCCGACGAAGCGGCCAAGGTCGCCAAGGGGCTGCTCGGCAACAAGCTCGTAACGATTCAGACCGGACCCGAAGGGAAGACCGTCAATCAGGTCTTCGTCGAAGAGGGGTGCAAAATCGCCCGCGAATTGTATCTGGGGATCGTCCTCGACCGGCAGGCCGCCAAGCCAGTATTAATGGTGAGCAGCGAAGGTGGCGTGGAAATCGAAAAGGTCGCCGCAGAGACGCCGGAGAAGATTTTCAAGGAGCACTTTGATCCCCACGCCGGTCTCTACGGCTATCAGGTCCGCAAGCTGTGCCAGAAGCTGGGAATCAAAGGTGCTTCTGTTGGCAGCGCGGAGAAGTTCATGAAAACCCTCTGCCGGGCCTATGTGCAATACGACTGCAGCCTGGTAGAGATCAACCCGCTCGTCGTCACCGAAGCGGGGGAACTGGTCGCTCTCGACGCGAAGATTGCCTTCGACGACAACGCCATGTTCCGCCACAAAGACCTGCTGGAAATGCGGGACCTCTCCGAGGAAGACCCGGCTGAAGTGCGGGCCAGCAACACCGGCCTGTCGTACGTCAAATTAGACGGCAACATCGGCTGCCTGGTGAACGGCGCCGGGCTGGCGATGGCCACGATGGACATCATCAAGCTCCACGGTGGTGAACCGGCCAACTTCCTGGATGTCGGCGGCGGAGCCAACACCGAGCAAGTGACCGAGGCTTTCCGCATCATCCTTTCCGACCCGAACGTGAAGGGAATCCTGGTCAACATCTTCGGCGGCATCGCCAAGTGCAGTACCATCGCCAACGCCATCGTCGCCGCCAGCAAAGCCGTCGGCTTCAACATCCCGCTCGTCGTGCGGCTGGAAGGGACGGAAGTGAAGGAAGGCCGGGAAATCCTGGCGAATAGCGGCATCAAGGTGATCAATGCTGAGGGATTGACCGATGCGGCGAAGAAAGTGGTTGCAGCCGTCGCAGCAGCGAAGTGATTTGCGAACGCGAATTTGAGACGGAAGAAATAACTGACTCCTGACCTCTGACCCCTGACTCCTGTCCCATGAGCATATTGATCAACAAATCCACCCGCGTTATCTGCCAGGGCATCACCGGCAAGGCGGGGGCGTTTCATACCAAGGGGTGCAAGGAATACGGCACCCAGATGGTCGGCGGCGTGACGCCAGGCAAAGGTGGGGAGACCGTGGAAGGGGTCCCCGTGTTCGACACCGTGAGCGAAGCGGTGGAAAAGACCGGGGCCAATGCCACGATGATCTTCGTCCCAGCCGCGTTCACGGCAGACGCCATCCTGGAGGCGCTCGATGCCGGCATCAAGGTCATCGCCGCCATCACCGAAGGTGTGCCGGTGCTGGACATGGTGCGGGTGTATGAGCTGATCCGCCGCAGCGACGCGGTGCTGATTGGCCCGAACTGCCCCGGTCTCATTACCCCCGGCGAATGCAAAATCGGCATCATGCCCGGCTACATCCACAAGCCCGGAAAAATCGGCATCATGAGCCGCTCGGGAACGCTGACGTATGAAGCGGTGTGGCAGACGACCAACCTGGGTCTCGGCCAATCGACCTGCGTCGGCCTCGGCGGCGACCCGATTGTCGGCACCAGCTTTATCGACTTGTTCGCCCTGTATGAGAAAGACCCGCAGACCGAAGCGATCTTGATGATGGGTGAAATCGGCGGCACCGCGGAAGAAGAAGCCGCTGCCTATGTGAAAGCCAACGTCACCAAGCCGGTCGCCGCCTTCATCGCCGGTACTACCGCTCCCCCCGGCCGCCGCATGGGCCACGCCGGCGCGATCATCAGCGGGGGCAAGGGAACTGCTGCGGAGAAGGTCGCCGCCCTGAAAGACGCCGGCATTGAAGTGGCAGATAGCCCTGCTGACATGGGGACTGCGGTGAAGAGGGCGCTGGAGAAGAGGAAGTAGGCAGGTCGAAAGTACTCAGTACCAAGTACTCCGCTTAGCCCAGCCTCACCGCCGTCCCATAAGCCAAAATCTCCGCCGCCGACTCTCCCACGGTTGTGGATGTGAACCGCATGGCGATGACCGCGTCGGCTCCCAGTTGCTGGGCGTGTTCCACGAGCCGGGCATATGCCTGGGCGCGGGCGTTTTCGCAGAGGTCGGCGAACATATCTGCGCCGGCCTGCATATTGCCTGAGAGGGCCTGGCCGATGGCTTGAAAGCCTTGGCCAATGGTCGGTACGCGGACGGCAATGCCCCGGACAATTCCCAAATACTGACTGATCTTACGGCCTTCGATGGCATCGCTGGTCGTGATGATGAGGTCGCTCATTCTGCTAACCTTTCCAGGTTTCTCGCCAGACGCACCCGGCCCAAGACCAGCCGACGCCAAAGCCGACGAGGATGTTGTTCATCGCGGGCCGAAGGCTTTTGTCGCGGCGGAGCTCGTCAATCAAGATTGGAAGGGTGGACGAAACCGTATTGCCACAGTTTTCCAGAACAATGGGCATCCGCTCGGGGGTTAACTCCAGGGCTTCCCGCAGCAGGTCCAGCATTTTTCGCGTGGCCTGATGAAGCAGGAACAAATCGATTTCGTCCTTCCGCAGGTTGGCGGCGGCGAGGATATTCTGCACCAATTGCGGAACGGCAGCGACCGTGAAGTTGATCAGGCTCGGCCCGTCCATGTAGAGCTCGCTTTCCCACCGATGCCGGTGCCGCGGCTTGATGGCGTCCGCGGCGAGACGAGCCCCCCCCTTAGCCACCAGCAGCGTATCGGCCCCCGTTCCGTCGGTGCCGAATTGAAAAGAGGAAAGCGTTGGCTCTGGGGCGGCTTCAATCAGCGTGGCGGCGGCCGCATCACCAAAAATCGTCCGCAGGCTCCGGTCGGAAGGGTGGATGTATTTGGAATAGGTTTCGGCAGTGATCAGTAGCACTCTTTTAGCGCAGCCCCCCCGAATCAGGCCATCCGCCAAGGACAGGCCATACACAAATCCCGAGCATCCGAGGTTGAAGTCGAGCGCCCCCACATTCGTCCGCAGCCCCAGCCGGCTTTGCAACAGACAGGCGGTCGTTGGCAGCGGGTAATCGGGAGTCTGCGTGCAGAGAAGCACGAAGTCGATGCTCTGTGGATCGATACTGAAATCGTGAAACAGCTTGTTGGCCGCTGTCACCGCCAGGTCGGAAGCACATTCCCCCGGCGCTGCGATATGCCGGGCCGCAATGCCCGTCTTTTCATAAATCAGCGGCACGTCCCAAGCAGGAAATTCGGCTTGCAAGTGCGCGTTGGTTTCGACGCGTTCGGGAAAATGGATGGCTATCGGACCAATCGCGGCGTAATTCACGGACAAGCCTTCGAAAAAGTCGGAAAAGTAGTCCGCAAAAAGCAGCCCGCTCACATCGTGAAGGGGCTACTTGGGCGTACTTAATGGGCAGCGACTGGCAAATTCGACCCCGGTAATGAACGATACCGGGATTGACGAGATGGGTCAATTGGAGTGCAGCCCGGCTTGCCCGGCTTACGCCGCTTCTCTTGACCGCCACCCCCGCACTCCCTAGATTTCCACGCTTCAAGGCAGCCTGCTCACGGAGTGAGCGGACATGCCAGCACTCGGAGAGTGCTGGCGACTAACAAGCGGGAGTCCACATTGCGTCGTGTCGGCAAGAGAGCCTGTGATGCGCTCTATTGGGCGGCGTTCTGCGCGCTCGCGACGGTCGCGCCATTCGCTAACCTCTCCGCTGCCGATAAATGGCCGGCTGAGCGCAACGCCGGGCCGTTTCTCTGCCATGCCGACTTTTCTTTCGACTCCCAAAAAGATTTGCTCTCGGAAATTGCGTCCCTGCAGCAGGACATCGCCACCATCTTGGGGACGCAGGAGCCGCGAGAGAACATCCACCTGTTTCTCTTCGAGAAGCAGGCAACTTACGAAGCCTATCTCAAACGCTACTTTCCCCGCGTCCCGTCGCGGCGGGCTCTCTACATTAAGGGTCGCGGGCCGGGAATGGTCTTTGCCCATCAAGGGACCGACTTCGAAATCGACGTCCGGCACGAAAGCACACATGCCTTGCTGCACACCTCGTTTGAGACCGTGCCGCTTTGGCTCGACGAGGGGATTGCCGAGTACTTTGAAGTCCCGCGGGACAAGCGGGCTTCTGAAAATCCGCACCTCGCCACCATCCGCGCCTTGCTTCGCCAAGGGACTTCGCCGCGGCTGGAGGCGCTGGAGGAAATGACGGACCTGAAAGCCATGGGACGCGAAGAATATCGAGACGCCTGGGCTTGGGTTCACTTTATGATCCACGGCCCCCGCGAAGCCCACGCCGAACTCATCAGCTTTCTCAAGGACTCCCAGTCCGGCGGTGAAACCGAAAAACTATCCTCCCGCCTCCGCCGCCGCGTGCCGAATCTGGAACGGAAAATGGCGGAGCACTTTAAGCCATAAGAGTTATCCTCGCGGCATTCACCTTGTTCCCAAACTCTGTTTGGGAACACATCTTCCGAAGCTCCGCTTCGAATGAGTCGAGAAGCAGAGCTTCTGCACTTGCGTTCCCAAGCGGAGCTTGGGAACGAGGAAAATGCACGCGGGAGCGATGCCGTCCGCCGAGTTGACGTAC
>CAYUJE010000253.1:4243-9783 GCA_964444865.1 uncultured Pirellulaceae bacterium | reverse complement strand
CGGAATAGTGGCGGCGGCAGAGTTCGATCTTGGTGTGGACGTCGTCGTGGCCGCAGGGATTGCCGGCGGCATCGTAGTAGATGAGTGCTCCGCAAACGTGGAACAGAGTAATCATCTCGTCCACGTCGTCATCGACGACTAGCGTATGCACTTCTCCCGGCGGCTCGAAGACATACATTCCTTCGCGGGCAATCCAGTCGTGCTCCAGGTATCGCCAGGAGCCTTTGATGACATAGCCATGCACCGGCGCGGGGTGGCGATGCCGACTCAGCACGCCGCTGCGGCGGACCCGCAGCAGATTCACCCACTCACCAGCCACCGTGTTGAGAAACAGCGGCCGAAACCAGATATTCTCGGCCTGCGGCACCCAAATCCGCTCATCTTCGGGGATGGCGGTTAGAACTAGATCGTCTACTTTGCGAGTCGCGGCGGCAAAGGCGCTCATGGGAGCAATCCTTGAAAAGGCTCAGTTTTCTGCGGGAAAACAGCATTGTAGCCGATAACGGCTACACTTTCGCCGCCCGCTTCTTCCGCCGCGCCACGGCTTCGACTAGTTCTTGATCTTCACTTCCCTCGGCCGGCGCTTCAGGAACATATCGGAAGGGGAGTTCGCGGAAGTCGTCGCCAAAGCTGATTCCCAGAGCCCGCGCCGCCTGCACCGCACAGCCAACGGTATCGACCGTGCAAAGATGGATGGCGTCGATAATCGGCACGCTCCCCATCAGTGGCGGCTGGTAGCAGATCATATGGCCGAACTTTCGCTCGACAATCAGCCGCACGGCATGAGCCCCGAACTGCGTGGCGACCACGCGGTCGAACGTGGTAGGTCCGCCGCCGCGCTGCAGGTGGCCAAGGACGACGCTGCGGGTTTCCTTGCCGGTTCGTCGCTCAATCTCGTGGGCCACGACGTTGCCGACACCACCCAGCCGAACTTGCTGCTGCTCCTTGCGGCGCTCGTCTTGCACCACCATCTCGCCGCTGGGGAGCGTCGCTCCTTCGGCGACGACCACCAGAGTGAATTTCTTTCCCTTCTGCTCGCGGGCCAGCACGGCCTGGCAGACATTTTCATAGGACCAATCAATCTCCGGAATCAGGATGACGTCTCCGCCCCCGGCAATGCCGGCATAAAGGGCGATCCACCCCGCGTGGCGGCCCATCACTTCCAGCACCATCACCCGCTCGTGGCTGGCGGCCGTGGTGTGCAGACGGTCGAGGGCGTCGGTCGCACAGAACACGGCACTGAAAAAACCGAACGTGAACGCGGTTGAGGAGAGATCGTTGTCGATGGTCTTCGGCACGCCGACGACCGGAATGCCGTTTTCGTGAAACTGCTGGGCCACGGCCAGAGATCCGTCGCCGCCGACGCAAATGAGGCCGCTGAGATTGAGGTGTTCGACGGTCGTTTTCACGCCGGCGACCAGTTCGGGGTCGAGTTCCACTCGGTCGTTGACGCCGACCGTGGCGCAGAATCGACCCTTGTTCGTAGAGCCCAGGATGGTTCCACCCTGGCTGAGAATACCGGTCGTGTTCTTATGATTGAGCGGGATGTAACTGACTGGATCGACCAGCCCTTCATACCCTTTCAAGAATCCGACCACTTCATAGCCGTGGGTATTGGCGCTCTTCACCACGCCGCGGATGACGGCGTTGAGCCCGGGGCAATCGCCGCCGGCGGTGAGAATTCCGATTCGTTTTGCCTCTGCCATTTGTTTAGTTGGGTGAAAACTTCCGCCTGAACGGGATAGGAGAATTATAACGGACGCGCTGACCGTTCGACATGCTCATTCGGCGCGTCGATGGAGGAAGAATAGGTTACGACCGGCGGGAGCAAAGGAGCCTTGCAGTACCGAATCTATGCAAATGCCGCGGGAAATCCTCCCAATCGCTCGATGTCGCCGTCAATGGCGGACATTTCGTGGAGCGTGGCGGCGATATAGGGAGCGAGAGCGTGAGCTTCGGGGTTTGCCGCTGGGTGGCGTGAAGGGCGTAGCAGTTGATGACCACCGGCTCGGAAATCCTGGAGTTGATTCGCCGAGACATCGCCGAAAGCCGGGGCCGGAGCGCGTAGCGTGTGCCATTGAACCAGCCGCTCGCCACGAGGGACGAGGCTGGCGAAGAGATCACTGTCGTTCGGCATTAAGATGCGGGGGAAATCGGTCCGCAGCTCCGCCGCATAGCGCCGGCGGTAGGTGGGGGAATGGAAGAGCGCGTAGATATAGTGCAGCAAGTCTTCCGGGCCGAAAGTGGTCGTCAAGTCACCTCGGGCGCTTGTCAGCCAGGTGAGCTGCAATCGGCTTGCGGCCATCTCGAGAAAGTCAGTCGCGAAATTGGTGGTGACGTCGAGAGAACGGCCGCGCGTACTTTTCAGATACAGCGGAAAGAGAGATTCGCTCCCCCGGTTATCACTGCGGATCACGCCGTCCAGGGCCAGCGTGTCCGCAATCCAGAAGAAGCTGCAGGGCTGGGTGGGGAGCATCTGGCGGCGAGAAATGAGAATTGCAGATTTCAGATTGCAGATTGCAGAACTCTGCTCTCGATTCTGCAATCTGCAATCCTCAATCTGCAATCTATCCACCACCGACGACCTCGGCCAATCAATCATCGCCTTGTGCCAGAAAACGTACCGCCAGTCGAAGGGGCGATAGAGACAGCGGCGGATGAAGGATTGCCAGTCGTCCTCGGCAGCGAGGATGCGGCGGGCGGCGGGGAGCTTCCAACTCCGGGTGTCCCCCGGCGGATACTTCGCGCTGCGGGTGCGGGTGAAGTAGCGGCTGCGGATTTCTTCGTCGGGGATGGAGAGATCGCGAAACTCGACCATGCGGCGACAGAGTTCTTCCCTAGTGTGCGCGACGACGAAGTGGTCGCGGGCCGTCACTGGAGCCGTGGTATTCACCGGCATTGCCTCGGGGAGCCGCCATGCGGAAGCATATTCCGGCGGCTTCGGCGGAGCGGCGGGGGTGAAGAGGAAGTTGGGAGGAGTGGGAGTGATGGTTGTGGTCGGATTCAGAGTCGATTCAGTGGCTAAACGGCGGAGTTTGTCGTTACGGGTGCCCCAAAGTTCGGAATGCTGAACAAACGGGGTCGGGAGGAGTTTTCGCGGGGGTGGTTCGTTGACTTTCTTGGTCTCCGTCCGCGAAAACTCCTCCCGACCCCTTTTCTCTTCGGGCAGCCGGCGGAAGAAGCCGACGGCGATGCCTTGATCGAGGCCGAAGATGTTTTCGTCGCGCGTGATTAACGGGGTCGGGAGGAGTTTTCGCGATTCATCTTTCTGCAGTTCGAGAGTTTGCTCCCGCGAAAACCCCTCCCGACCCCTTTCCGTTTCCCCCTTCTTCCGATTGCCGTGCAGATCGACGACATCCATGCGGCTGAAGACGCGGAGTAGTTCGCTGCGCATGAGGCGGAAGGTGACGTTATCGAGATAGCCGTGGTTAGTGACGAAACCGACGATGCCGCTGCCGGCTTCTTCGATCAGCCACTGGGCGTAGCGGATGAACTTCACATAATCGTCGTGCAGCCAGGTCTTTCTCTCACCCAGCCGTTCGTTCGCGGTGACGAGATAGCCGGGACGCTCTTGGGTGCCGTGGACGAGAGCGGTGATCCACTCTCCGCGATTGTCGGAGAGGCTGGAGAAGGGAGGATTGCCGAGGATGGCAAGGGGAGAATGCAGATTGTGGATTGCAGAATGCAGATTGGAAGAGGCTCCGTCCGCGAGCGAGTTGCCGAGCTCCACCTGGATTCGTCCCGGCTGCTGAAAATCAAAGCCGGTGTCGGCGAGTGTGACGGCGATGTTGAGCTGCGCGGCGAGGGACGCGGCAGGGATGATTTCAATGCCGTGAAGCCTGGGGAGAAGTTGCTGAGAGACAAAATCGCACCAGTTCTCACTGGCAGCGACGTCAGAGTGCATGAGGTCAATTACACCCAGCAAGAATGCCCCCGTGCCGGCAGCGGGGTCGAGAATGGTGGCATTCGCCAGGCCGCGTTCGAGGCCGAATTCCTGCTGCAGCTGCTGGTGGACGCGTTTGGTGATGAACCGCACGAGCTCGACGGGCGTGTAGAAAACGCCGCCCCGCTTGCGGTGAAGGCGACAGTGCTCGGCGAGGAAATGTTCAAAAAGATGGGTGAGGTCGGTGAACGGAGTACTTAGTACTGAGTACTCGGTACCAAGTACAAGGTCAGTCTCCTTTGCCGGGAGCCACTGCGACGTAACACCACAGACTTCCTCCAGCACCAGCCTTTCCCACGGCTTCGCTTGTTCCAGCAGCCAAGGTGCGGCGACGGAAAACACATCCTTCCGAGCCAGTGCCAGGGGCAACGAAGCCACCATCGCCTGGCTCAGCATGTCCGCGCATTCCGCGGCAGGAATTTCGCGACCGAGCGCGACTTCCAAAGAAGCTCTTGCCCCCGCCAGTCGACCGCAGTCTTCCGTGACCGAAGTCTCCAGCCGTGCGGCGACGTTGGTGGCATGCGCCGCCAGACTTCGGAGCAGGCGGCGTGGTAGCGGGGAATTCATCAGCCAAATTGTAGTCCGCTCACTCCGTCAGCGGACATGCCGGCACCCGGAGTGTGACGGCTAATCTGGCAAAGTTGGGCGCGGGTCAAGGCCGTCAACAAAAATCGTCGTCCGCACGCCGCCAAACGCCACGACCGAACCCACGGCTCGGTATTCCGAGTCCTGCAACGCTCCAAACCCAAACCTGAAATCTGAGATGTTAAAAGCAGTGGTCGGGAGACCCTCGCCCAACCAGCGCCCAACACAGGCAGGCTCGAAGTCTACAAACTCTTCAAATACTTTACCGCATCCGCAATTTCATTGATCGCGTTTTCGCTTTGCCGCCGCTCGATGGTGATGAAGCCGCGGTATTGATGTTCTTCCAGGATGCCGAGCAGCTCGGGGAATTCCGCCAGGCCGCGGCCGAGTTGCACCTCAATGCCGCGGCCGTGGGCGAGGTCGCGGGTGCCGTCGGTGGCGTGAACGTGCAGCACATGTTCCCCAAGTGCCTTGGCCGCCTCGCGAGGTGAATGCCCGTTGACGATGAGATTGGCGGGATTTAGATCCACGCCAAGCGAAGCCGGCGGCAGGGCGGTGATCAGGCCGGCGAGTTCCTCGCCACTTTCGGTGCCTGTCTCCGCCGCCAGCGTCGCTCCCACCCGCTGGCCATAGCGGCCGATGTCGGTGAGGGCTTCCACCATGATCGTCCAGGCCGGCGTGTTCTTTTCCGGCACCCGGCCGATGTGATTGATGACGACGTTGGTCCCCAGCTCATAGGCCATCTTGAGAGCTTGCTGCGTGGCGGCGATTCGCCGCTCCAGGTCGTCGGGAACCTGGTAGCCCCGGCGGGTCCGATAGGTCACCGCGCTAACCCGCAAATTCAAATCTTCCAGCATCTTCCGCACCTGCCGCACCCCCGTGCGGGACAATTCGTCCGCTTTCACCTCATTGCGGCCATCTATTTCCACCGCTTCTGCCCCCATCCGCGCCGCAGTAAGCAAACCTTGTTTAAGCGGCAGCCGCAGGCTGGCCAGTTGGACTCCGACACGAA
>CAYUJE010000253.1:0-4143 GCA_964444865.1 uncultured Pirellulaceae bacterium | reverse complement strand
GTTGTTCCCTTCATTCTAGTGCTGCTGACTGCCAACCCCCAGGGCGCACCGGCTGCGCACGGCCCCCCGGCAGCGAAGCACCAGGAGTCGCAACCGCAGCAGCCAAAGCACGCGGATCCCCATCATGCTGCCGCTACTCCCCTCAAAGCGGTCGCCGGTTCCATCGTCTTTGAATGTGACTTTGGCACATCGGCGGATCGGAATTACGACGGCTGGCCGGATGGTTGGACTCGTCGCCAGGGGGCCGGCTATCCCGGTTTTCTCAAAGTCGGCATCGCCGAGGACAAGAGTGACCCGGCACGCGGCAGCACTTTGCTGATTGAAATGAACGGCGGTGCGGCGGAGGCAGCTTGTCCGCACATCCCCATTACCCCCAGTTTCAGCTATGTGCTGCAAGGGGAATGTCGGCTGGAAGATCTCGCGCATGACGACGCCCACGTCACTCTGAACTTTTTGAATTCTCAAGGCAAAGTGTTGCTACAACACTCCACCACCATCAGCAGTCGGTCATCCACCGGCCAGTGGCAGCCCTTTCGTCTAGGACCCTATACCCCGCATCAAGAGACTGCAGCTGCCAGCATCACGCTCCGTGTCGCTCCCCGCGGCCAGCGGCAGGATTTGCGAGGCCAAGCCGCCTTTCGCCGGCTCCGCTTGCAACATCTGCCGCGAATGACTGTCCAGTCCAAGAGCCCGTTGTCGATTTTTACATCGCCAGATCAGGTGGAAATAAAGTGCGAGATTGCCGGCATTCCTCACTCGCAGTCGACGCTTTACTTCGAACTCCGCGATCATGAAGGCCGCAGCCTTGCCAAGGAAGACCAGAACCTCACCATCGGCACCGATGCTATTGCCAGAGCGGACTGGAAACCTCCGGTTCCCAGTAATGGCTATTATCAGGTGCAGGTCCGTTGGCAAGGAAAAGAAACGGAACGCATCGAACGATCCACAACGTTTGTTGTCCTCCGACCGGCCCCGTTACCCAAAGAGGGAGAATTCGGCTGGACGCTGCCAGCAGGCGAAGACCCGCTGGAAAGTGCCCAAATGGCATCACTGCTTGCGCAGTCGGGCGTTCACTGGGCCAAGTACCCAGTTACTTTTTCGCAATCCGAATCGGGCGCGGCCGATCGGATCGCCTGGTTTGCGGAAAAGCTCAGTCTGCAAGGGATTGAAATGATCGGCGTGCTGGACCATCCGCAGAACCGCAGCGGCGAATCCATCGCCAACATTCTGGAAGATTCGGAAGCGTGGCAGCCGTGGGTGGACCCGATTATGACGCGGCTTTCGCTCAAAGTCGGCCGCTGGCAACTTGGCAGTGATCAGGACACGAGCCTGGTCGGCTACCCGCGACTTGCCGAAAAGACTTCGGAATTCAAGAAACACTTGGAGCGATTCGGACAGGAAGTGAAACTGGTTGCGGGCTGGGATTTCCTGATCGCTCCTCCCGCAGCGGACGTTCCGTTGACCATGCTGAGTTACACGGGAAGTCCCGCGATGACTGCAGCGGAACTGGAAGCTTATATTCACCTCCCCCCCGAATCGCAATATATTGATCCGCGCCAGCGCTGGGTCGCTCTGAATCCGCTTTCTAAATCCGAGTATTCACTGGCCACGCGCGCCCGCGACCTGGCGATGCGAATGCTGGCGGCGAAAATCGCCGGTGCCGACTCCGTATTCCTGTCGCGGCCCTTTGATTCAGAATCGGGCGCGATGCAGGCCGATGGCAAGCCCGGAGAGCTCTTTCTGCCCTGGCGAACGACCGCGGTCGCCATTACCGGCAGCGAGTATCTCGGAAAGATGCAGCTTCCTGGCGGCAGCACCAATCATATTTTTGTGCGTGATGGGGAGGCCGTGATGGCCATTTGGAACGACAAGCCGACAGTGGAAGCGATGTACTTTGGCGAGGATCTAAGACAGACTGACCTGTGGGGTCGCGAGACCGCTTTGCGCATGGAAATCGAAGGAGGGCAGCATCTCCACCGGATCCACGCTGGCAGCCTGCCCACTTTCATCACGGGACTCAATCCCCACGTCGCGCGCTTCAAGATGGACGCAGACTTTGCGAGCTCCGACCTGGAAAGTGTTTTTAACCGGGAACAGATCATCCATTTGCGATTGAAAAACCACTTTCCTCAAGGAGTGAGTGGTGACGTCAAGCTCAAGGCCCCTCTCGGCTGGAAAGTGGAATCCGAGGGAGCCCGCTTCCGCCTGGGGCCAGGGGAAGAATTCCGGCTTCCCATTGGGGTCACTCTTCAGGATGCCAGCAGCGGACCGCAACCGCTGCAATTGGATTTTGAACTGACGGCGGATCGCACTTACCAGTTCAGCGTCCATCGCACCTTGCAGCTTGGCCTGACCGATGTTGCCTTCGAAATGACCTCGCGCCTGCGAGAAGACGGCCTATTGGAGGTCACGCAGCAATTGACGAACTTCACCGACAAACCGCTCAGTTTTCAGTGCGTTCTGTTCACTCCCGGCCGTAGGCGAGAAACCCGTCAATTCACCGCACCTCCCAATGGCCAAAGTCCGCTTCTTTTCTTGCTGGAAGCGGGGGAATCGCTCATCGGCAAAAAACTAACTCTGCGTGCCGAAGAACTGGGCGGGGGACGAGTGCTGAATTTTTCCCTCACGGCGGAAAGATAACTGTTGGCCTTTCCCTATTGGGTTCGACGAAGAGCGCCATCGGCCGCCGGTGCGCGTTATAATTGAAAGCAATGAATTCGAGCTGATACCAAGGGAATGCTCCGACTCGGGGAGATATCTATGAAACGCACTTTCGTCTTGGCATACGCAGCTACCTTGGCGGTTCTCCTGGGAGCGGTGCTCTTCCCGGCAAATGCTCAAACGCGAGTTCAGTTCGAACAGGCTCGCAAAAGAATGGTGGAAGAGGTGGTCGTCGGATCGGGAGTGAAGAACGAACGGGTGATCAAAGCGATGCTCGCGACTCCCAGGCATGAGTTCGTCGAATTCAAGTATCGCCGCGAAGCCTACTTCGACAAGGCCATCCCCATTGGCGACAAGCAGACCATCTCGTCCCCGTTCATTGTCGCCTACATGACGGAGTCGCTTGACCTCCAACCGGGCGATAAAGTTCTGGAAATCGGCACCGGCAGCGGGTACCAGGCGGCCGTGCTCAGCCCCTTGGTCAAGGAAGTTTACAGCATCGAAATTGTCGAATCGCTCGGCAAGAGTGCCGCGCGTGTTCTGAAGCGACTCGGATACGACAACGTCACGACGAAAGTGGGAGACGGTTTTCTCGGCTGGAAAGAACATGCGCCGTTCGACAAGATCATCGTTACCTGCTCACCGGAAAAAGTTCCCGAACCCCTGGTGGAACAACTCAAGGAAGGGGGACTGATGGTGGTCCCCGTCGGCAAGCGTTATGAGCAAACGCTGTATCTCTTCCGCAAGAAAGGGGGCAAGCTGGAATCCGAGGCGCTGCTTCCCACCCTATTCGTCCCCATGACGGGCAAGGCGGAGGATAACCGCAAGGAGAAACCAGACCCCGAAAATCCATCACTCGCCAACGGCAGTTTTGAGGAAAAGGCATTTCCCAGCGGTGCGCAGCCCGGCTGGTATTACGAGAAATATGTCAAGTGGGAAACGGACGCCAAAGCGCCGGACGGCGAGCACTATGTCAGCTTTACGAACGACGAACCTGGCGTTTCCGCCCACTTGTTGCAGGGCTTCGGCATCGACGGTCGCAAAGTCAAGCAGCTCGAAGTTTCCGCCCAGGTGATGACCAAAGGGGTTGCCCGCGGCACCGACGAAAACGAGATGTGCTACATCCTCTTCACTCTTTATGACGATCAGCGCCGCGATCTCGGCATGCAGGTCATGGGGCCCTATCTTGGCACAAGCGACTGGCACGAAGTGACGAAGACTTTCGACATTCCGACGAGCGCCCGCGAAGGGATCTTCCGCATCGGCCTGTTCGGCGGCACCGGCACAGCAGCGTTTGACAAGATCCGCATCCAGAAGGTGGAGCCCAAGAAGTAGCAAGAACCTGCCGCCATTCCCTGGGCAAGCCTGTGCAAAGGCGGCGGCTCGTGATATTCTGCAGGGAAAGCCGCCGAGAATCTATGTTTGGCGGCAAATAACCACAAGCACCCGTGGCGCAATTGGATAGCGCATCGGTCTTCGGAA
>CAYUJE010000252.1:0-9830 GCA_964444865.1 uncultured Pirellulaceae bacterium | reverse complement strand
CCACGCACTTCCGCAAAGCTGCCAGTTCTGCTGCCGTCTCGGCCTGGTTGACGTATTTGAGCCAATTGGCCCCCCGCGACACCGGGCCGACGAAATGACGGAACGGTTCATAGCTCCAGTCCAAGCGCAGCAGCTTTCGCCTTGAACTTTGCTGCAACAACTTCTCCCGGAATTCCCTCGCCCCGGACAAGCGAATCAATCCCTGCCTGAATCTTGCAGGCCAATTCTTCATGCCGCTGCCAAAGCCGCTGGGGGTGCGTCACGACTTCATGCTTCGAAGTGTAAGCACCTCGGGCAATGGCTGCCTTCACAGACGGAAAGAATTCTGCAGGAATCTCGATCGCCATGATTTGCTCCCGCGGGGTTGTGAGTTCTAGTTTACCAATCCCCGGAAACCCGTCAAAACCGATTTTATCTAAAGCGTCGCCACCGCATCGTCCAGCCGCATCAGTGCCTCTTCCGCATCCCCTTCGGTCATCGCGCCGCAGAAGCCGTGGTGGCACGCCGCCCCGCCGTAATCGTGGAAGTAAACGCCGTGGGCGATGGCGGCTGCGATGAAGCGGAGCATCTGGCCCCGGTCGTGCCGCTGGACTTGATCGTAGCCGCGGATTTCTTCGTTCAGGCCGAAGTAAACGCCAAAGCGTGCGCCGAGACCTTGCACGCGGGCTTTGATTCCCCGCTTATCGAAGATGGCTTGCAGGCCGGGATAAAGCCGAGCCGCGACGGCCCGAATGTGGTCATAGAAACCGGGACTGCGGTACGCTTTCACCGCCGCCAGGCCGGCGGCGACGGTGGAGGGGTGGCCGTTGTAGGTGCCGCTGTGCTGGCAATCGCCAATCGGCATCAGGCGGTCCATCAAATCCTTGCGGCCGCCAAAGACGCTGAGTGGATAGCCGCCGCCGACCGATTTGCCGAGCGTGCAGAGGTCGGGCGTGATCTGGAGATACTCCTGCGCCCCGCCGGGACCCATGCGGAAGGCGCTCAGCACTTCGTCAAAAATCAGCAAGACGCCATGCTTCTCCGTCAGGCGGCGGAGCGTGGTGATGAACTCCTTCGTTGGCAAAATGCAGCCGGCGTTGAACCAGATTGGCTCCAGAATGGCGGCTGCCATTTCGTGGGCGTGGGCGGCGAAGATGTCTGCGAGGACTTCGGGCCGATTGTAGGGAACCTGAATCAGATGCTGCTCGATGCCCGGTGTGACTCCCGTCGAAATCGGCTTAAGCGGCGGATTGACCAGGCCCACCTCGCCGGCGGACATGAACATCACCTGGTCATGATAGCCGTGAAAATTCCCTTCAAACCGCAGCAGCTTGGCCCGGCCGGTGCAGGCCCGAGCCAGGCGGATGCAATGCAGCGTCGCCTCGGTCCCGCTGCCGGTGAACCGCAATCGCTCCAGGCACGGCACACTCTCGCACAGCAAAGCCGCCAGCTCCGCGTGGGTTTCGTTTTCATAAGAGCACGGCGCTCCGCGGCTGGTGGCTTTCTCCACCGCCTCGCGGACTCGCGGGTCCCCATGCCCCAGCAGCGTCGCCCCGTGGCTGCAGCAGAGGTCCAGATACTCCTTCCCATCCAAATCCCACACGCGGCACCCCTCCGCCCGATCAATCAACATCGGCCGGTTGATCGCCTTATTCAGCCGCGTGGAAGAAGAAACGCCTCCAGCGAGGGAGAGGAGGGCGCGGTCGTATTGGGATTGAACGAGAGACATGGTCAGCCTGTAATCGAGATTTCGTGCGTCCTTGGTTGTCGTATAATAACATGTGCGTAGAGTGGGCCAGTAGACTACCGTAGAATCGTAGGAAGGGGATGCTCATGCTCGAAGAATTCGATGCCGTTTACCGAGATGGAGTCTTCGTTCCCGATCAACCGTGTGACCTTGAGGAAAACACCAAAGTTCATCTCATCCTGGGAGATTCGCGGAGTCTACCGTCCGCGGCCACCGATTCCGCCGAGCCAACGAAATTCGTTGAGGAAGCGATTGCCCGGATGAAGGCCAATCCAATTTCTGACGGGCCGCATGTCTATCCACCGAATGTCACTCCACCCGCGGTGACCGATCCTGCGGAGCGCAAGAAGGTTTTGGAGAAGCTCTATCGCATGATGGCCGAGAATCCAATCCCCCTCGATGCTCCCAAGCTCACACGAGAGGAGATGCATGAACGCCGTTGATACCAACGTCCTCTTGTATTCCCATGATTTTCGAGACCCCCGCAAACAGGCTGTTGCGGCTGCACTCATCAGTTCCTTGAATAGCGGTGTCCTCATTTGGCAGGTGGCTTGCGAATTTGTCGCGGCCAGCAACAAGCTCAAACTGAAGCAGGCTGTGACGCATGACCCTTGGGATGAACTTCGCTCGCTTGAGCTACTTTGGGCCACCCTCACGCCTAGCTGGCCAAGCCTGTACCGAGCAGAATCGCTGCTGGGTCGGTTCAGTCTTTCGCATTGGGACGCACTTCTCATTGCTGTTTGCCTGGACCACGGAATTGATTGCCTCTACACCGAAGATTTTTCGGCGTATTCCGCCATTGATGGAATGAAAATCATCAATCCTTTCTTACCCTAGTTCGCCCGGCGCTGGCGATGTGGGTTGCCGCGGCCGTGAACTATGCGGTACCGGGGTGGTGGCAGGGGCAAAGATGACAGCAGGATTTGACGAACCAACGGGTGCTGAACCGGTCATGCTATACTAGGGGGAGTCTTCCGTTATTTTTTCCAGACGCCCGCATGTCTTTGCAACTTCCAGTCATCTTTCGTAACGGCGCGCTCTATCCTTTGCAGCCGCTCTTACGAGAGAAAATATGGCGGCAGATATTTGAACGGTGGGATCAATATCCCTTGGAGGGAGTTGCGGGGCGATTTTCCAGGGATGAACTTTATCAATGGCGATAGAGAACTGGCTAAGGAGAATGACAATGCTTGAGGAATTTGATGCCGTTTACCGTGACGGAGTATTCGTACCCAAGGAACCCTGTGACCTTGCGAATAACACCGAGGTTCGCCTGAAACTAGGAGGTTCAAGGGTTCAATTGCCGTTGGAAACCGACCCCGCCGAGCGGCAAAGGATTCTTGAGGAGACGCTGGCCCGAATGAGGGCCAATCCCATTCCCGCTGGCGCGCCAAAGTTCACTCGCGAGCAATTGAATGAACGCCGTTGACACAAATATCTTGCTCTATGTTCATGATCCGCGAGATGCCGCCAAGCAATCGAGGGCAAACTATTTGCTCGCGACCGAAAAGGATTTGGTGCTCGTGTGGCAAGTCGCTTGCGAATACCTGAACGCGAGCCGCAAGTTGGCTCCCTTGGGCTTCAATGTGCAGGATGCGTTTAAAGATATTGCATCCTTTCAACGCACTTGGCGTTTCCTATTGCCCGACTGGCCCGCAATCGCACGGTCACAGGGTCTGCTCAGCAGGTTCAGTCTTTCAATCTATGACTCCATGCTCATCGCCGTCTGCCTCGAATCCGGCGTCCAGCGGCTCTATTCCGAAGACTTCTCCGCGTATCAAAAAATCGATACCTTGGAAATCATCAATCCTTTCGCTCCTTAAGTCGCCGTGCCCTGGCCCTTTCCCATGCACCACCGCTGGCACTGGCTTCCGATTTCGCTCGTTGCTGCCGGGGTGCTGGCGATGTGGGTGACGGCTGCGGTGAATTATGCGGCGCTCGGATGGTGGCAGGTGCTGGTGTATATCGGCGGACTCGTCGCTTTGGCCGGTACGCTACTGTTCCGCCGTGAACTTTCCACGGCCGAACAAGAGGTCGAGAAGCTCCGCCACGAATTGCAGGACGAGGACAGCCGCCTGGAGGAAGAGCGCAAGGCGTTCAGCAAGCTCCAGCGGGAAGTGGAACGGCAGTTTGAAGAGCAGGGGCGAAAGCTCGACAAACGGGAAGCCGAACTCGCCAGCCGGCTGGTGGCCTATCACGAGTGGATGGAATTCCCCCAGCCGATTGATCTCAACAAGACCGATGCAGCTGGCGTTGCACCTCTCTTTCCCGACATGTCCGACGAGCAGCTTTCGGAACTTACCCGCAAGGACCGGGCGATGATGGCCCTGCTCAAGGACGAAACGAAAATCCTCTACGACAACATCACCTCCAACAAATATGCCGTCGAGGGCAAATTCAGCCCGTCGCTCCTGCGCGACGACGCCTACGAACTGGTCGGCAAAGTCGCCCGCATCTACCAGCCCAGTGTGCAGCAGCCGCTGCTGGAAACGAACATGCCGCTCGTCGTTCGCGCCGCCAGCCGGGCCTGCCTGCATTTTTTGGTGCTGCTGGACGACCTGCCGCTCAACGTCAAGGACTACAGCTTTAGCAGCATGTACAGCTACGTCCGCAGCGCGGTGAACGCCTACCGCATGTACAAATCGACGGAACCCTACTGGCCCTATGTGAACACCGCCTACTACCTCGGCCGCTTCGCCATGGGGGCCAACCCGCTCACCATGGGTGCCTGGTGGTTTCTCGGGGCCCTCGGCAAACAAGGGGCTCAGGCCGTCGCCACCCGCGTCATCAACCGCCAGGCCCTCGCCCTCCTCAGCGACGTCGTCCGCGTCATCGGTTACGAAGTCGCCAGCGTCTATGGCGGCGACTTTCGCCATCGTGACGCCAACTGGATCTACGCCGCCGAACTCACCGAATTGCTCCACCAATTCCCCCTCTCGCGGGACAGCCTCTCCCACGCCCTCAAGGAAATCGGGGCCCTGCAACTCCGCGGCGAATACGACCGCATCTTCCTCTACCGCTGCGTCGCCGGCCACCTCAGCGCCCGGCCGCAAAACTTCCGGGCTCTCGCCTGCCTTTCGTCGGCTGAGTGCCGGGCCATCGCCGGCAGGCTGGAAAAATTCCTGCACACCTTCATCCACGGCAAAACGGCCGACCGTGTGCAGAAATGGAAGGCCGGCGCCGAAGCCCGACTGGGAGTGAAACTGCTGGTGAAGGTCCAGCCGACGGCCCACAGCATCCAGGCCCAGCAGGAAGACGCCGTCCGCTCCCTCGCCGGCTTCCTCCTCGGCTCCAAAGAGCGAGAGCCGCACGACCTGGCGGGATTTTTGAACAAGTCCGCGATTCTCAATGAACTGCCGCAGGCGGAACGCACCGCTTTGCTGTCAAAGCTCGAAGCGAATCCGCCGTTCTTTTTCGAGCATCCGGATCTCGATCCCGAAAGCGACCTGGTCCCCAAATACCTGGCGGATCTGGCAGCGCTGCAAGTCCGCGTCTCGCCGCGCGATTCCCGCCTCGACGAACTCCTCGCCGACGTCGCGGAATACCTGCGGCAGGATCCCAAAACGGTGCAGCGCCTCCTGGAGCGGGAATACGCCACCCATCTCGCGGACCGCATCTCCACCGAATCCCCCACGCGGAAAGCACCGCTCCCCGTGGCCCGCGCCATCCTCGACCTGCTCGAACCGGGCGAGCAGGCCCGCTTCCTTTACACCGGCATCACGCTGGAATGGCCAGCGGGAGCCACCGCCAGCGCCACCCGCGGCGACCTCTGGCTGCTCGGCGTCGGCCCACGGCTGACACTCTTCGCCGTGGAAAATGAAGAGCCGAGGCTGCTTTGGCAGGGCAACGGCAACGCCCAGTTCAGCCAGGAAAAATCCCTCCTCTCCAGCACCGCCCGCCTGCGCGGCGGAACCTGGCTGCCAGAATCGCAGGGCCCCCAGCCCACCCTCCGCATCTCCGGCCCTCTGGTCAAATCCATCGGCAACTACTTCGCCCCCCTGCAAAAAATGGTGGACGAAGCCCAAGCCGCGGCGAAACTGTGACGAAGAGCTTGTCCCAGAATTCATTCCCTCTGGGAGAGGGCCGGGGTGAGGGTTTTGGGATAGCGACTAAAGTCGCCCATCAGTTCTCCTGCACGCCCACGGCTTTGCGTGGGCATGAAACCGCGGCACCTCCCAAGTTCGAAAAACTAAGGCGTCTATCCCACGAAGCCCGCGTCGGCACAAGACAAGGTCTTTTCGTGGTTGATAAGGCCGAGGAAGTGATGCCGCTCACTCGAAGTGGATGGTCCCGTCTGCCAACACCAGGGAAGTTTGAGCCCCATGTGCCAATTCTTCGAATACTCATCAGCCGGATTCCTTTCAAGCTGCAATGTTTCAGTTTGTTGTGGGGAAATCCGACTTTTCTCATTTCTCTGTCTACCGCGAAAGACCGGTTTTCTCGCAAATAGAACCGCTGCGGCGTTGCCCAAAGGGCCTGCACCTTGTTTCGTCCCAACAAAGGCGCAAAAGCAAAACGCGCGCGAGGTGTTCTTTGGAACGAAGGAGACAAAGCCATTTTCGCCAATTCCGCATGGAATTCCCTCGCTGGCGCGTCGGGCTAGTTTGCTCGCGGAGGGTTCCATCGGCTAGGATTACTGCTGGAGAGCCCCGAATGTCCCAGCATTACTCGCACCCCGTTTCCCGCCGGCGATTCTTGGCAGGTAGCCTTCTTGCCGGCGGTGCCGGCTTGGCGCTGGGGGATATACTGCGGCTGCGGTCGGCCATGGCGGAAGAAGGGAAGGCCGCACCCGATACGGCGGTGATTCAGATTTGGCTGGGGGGTGGGCCGAGCCAGTTTGAGACATTCGATCCCAAGCCGCTCGCTCCGCAGGAGATTCGGGGGCCGTACAAGACGATTGCGTCCAAGATTCCGGGGGCACCAGTTTGCGAGATGCTGCCGCTGACGGCGGGAGTGCTCGACAAGGCCACGATTATCCGGAGCTTTACGCATGAGTTTGACGATCACTTTGGCATGACCAGGCATTGCCTCGCCGGCCGCAAGGAACCGGACAATAGAAACAACTATCCCTCGGTCGGCTCCATCGTTTCCAAGTATCGCGGCCCGCGCCAGCCGGGGATGCCGCCGTATGTGATGCTCTCGGAAGAGCCGGTGCTGCACCATCACCTGTTCGATGCGATGGGGCCGGGCTATCTCGGCGTCGCCCATTCGCCGTTCACCGTGATGCAGAATCCGTACGCTCCCGAATTCGAGCACGAACGGCTCCGGAAGGCGACGGAGAGTTTTGAGCTGGCCAATGATGTCACGCTCGACCGCATTGGGGATCGCAAATCGCTGCTCGACCACCTGGGACGCATTCAGCGAAAGGCCGATTCCAAGGAAGTGCAGGAAGGGCTCGATCCCTACCAGCGGTTGGCGCTTGACCTGATCACCAGCGAGAAAGCTCGCCGAGCCTTCGACCTGCAGCAGGAATCGGCCGCCACGCGGGAGCGATATGGCTCGCACCGCTGGGGGCAGATGGCCCTTTTGGCCCGGCGACTGGTGGAAGCGGGCGTCACGTTCGTCACCATCAATACGGCGCCGGACTGTCTCCGCTGGGACTGGCATGTGAGCATCACCAAGGAAAACCGTCCTCAGCCCGACCCCGGGGGACCGCTTGTCGGCATGGACCACAGCGGCCCGCCGCTGGACCGGGCACTTTCCGCCCTGATTGCCGACCTCGCCGAGCGGGAACTCTGCCGCAAGGTGCTGCTGGTGGTCTGGGGGGAATTCGGCCGGTCGCCGAAGATCAACACCACCGGCGGACGGGATCACTGGCCGAAACTCGGCAGCGTCCTCTTGGCCGGCGGTGGCCTGAAGATGGGGCAGCTCATCGGCGCTTCCAGCGCGGACGGTGGTTTGCCGGTTGATCGCCCGGTGGGACCAAGCGACGTGCTCGCCACGCTCTACAAGCACCTCGGCATCGACCCCAAGCAGAACTACGTCACCCAGGGCAGGCCGATTCCGCTGCTGCCGGACGGGAAGGCGATTGGGGAGTTGTTTTAAGCGGCAATCTAGTAGCCGGCACACTCCGTGTGCCGGCATGTCCGTTCACGGAGTGAACGGACTACTTTAGCTGCCGCATTTGCAGCGCGTAGCGGTCCACTATGTGAAACAGATTGATTCCGACGCTTCCGCCCGCGAGGCAGAAGAACAGAAACGAAGGGATGCTGGCTTCCCAGATGGGGACGATGAGAGGTCCGCGATAGGTCGCCTTGTGGTCCTCGCCCACGCTAACCGTCTGCAGGAAGCGGCAGGCAGTGGGACTGTCTCGCAAAGTGAGGTCCAGTCTCGCCGCCCCAAACAAGAAGGAAACTGCCGCGGTGATCGCCAGCAAGTCGGAGAGTGAGAATTTCCAACGGCGGGAATACCAGCGAACGATCAGCCAGTGGCAGGCCCCCCAAACCGAGAGCGCCGCCGTCAGCCAGAACAGGCCGTCGACCAAAAAGACGATGAACGGCAACAGATTGCCGCCGCGATCCAGCAGCACATTGGGGGACGGGTCCTGCCAGAACAGGAGGGGAGCCCCTGCACCCCCCGCGATCGAACCGGGCAGGTAACAGAGTGCGAACGCAACCATTCCCAAGAGGAGGGAAAACGAAAGGCAAACAATACTCAGCGCGCCGACACCTTCTTGGCGCTCCGCCGCATAAGCCGAAGGAAGCGTTGCCGCGGCCTCTTCTTTCTTGGCGTTCTTTCGCACCGACTCCTGCGTCTCGGCACTCCGGGCCGCAATGCCGGGAAGGAGCCGAGCGAGCTTGGAAGGATCGGGGGGCATCTGTTTATTGTACCGCGCGCTCCGGCGGCATTGCGCTGCGTTGCCATCGATAACCGACGGCTGTCAGGACGAGCAGGCTTCCCGCGAGTACGGCCCCGTGAATGAAATTCAACAATATCACCATGGCCAAGCTGCTCGGCTCAATTACGGGACCGCCTATGATTGCCAGGCAGACGCACTCCAGCACGCCCAGCACCAAGCTCCAAGAGATTGCCGCCAGAACACGGAGAGGGAACTGCTTCAAAGCTAACATGACCAGAGTCACCGGAATCGCCAGCAGGAAGTTCACCACCACAAAAATCAGGAAGAACATGATGTCTTCCCTCCCCCAACCGCGGCTGGGGGAGAATTGCACGTCCCGCAGGGCCATCCGTCCAATCCCGAGCAGCAAGGCCACGCCGAGAGTCCACAGCAGCATGTGGGCCAGCGTGAATTGCATTGCTTCCGAGGACCTTTCCTGAGAACTCTCCGGCAGCCGCAGTGAGCATTTCCAGACAGAACTGATCGTCCACAACGGAGGCTGCAGCAAGAACCAGCCGACGAGGACTAGGGCGACCGAGAACCAGAAATCATTGCTATTCGGAGACGCCCTGTGCATGAACGCCGCCAAGGCGAGACCTGAGAAGCTTGCCGCCATGAGAGCGAGCGGAACCCGGAGAAAGAACCTTCCCGGACCAAAAGCACACCAAGCGGCGGTGAGGGAAATCTGGCCAAACGTGATTCCCAGAATCAACCCGATTAGCGGCCGGTTTGGATAACGAATTCCGTGGACCGGAATCAAGGCAAGGGCGCTCGCCAGACCCAGATGCACGAGCACCAGGACTCCCAGCGAAATCCAGCGCGCTTTGGGAGACAGACCCTCCGTCAGTGGCGCTTGCTTTTCGAGTCCCACTATTTACGCCCTTCGCGGATCTTTTTGGCCGCGGCGTGAGAGTTCACTTGCCCGTCGTAACGGAGTACATAAGTACTCAGTGCTGAGCCGATTCGCCAGCTGTCCCCTTTCTAACCTCTAACCTCCAACCTCCAGCGTCACCCAATCAACTCCTCCACCACCTTCCCATGCACGTCCGTCAGGCGGAAGTCGCGGCCGGCGTAGCGGTAGGTGAGGCGGGTGTGGTCGAAGCCCATGAGGCGGAGGATGGTGGCGTGCAGGTCGTGGACGTGGACCGGGTTTTCCACCGCTTTGAAGCCGAATTCGTCGGTCGCTCCGTAGGTTTGGCCCCCCTTCACGCCGCCGCCGGCCAGCCAGCAGGTGAAGCCCCAGTGGTTGTGGTCGCGGCCGTTGAT
>CAYUJE010000251.1:0-9926 GCA_964444865.1 uncultured Pirellulaceae bacterium | reverse complement strand
ATTCTCCTGTGTCTGACCGTCGACCTCTTCGACAATCTCGTGGGCGGAAGATTTGGCTGGACGACTCAAGGCATACGAGCCGACGTCCTCCGTATCCAGGAGCGTCTTAACACCGCGATGGATCTAATCCGTGCCACGTGGCCGGTTGTTGGAGTATGTTGGGCATGCAGATCGTATACTACGACAAACAAACTTCCTTTACGGCTTTATGGGTTGGATTTCGGTCGCTTGATGAACGAGGAACATCCGAGCAGTTCCACTTCAGTCCGGAATACTCCCTCTTGAAGTCGGCCGGACGCAGTGTAGTGGCCACCTGGAATTGCCAGTTCAACTGGTGCCGTCAAAAGTGGAAGGTGATGAGGACGGCGGAGCCGTGCGAGACAACACATGATCCTTACTACTTCATCCTATCGCAGCCTCCCTGTTCTTGTTGTTTGGGGCTTCTACTGGCTCAGCTTTCTGGCCTTCTTGTTTGTCAGCCGGAGGATGTCGCTTGCCACTGAACCCGCGGCGTCACTTCGTCTCCATGAAGTCCAGCTAATTGGTACCCACAACTCGTATCACGTGGCTCCCGATGCCGTGGCGGCGAGTTTGATCCGCTCCCTGGTTCCGCAAGAGGCCGATGCCATTGCCTATTCGCACAAGTCGCTGACAGACCAATTAGAAGATCTGGGAGTGCGGCAGCTGGAACTTGATTTATTTCTCGATCCGCGTGGCGGGCTGTATTCTCGGCCGTTGGGGCAGCGACTCGCGGAGAAACAGCTGGCGAAGATCACTCCGCACGACCCGGAAGGAAAGCTCAAGCAGCCAGGATTCAAGATCCTGCACAGCCCCGACTTTGATTTTCGGACCACCGTCTATTCGTTGGCCGACGCGCTCGGGGAGGTTCGAAAATGGTCCGATTCGCACCGCCGCCATTTTCCAGTTTTTCTCTTGTTGGAACTCAAGTCGGAATCCTTTTCGCCCCTCACGAGGCCGCCTGCCTGGGATTATGCCGCTTGTCTGGAACTGGAAAAGGAAGTTCTGAAAGCCATTCCCCGCGAGCGGATTCTCACTCCCGACGATGTCCGCGGGTCGCGGCAAACCTTGCGCGATTCCGTCGCTGGCAGCGGCTGGCCGACGATCGATTCCGCTCGCGGGAAAGTCGTGCTGCTTCTGGATAATGAAGGTGGCATTCGGGACGAGTACTTAAAGGGAAGCGAGACTCTCGCCGGACGGCTCATGTTTGTCAGCGTGGCGCGCTCGCATCCGGCAGCTGCTTGGATGAAACGCAACGACCCGATGCAATCCTATGAAGAAATTCAGTCCCTGGTTCAGGCGGGCTTTCTCGTCCGCACTCGCGCCGATAGCGGCACAATTCAGGCTCGCAAGAATGATGTCGCTCAGCGTGACAAGGCCTTCGCCAGCGGCGCGCAGATCATCAGTACCGACTTTCCGCAGTCTGACCCGCGCTTCAAAGACTATGAGGTGAATTTTGGCAAAGACGTGTTCGTTCGGCCCAATTCGGTGTCCGCTCCACGCGCTTCAAGAGCTTTGCGCATTACCCCTTAGATTGTGGTCTTGACTGCCGCGAATCGTCTCATTTCCAAAAACAAGGACTACGGGTATGTCTTGAAGGAGTGGAATTAGTTCCTTTTCACCAACAGAGGGCCGTTTTTTAGGGAAATGCCTGCGAAGGCAGCAGGAATCGGTCGTAAAGCAGGAGCCGAACGCAGTTTGGAATGGGGCTTACTGGGGAGTTCGTCATTTACAAGGATTGCGGGGAGTTGGCATCAAGTCACATGACGACTGCACGTGGTTGGTCGATGCTACTTCGTCATGGTAAGGAAAGTCCAGGATTTCGGGCAAATCGACGCGACGACTGTGGAATATGCATTGAGGAAGTGTCGCTGGGATGGTGGACGAGCTTCGAGCGCGACTAAATATCCGGCTGGCCAGTGTTTCCGCAGTGATTGTCTGTGATAAAACTGTCCTGTGTACCAAGTCACATGTTTTTCGGAATGGTTAGATGCCAACGTTGCACATTTCGCAACATGACCAGCAGCGGGTCCCGCTGTTATAGCAAGTGAATTGTTGCGACGCATGAGTCTGTTGTTCGAGCTTCGCCAGGTTACGCACTTCTACGGTAAGGTGCGCGCTCTTAACAACGTCGATCTAGCCGTCCAGCCGGGGGCAATTGGGCTGGTCGGACAGAATGGTGCTGGAAAATCGACCCTCCTGCAAATCCTCCTTGGATTGATTCGGCAAACGGAGGGCTCCGCGGTCGTTTTGGGACACGAAGTCCGCTCCGTGGGGCTGCAACTGCGCTCGCGTGTTGGCTACATGCCGGAACGGAATGCTCTTATCCCCGGTTTGAACGGAATTGAGTACGTCGCACTCGCGGGGGAACTATGCGGCATGCCACGGAAGCAGGCCCTTCGGCGGGCTCACGAGATGCTTTCGGAATTGGGATTGGAGGACGCTCGCTACCGCAAGCTGGAGCAATACTCGTTGGGAATGGTGCAGCGATTGAAGCTCGCCGCCACGTTGGTGCATGACCCCGATTTGCTACTGCTCGATGAGCCCACATCCGGGCTCGACCCCGAAGGGCGCACCGCCATGTTGCGGCTCCTGGAATCGCTGGCTGCCCGGCCGGGCAAATCGCTGCTGCTGGCAACCCACTTGCTCGGGGATATCGAACGGGTCTGCCGTTCGGCGATCATTCTCAAACAAGGTCAGGTAGTCAGCGTTGGTCTGATAGATCACTTGCGCCGGCAGCAGCCCCGCTGCTATCGCCTTCGCTGGGAAGGCGCATCGGCCGGCTTTATGGCCGCCTTGCAGTCGCAAGGGGTCCAGGTGAAGCTGACCGACCAGGCGAACGATGCCCAGGTCGTCGTCCCCCCGGACTGGGCCACTCGCAACTTCTTTGCCGAAGCTCACGTTCAACGGGTGCAGATTATCGGGCTGGAGCCTGACGAGGAAGACCTGCAAGCGGTGTATCAGCGAATGGTGGGCGTGACTTCCCCGAGCACCAACTCCTTGGAGAAACGGCCATGACCCTGAAGGCCGCCGAATATCGAGGCTGGACACGGCGTTTGCTGCCCAGCCCGCTGGCATGTTGGCCCATTGCCCGCACGGCGCTCCTGCTGGTACTGCGCCGCAAATTATTCTGGCTGCTGCTGGCACTGTCGGGGATGAATTTCCTGTTCGTCTTCGCCACGATTTACCTCAAAGCACAGATCGGGGCAGAAAATCCGGGGATCAAGCGGTTCGTGGACCAGGTCCTTCGCTCGGTCACTGGGACGGGCGAAACTTACCGCGATTTCATGTTTACGCAAGGAACCGTGACGATGCTGCTGCTGGCCTTTGCCGGTGCGACCGTTGTCGGCGACGACTTGCGGCAAGGTGGTTTGACGTTCTACCTCTCTCGCCGCCTCAGTCGCTGGCATTATGTGGTGGGCAAGCTGCTGGCAATCGGACTGCTCGTCTCGCTCACAACCACCTTGCCCGCTCTCGTGTTGTATGTCGAATATGGTCTTCTCACGGATTCGTTCACCTACTTTCGCGATAACCTGGGAATCCTTCGGGGTATTCTCGGCTATGGGCTGGCGCTGTCCGTGACGCTCAGCTTGCTGCTTTTCGCGTTAACTTCCTGGCTGCAGAAGACCGTTCCCCTGGTGATGGCCTGGGCCTGCCTGTTCGTCTTGCTGCCGGCCGTGGCCCTGCTGATGCGCGAGGTGTATGGCGGCCGCAACTGGCAACTGCTGATGCTGTGGCGTGATCTCCGCCTGGCAGGGACCTGGTGCTTCGGCGGTATTGATTCCGACAATGAACTCGCACTCATCAAGCCGGCACTGGCAATCATCGTGGGGGCTTGGGCTCTTTCGTCGGTCATCATTGCCGCAAACGTGCGGGCCGTGAAAGTAGTGGCATGACTCTCCCTTCCAGCACTTCTCGCGCTCCCCTCTGCAGCTTCGATGCCGTCTGCAAGTGGTACGGTTCGGTCATCGGCCTCAACGATGTCACTTGGGACATGCAGCCGGGAATCACGGGATTGGTGGGACACAACGGTGCCGGCAAAAGCACGCTCATCAAGCTACTCACTGGGCAATTACGGCCAAGCTTGGGGAACGTAACGATCCGCGGCCACCACGCCTGGTCCGCCATGGCCAAGCGACATCTAGGATATTGCCCGGACCTCGACGCGTTCTACGAGGAAATGTCGGGGAAAGCGTTCGTGCGGATGATGGCCCGGCTGCACGGGTTTTCGCCGCGAGTGGCCCGTCAGCGGACCGACGACGTCCTCCAGCAAGTCGGTATGGGGGACCGAGCCAACCGGCCGCTCGCGTCCTATTCCAAAGGGATGCGGCAGCGGATCAAGCTGGCCCAGGCCCTGGTGCATAACCCCGACCTGATCGTGCTGGATGAACCGCTCAACGGCGTCGATCCGGTGGGCCGCCACGAGTTGATTGAGTTGTTTCGAACCCTCGCTTCCCAGGGGAAAGCGATCCTGATTTCCAGCCATATCCTTGAGGAAATGGATACGCTGGCGAGTCGCATCCTCTTCATCTGCCGCGGCCGATTGCTGGCATCGGGGACGCTGGCTGAAATTCGGGCACTGCTTGACAGCCATCCCCTCAGAATACGGATTGCCACTTCACGAGCGAGAGAACTTGCCACGGAGTTACTCCGCCTGGATGTAGTGCGGAGCGTGACCATGGAACTCCCCGACCAGATCCTGCTGGAAGTTTTACGCCCGAAGGAATTCTTTGGTCCGCTGGCGGAACTGGTTACCCGTCATGGCCATGACCTGCAACGGTTGCAAGTCATCGACGCCACCACCGAAGCGATTTTTGACTACCTGATGCAAGCGGCCCACCATCACCGCTAGGGAGCACTATGGACTGGCTAAGGCAATTCGGCGGGCGGCTGTCAGCGAGTTGGCACCTGGCGATTGTGTCATTGCGCCGGCTGGCAATGTCTCGCCAGACGATCATCAGCATGCTGCTGCTCGGCCTGGCGGCCCTGGCCGTCTTCGCCTGGTCTCATCGCCGTGAAAAAACTCCCGCCGAGTTCATCGAGCAGGTGTTGATTACCGTCTATTTGTCCTTCCTGCTACCGATGTTTTGCCTCTCGTTCGCCTCGGCGGGAGTGGCCAGTGATCGCGAGGAACAGACGCTCGTCTACCTCCTCACCTCGCCGCTCCCGCGGCCCTGGATTTTCGCGGCCAAGTCGGGGGCGGCGCTGGCTCTCTCCCTCTGCTGGACGATGGGAAGCCTGATTCTCTTGTGTCGGCTGGCAGGCAAGCCGGGGAATGCAACCCTGTCTGCGGTCTGGCCCTCGATTTTCGCCGCGACGCTAGCCTACGTCGCGTTGTTTCAACTGTTCAGCGTCGTTTTTCGTCGAGCCACAATTGTGGCCCTGGGATATTCGCTGTTTTTGGAGACTCTCGTCGGCAACATGCCAGGCATCGTCAAACGGCTCACCATCTGCTTCTACGCCCGCTGCATGATCTTCGATTCCTCGACTGAACTCGGAATAGGTCCCACCGGTCCTTTCAATACGCTGTTGTTCCAACCCATCCCCGGCACAACTGCCCACATCATCTTGTATGCCGCAGGTGCAACACTACTGCTGGCAAGTCTGTTGATCTTCTCGACCCGCGAGTATTAAAGTTGTACTTGCCTCTCGATTCACCGGATTATCTTTCAAATGGCAGTTAAGTGTGACGTAATGGACCTGTGATTGTTCTCGTTGGAGAGCCATCTCGTCAAATTGCAGCCCTTGGCCGTTCCTAACTTCCGTCTCAGCGTCGTTTTTAGGCAACATCGAATAGGAGCTGAGCTACAGGTCGAAGTGGTCAGCGTAGATGATAAAGTTCAGTTTTCGCTCGATGGCCCTCTTGCATGACGACTCATCCCCATGCGACCCTGAGTTAGCGGTGGCGTTCGTCAAGTTAAAAACGCACCAACGTACGAGACCCAACCCGATTTCCCGCCCCAAAGGTTCGTCATGTCCGCATTGCTTCGAGCAGGAATGATCGCCGGTTGGCTACTATTCGCGGTTTCCTTTGCGCTTGGGGAAGACGTTCCCCCCGAATCGTTCTCGCCAGAGCAACTTGATTTTTTCGAAGCCCAGGTGCGACCGCTTTTGGTGAGGCATTGTTATGAATGTCACAGCGCCAAAGCAAAAAATCCCAAGGGGCACCTGCGACTGGATAGCCGAGCGCTGGCAATCAAAGGGGGCGAATCCGGCGCCTCCTTAGTCCCTCACAAGCCTGAAGAAAGCCTGCTGATTGCGGCTGTCCGATGGAAGTCGCTTGAAATGCCCCCTCAAGGCAAGTTGAAAGAATCAGAAGTCTTAATCCTGGTGAAGTGGATTGAGTTGGGCGCTCCCTGGCCCAGCGGTGCCGATTCGAAGCAACTTGCCTCAAAAACTGGCGAGTATGATTGGCCGAAGTGGCGGCGCGAACACTGGGCCTATCAGCCAGTTGTAATACCGAGTCCACCACCCGTCCGTGACGAAGGCTGGTTGCAGAACCCGGTCGATCGTTTTGTGTTGGCTCAACTGGAGCAGGAGAACCTGAAGCCCGCGCCCGCCGCGGATGCAAGAGTTCTGGTGCGGCGCATTTACTTGGATTTGATCGGGTTGCCCCCCACGCCACAACAAGCCGACGCGTTTGTCGCGGCGGCGCAGCGGGACCGGTCAGCCGCCCTGCTTGCTCTGGTCGATGAATTGCTCGCCTCCCCGCACTATGGCGAACGCTGGGGGCGGCATTGGCTGGATGTCGCTCGTTACAGCGATGGATATGGCGGGTTTCTCGACAACGTTGCCTACAGCGATGCCTGGCGATACCGCGACTGGGTCGTGGAATCGTTGAATCAAGACCAGCCCTTTGAACAGTTCCTTCGGCTGCAAATTGCCGGAGACTTCGCCGAAGACAAACGGGATGCCATCGCAACAGGATTCTTCGCGCTCGGGCCCACGTACATCAGCGATGGGGGAGATCCCGACAGCATTGCACAGGCCAGGGCCGAGACCCTCTCGGACCGAATCGACACTCTCGGGCAAGCCATGCTGGGTTTGACCATTGCCTGTGCACGCTGTCACGACCATAAATTCGATCCGATTCCGCAGCAGGATTATTACTCGCTGGCTGGAGTGTTCAACAACTCTGCGACGCATGAGCACCCTCTTGTCTCGGACGATGTTGTGCAAGCCTTTCACCGACAGCAGCAGGCCATTGCCGACTTGAACAAGAAAATGGGCGACCTGAAGAATCAGATTAACAGCGCCAAACGTGAAGCCACCGAGGCGGAACAGCGTGAGTTGAACGAATCCCAGGCCCAACTTGCAGACCTCCAGAAGTCGGCGATTCCAAAGTATCCCATCGCTCATACTTTGAGAGATATTGGCTCAGCGGATCTTCCGGTCGCCATTCGCGGCAATCTACGCAATGCCGGAGAGCAGGCACCCCGCCGCTTTCCGCGAATCCTTGCGGGAGACAACGCTCCGTTGTTCAGGGAGGGAAGTGGCCGCCGTCAACTGGCCGAAGCGGTGGCGGATCCGTCTAATCCGTTGACGGGCAGAGTCTTCGTTAATCGCGTCTGGATGCACCATTTCGGACAAGCGCTGGTCAGAACCCCCAATAATTTCGGGGCACTTGGCGAGTCGCCAACCCATCCGCAGTTGCTCGACTGGCTGACGGCGAAACTCATCGAATCGCGGTCGATCAAAACGCTGCATCGCACGATCCTGCTCTCCTCCACCTATCAAATGGCGAGCGACTTCAACGAACAGGCCTTTGCCAAGGATGGGGACAATCGTCTGCTCTGGCGGATGAACCCTCGCCGATTAGAAGTTGAAGCCTGGCGAGACGCGCTGCTTAGCGTGACCGGCGAACTCGACCGCACACTGGGCGGCCCCCCCATGGAAAACCTCGAGAGTCGACGTCGCACGCTCTACTTCAAAGTGAGCCGCAATGGCGACGTGTTCGCCACGGACGAGTTCCTGCGGCTGTTCGACTTTCCACTCATGCGTGCGTCTGTCGCGAAGCGTCCCACCAGTATCGTACCGCAGCAGTTTCTCTTTTTTTTGAACAGCCCATGGATGGTTCAGCGGTCGAAGGCTTTTGCCAAACGACTGGCCGACGAGGCAAACACCGATGATCAACGGATTCAGCGAGCCTACCAGCTGCTCTACCAGAGAGCCCCCAGCGGTGCGGAGCTGAAGGTGGGCCTGGACTTTTTGCAAAAATCCCTGGTTAGGGGCCAGGAACTGTCCTCTTGGGATCAGTATGCGCAAGTGCTGCTCAGCTCCAACGAATTCATGTATGTAAGGTAAGATGAATTCTCGAAGGCGACGGGCATTAGGCAAGTTAGAATTGCTTGACTCTCAGATTAAAACATCTGCACGTTCCAAAGGCTCACGACATGCTGCAGCACCATACGCGGTCACTGTTATCCCGTCGAGAGTTGTTGACCAAACTCGGTGCCGGGTTCGGCTCTCTTGGACTTGCGGGCGTGCTGGCCAGCGAAAGTCTACAAGCCGCTCCCATGGGCGCGGCTTCCCCCTTGGCGCCGCGACTAGCTCATTTCGCACCCAAGGCCAAACATGTCATTCAGCTGTTCATGCCGGGTGGTCCCTCGCAGGTGGATACCTTTGACTACAAACCGGCCATCCAGCAGCACGCGGGCCAGCGGCCTGACCTGGTGGATCGCAAGTCGCTCAGAAACACCAAAAACGGCCTGATGCCATCGCCGTTCGGATTCAAGCAGTACGGCCAATGCGGAAAGTGGGTCAGCGATATCTTTCCGCATGTCGCGCAGTGCGTCGACGACATCTGCTTCATTCACTCCATGCATACGGACATCCCCGAGCATGCGGGAGCCATGATGATGATGAATGTGGGGCATTTGCAGCCCAGTCGCCCCAGCATGGGAGCATGGCTCGTCTATGGACTGGGGACAGAGAATCAGGATTTGCCCGGCTTTGTGGCGATGAGCCCGCGTGCTCAGCCACGAGGCACGCTCGCGAACTGGGGAAACGCCTTTCTGCCAGGTGCCTACGCCGGGACGTATGTGAACATTCAGCAAATGCAGCCGGAGCGAGTCCTGCGTGATCTCAAAAATCAATACGTTTCGCCAGTCGAGCAACGCCGGCAAGCCGACCTGCTGGCGACACTTAACCGGCTGAACCTCGAACAGCAGCGCCAAGACCAGCAGCTGGAGGCGAGTATTCAGACCATGGAGATGGCATTCCGCATGCAATTCGCTGTGCCGGAGGCTTTTGATCTTCGGCAGGAGACGGAAGCAACGCTGCGCATGTACGGCGACAGCGAATACGCCAAGGGTTGCTTGTTAGCTCGCCGACTGATCGAACGCGGAGTCCGGTGCATTCAGCTGTCGCATTCGATAGACGGCTATGACATCGCGTGGGACACGGGGCACGACGACATCGCCGGAGGCCACAAGCGGCTGGCGGAAGCCTGCGACCAGGGGATTGCGGCGCTCATCAAGGACCTCAAGCAGCGTGGTTTGTTCGACGAGACGCTCCTTCTCTGGGGAGGGGAATTCGGACGAGCGCCCACCTCGGAAGGGCAGAAGGGGAGGGATCACGACCACTATGGCTTCACCGTCTGGATGGCGGGAGGCGGCGTGCGGGGCGGCATGAGTTATGGGGCGACCGATGAATTTGGCTTGTCCGCAGTTGAGAATCGAGTCCACGTCCACGATCTGCACGCCACCATCCTGCACCTAATGGGACTCGATCATGAACGGTTGACCTACCGTTATAGCGGCCGCGATTATCGGCTGACCGATGTTCAGGGTCGCGTGGTTACGGAGATACTGAGATGAGAAGACTGGATGTCGCATGGTACCTGTCACTTGCTGCCCTTGCTGGAGATTAATGCAGTGTTGGTAGAACCTTGCTCGTTCGAGTTGACA
>CAYUJE010000250.1:0-9955 GCA_964444865.1 uncultured Pirellulaceae bacterium | reverse complement strand
ACAAGGACAGCGGACGACCGACCGAGAAGCGAAGGGATGCGAACGATCACGCCGTGTCCTGTCTGGAGTACCTCGCAGACTTCGCTCCGGAGTGGGTTCCGCCCGCTCCGCAGAAAGCCCGCGATTCCTGGGCTGTCGAACAGATGGCCCTCAAGCGCCGCAAAGCTGGAGCGAGCGGCCGGATCATTTCCCTTGGACCGAGTGAAACATGAGTGCGACTGCGACGATGACCGCGACGATGCCGCCGATGCTGAAGACCGACGAAGACCTGGATGCGCCCTCGGCCAAGGCGGTTGCGCCGAAGGGGAAGGCCCGCCGGGAAGACGCGAAGCCCGCCGACCCAAGGCTTGACCCGGCTCCCGAGGTCGGGGCTCCGCACACCAACGTCAGCATCGGAAAGATCGTGCTGTGGCAGCAACCGGGTGGGGACTGGTGGCCTGCGATCGTCCGCCGCGTGAACGGCGACGGCACGCTGCGGCTGACCGTGTTCACCGACAACCCTGCGCCGCATGTCGGTGCGATGTGCGCCCGGCACGTCAGTGAGACTTCGCCGATCACGCAGGCCCGAGCGGCCTACGGCGTCTGGGATTTCGCCAAGGAGTGATTGAGAGATGCAAAGCCAGTCGACCGACCACCCGCTCGCGCCGCTTGTGAATCTTTGGACGTCGCTCATGCAGCGCGCCGTGGATCACAAGTGGCGCGCCTTCGGGCGGACGGCCGACGAGTGCTGGAAGTTCTTCGACGGCGCTCACGACTTCATGTACAAGAACGCTTCCGACTCGATCGGAATGTACGTGGAGGGCGACACGCCGAAGACGGCTTTCAAGATGACTCTCAATAAGGTCGCGGAGCTGGTCCAGCTCTTCGGCCCGACGATGTACTACAAGAACCCCAGCAGGCAGGTGAATCCGAAGAAGCCGGAAGTTCCCCAGCTTGCGCTCCAGATGATCGCCCAGCAGGAAGCGCAGGCGATGCTCCAACAACAGATGCTGGCGCAGCAGCAAATGGCGCAGCAGATGTCCGCAATGGGCGGAGCGATGTCGATGCCCCCGATGGGACCGGACTTCGGCGCGATCGCTCAGATGCAGCCTCCGCAGATGGATCCAATGCAGCAGCAGATGCTTTTGCAGCAGATGCAGCAGCAGATCATGATGACCTACCAGCAGGAGTTGCAGGGCAACCAGGCCCGCGACGAGGCGGTGGCGGAGCTGATCCAGTGGATCCTGAACTTCACGCCGAACGAGTTCGACTTGAAGGGCGAGTCGCGGAAGGCGATCGACGAGGCTCTGATCAAGGGCCGCGGGGTCGTCATTCACGAAATGTACAAGCCGCCCGGATCGAACGTCTTCCTTCCTCGAACGTCGTGGGTGTCGGTCGACGACCTGCTGATCGACCCGGACGCCCGCACGGTGCGGGACGCGACGTGGATCGCGATCCGTTGCCAGGAGCCGCGATGGCAGGTCGAGCGTGACCGTGGGCTGGAGGACGGCGAGCTTCAGCACGTCGCGAACGCGGAGTCCACGGTCCGCGCCTCGGCGGTCGACACCGGGAAGTATGGCTCGTATTACCGCCGCAAAGGCGACTCTCACGACCTGGTGACGTACTACAAGATCTGGTCTAAGGCGGGGATGGGCCACCACCTGACGCAGGGGTCGGGTCGGTACGCCGGTTCCGAGGTCGAGCCGCTTCAAGACATGCTGGCGGCGTTCGGCGATTACTGCTACCTGGAGGTTTGTGAGGGGGTCGATTATCCGCTCAACCTGCCGAACGCGCTGATGGACGCCGACGCGACGGAACCCGGCGTCATGGAAGAGGTCCAGAAGCGGGTGAGTTGGCCGGTTCCGTTCTACCGCGACGGCGGCTGGCCGGTCACGGAACTCGACTTCCATGTGATCCCCGGTTCGCCGTGGCCTCAGGCGCACATGAAGCCCGCTCTCGGCGAGCTGCGGTTCCTGAACTGGGCGATGAGCTTTCTGGCGGGCCGCATCCGCATCACCAGCCGCGTGTTCGTGGCGCTGGCCGATCATCTTGACGAGGACATTCGGGACGACATCGAGAACGGTGGCGACCTGACGATCCTGAAGCTCAAGATGAACATCAACAAGAGCATCAACGAAGTCGTCCAGTTCCTCCAGCATCCCGAGGCGAATCAGGACATTTGGAAGATCATCGAAGCGGTGATGGTCCTGTTCGACAAGCGGGTGGGGCTCACCGACCTGGTTTACGGGCTGTCCGGCAAGCAGATGCGGTCGGCCCAGGAGGCCCAGGTGAAGGAGGAGCGGACGAGCGTCCGGCCGGACGACATGGCGGAGACGGTCGAAAGCTGGCAGACGATGATCGCCCGCAAGGAAGGCCAGATGCTCCGGCTGTTCTGCGGTCCGGAGTCGGTGTCTCCCGCGTTCGGTGAAATGATCCAGCAGCCGCAGCCCGAGCCGCCTCCGATGCCGGGCATGCCGCCTCCTCCTCCGCCCCCGCCGCAGCTCGGGGTCATGTCGAAGATGTGGCAGCAGTTCGTGTACCTGCCGGTCGAGGGCGGCGACCAGAACGTGGAAAGGGTTTTCCGGGAGTTCGAGTATCGCATAGAATCGGGGTCGGTCCGAAAGCCGAACGTCGAGCGAGATCAGGCGAACATGGATCAGGCGATGCAGGTGCTGTTCCAGCCTCTGCTGGGCGTTTACCAGACCACCGGAGACCCGACGCAGATCAACGCTTTCATCACCGACTGGGCGAAGACGCGGCAGCTTGACGCCGCGTCCTACCTGTTCCAGCCGTTCCAGCCCGCGCCGCCGATGCCAGCGGAGGGGCAGCCCCAGCAACAGGAGGCCGCTTGATGGCCATGACAGCCAACGAAAAAAGAGCCCTTCGACAGGCCCTCGCC
Organism: uncultured Pirellulaceae bacterium; assembly: GCA_964444865.1. GTDB lineage: Bacteria > Planctomycetota > Planctomycetia > Pirellulales > Pirellulaceae > SXOA01. The sequence continues at coordinate 7,077 of CAYUJE010000250.1, read as the reverse complement.
AGCAAGAAGTACGCCGACATCCTGATCGCCATCATCGACTCCGGGTCGGCCACGGCGCTGTCCCAGAAGACGGAGCGCGTGCTGGAGATCGCCATGGCGGACGGTCCGACGGCGACCAACATGATCGCGGCGTTCGAGGGTGGAACCGCCCTGAGCGCCGGTGCGATCCGGCGGTTCCGGAAGATCATCGGCCGAAAGTCCCTGGCCGACACGATCGTGACTCAGATCAACGCCATTACGTGAGGTGAAGCGTGGCAGCCATCAAAACAGCCGCGATCGCGTGTTCGTCCGCCGGGGCGAACGCGATCGTGGCCGCGGTTTCCGGCAAGGCGATCAAGGTGCTGGGATACGTCCTCGGCGCCTCGGCCGCGGTCAATGCGAAATGGCAGAGCGCCAGCACGGATCTGACCGGGTTGACGTATTTCGTGTCCGGCGGTCTCGACAAGGTGTGTGCGCCGATTCCGCCGCAGGGGTCGGGGCATTGGTTCAAGACGGTCGCCGGGGAGGCGTTGAATCTGCACTTGTCGGGAGCGGTCGCCGTGGGTGGGCATGTGGTCTATCAGGAGGAGTGACGCGATGGCGATGCACGATCCGAGTGACGAGGCGGCTGTGAGGGCGCACTACGAGCGGTGCATCGCCAACGGATGCGACCCGAAGTTCGCCGAGGCTCTGGCCCGACGCTCCGCGCCGGGCATCCGCACGGACTCGACGCACTTCGCGGGCCGCATGGGTCGGCAGTTCGTCGGTCGCCCCGATCACGGCGACTTCTACGCCAAGGAGCTGCGGGCTGCGGGCGGCTCCCCGGCGGGCAAGGTCTATGTCTCCGGGCTGGCCAGGTACGCGGGCGACCCGGAGGCGTGGGTCAGCAGCCGGTCGGAGATCAAGGAGGTCTGCGAGCGGCGAGGCTGGTCGGTTGACGGCGACGTGAAGGTGAAGGCCCCCGCGATGTCGGAGCCGACGCAGCGTGTTCCGCTCGACCCGGATCTGGTGACGGCCGAGGTGGAGAAGGTGGTCGCCGCGAACCCGGAGGTGGCTCCGACTCCGAAGGAGAGGGAGCGTCTCTGGAACGACACCTACGAGAAGCGGTTGCCCCCGAAATACCGGGACAAGCGGCCCCTCAGCAAGATGCTTCAGGATGAGGGAATCGCCTGATGGCCTACGATCCGATTCGTCCGAACCAGCTTTTCGATCGGCCCTTGTACACGTACAAGGACGCCGTCGATCACCTCATGGATTGGCTGGGCGGATCTTCGGACCCGATCGCGCGGCGGGACTCTCGTCGTGCGTGCCAGGAAGCTCTGCGAGAGATCGTCAACAACCACCGCTGGAGCTATTACTACCAGCACGGACGGGTGACGACGGTCGCGAACTACTCCACGGGGACGGTCGCGTATGACCACACCGGAGGAGCGAACGAGCGGCAGCTCACGCTGTCCGACGGGACGTGGCCGACCTGGGCGCAGTATGGAACGGTCCGCATCTCGAACGTGCCGTATGCGGTCGCGAAGCGGGTCTCCAGCACGATCCTTCAACTGGAGGAAGAGAACAATCCAGGGGAGGACATCGCGTCCGGTACCAGCCACTCGATCTACCAGGAGGCGTATGTCCTGCCGCCGCGGTTCAAGCAGATTCTGTCGTGTATCTACGACGTGGCACTGGCCCGAGTGATCGACTACGTCGATCCGAAGGTGTGGCTCAGCGACCGCCGGTATGCGGTTTCCAGCGGCGTGCCGTTCGGCTACACGATCATGGGGTCGCGCCAGCTCCACGGGCAGGATGCTCTCTGGTTCGCTCCGGCGCCCAGCCAGGCCCGCAGCTACGACATGGTGTATCTGCGGGCCGCTCGCCCGTTGCTGACCGAGGAGTATTCGACGGGCACGGTGAGCTGCACAACAGGCAGCGCGACGCTGACGGGGTCCACCACGAGCTGGACCTCGGTTCATAAGGGGTGCGTGATCCGGCTCAGCGGCAACTCGTCCTCGGCTCCGACAAGCCCCGTCGGGTCTAATCCGGCGGTCGAGGAACGCATCGTCCTATCGGTAGATTCCTCGACGGGAATCACGGTCGATTCGGCGTTCACAAACACTTTGTCGGGTGTGAAGTACATCATCAGCGATCCGATCGACCTTGATCTGGAGGTGATGCTGAATCTGTTTCTGCGGACGGCGGAGAAGTGCCTCGGCCGGTTCCGACACAGGACGGACCAGAAGCTGCTGGAGTCTTCTGCCGCTCAGGAAGCGTTGTCCGCGATGGGCGCGGACAACCGGGCGATCGCGATGCGGACGGCCGGAGCGAAGGGGACGTTGGGCTGGGTCGAGTCGGTGATGCGGTGGGGTTCCGCGGGGTCTGACGTGAGCTGAGCCGGGAGGATTCATGGCCGATCAGAACAGATCGTGGGTTCAGGTGCGGGAATTCAAGGGTCTGGTCTTGAGCACGGACGCTCATGACCGCGACCCTTCTCAGGCGGCAGACCAGGTGAATCTGGCTTGTTTGCAGGACGGGCAGTTGCAGACGCGCGGCGGTTTCCGGTTCGTGACTTTCGAGGACGACTGATGTTCGTCGAGCTGAACGCCACTTTGTATTTCTGGGTCCAGGTCGTGAACTCGTCCAATGTGCCGAGCGCGCCCGACTCCGCGCCCACGTTCAAGGTCTACGAAGGGGACAACTCGACCGCACTGGTCTCGGGCACGATGACCGGCCCGATCGACTCGAATACGGGTTTCTACCAAGGGATGGCTGTTACGCTCAACAACGGATTCGAGCGGGGCGGGACTTACGCGGTCCGAATCGCGTGGTCCGTCTCGTCGTCGGCCCGAGCCAAGACCCTACACTTCACGGTGGTCTGATGCGTTACCGCGGCCGTTTCCAGCTTGGCCAGTTCGTCCGCCTGAGCGTGCAGACGACGACCTCGGGCGACAACGACGCCGGGGATGGAGCGGTCACGCCCGCCGTGCCGGACGCGGCGCCGACGATCTCGATCTACGACACGGACGGCGACTACGTCATCAAGAACAAGAAGATCCCGCTTCAGTCGCCGCAGGAGACCACCCTGTTCGGGGTGGCGTTGATGCTGGAGTGTTTGAGCACGATCGGCCCGGCTTACGGGACGGTGGAGTTCGCCGAAGGCGAGCGGTATGTGGTACTCTACAAGTGGCAGGTGAGCGGGTCGAACTACGCCACCCTCGACTTCTTCGACGTGATCGCCGGTGGGGACTGCCGGGGAGCTTACACGGCCTTGGAGTTCTATGAGCGACCTCAAGCGGACTACATGGTGGGTGCTCTGGAAGACGGCACGGTCGAAAAGCGAAGGGGGCCGTCGATATGAGCGATTTGATCGACATGCTCCTGAGCGGCGCTGGCGTCGTGGGCAACGTGCTCGACACGCCTGGGGCCGTCGTGCGCAACAGTCTGTCGGGAAGAAATCCGTTCTCGGGACTCAACCCCTTTGACTCTGAGGGTCGCGCCAGCGGGCGGGACATGCTGGAGACGTGGGGCCTGCTGGGCTCGAACGAGGAAGGGCTCGACTGGGGCGATGTCGCCGGGTTCGGGGCGGAGCTGGTCACGGACCCGCTCAACTTCCTGGGGCTCGGGGCGGCTCGAAACACGGCCCGCGCGGCGAAGGAAGCGAGGGTAGCGAATGCGGCCATGCGATCTGTTGGAGCGATGCCAGAGGAAGTCGCAAGGCTGACAAAAATCGCGGGCGAAGGTGGTCAGCCAATTACTCTCTATCACGGTACGCCACCCAATGGGGCTGGGTCTTTTCTGGACCTTGATCCAGACTTTGCAGGGAAGACGACGGACTCGGGCTTTTACGGAAGGGGTGTTTACTCGACCCCTCAGAAGAGGTACGCCGACGCCTACGCGGGATTGAGTGCGGCGGGTGTTGAAAGCGGCACGGCTCCGGGCGGGGCGGTCTTGAGCGGGTACGCAGACATTAGGAATCCGTTCGTTTCAGATTCGCTTGGGAGGCCCTCGGAGTTTATCGCAACCTTGCCTCTTGATGTTCAGGAAAGCATCTCTGACTTGCTTCTTTCCAGAAATGGATGGGACGGCTGGGAGCCGATTGTTGACGACATTGATTATGGGTACAGAGAAATGCTGACTGGCAGGGGGGCCTCGGGCCGTCTGGCGGACATTATGGCAGCAACTCCTTCGCCGTTTGACGACGCGGATCTCAGTGGAGATGTCACTCGGTTACTCAGGTCCGCAGGGTACGATGGCGTCATCAATGCGGAACGCGGCCAGGCGGGAAATTGGATGAGTCCGGACACACTTTCCGAGGTGGTGGCTTTCGACAAAGGGCAGCTCTATTCGCCATTTGTCGCTGGTGCCCCAAAACCGGTTCCTTCGACGACCCCTCTCCTCGCCGCCCTTCTCGGTCACAACGCAGTCGCCCGCGGGAGTCAGTTCTGATGCCGGGCAAAATCCGCTACTTCGCCGCGACGCCTGACGGGAATCTCCTGATCTCCACCGGGTTCGACGCGGTCCAACGCTGGGACGGGCTGAACAGCTCGATCACGGACGCGGGCGTCCCCGCGCCGTCGACCAGCGTGAGCCTGGCGACGACCGGCGAGGGCGACATCATGGGGACGATCACCGCGTATCAGCGGTGGGTCGACTCCCAAGGCAACCCCGGCGCGATGTCGCCGGTCTCGTCCGAACTGTCGATCGCGTCGAACTCCGGGGTGATCACCAACGCCACGAACGCGATTCCGATCGTCGTGACCTGCGCGTCGCACGGCCTGACGACCGGCGAGCTTGTGACCATTTCCGAAGTGGTCGGCAACATCGCCGCCAACGGACGCTGGGTGATCACCCGCATCGACGCGAACTCGTTCTCTCTGGATGACTCGTCCGGCGTGGGCGAATACGACTCCGGCGGCGTCTGGAAGCAGGGCGCTTCGACCATCAACTACACCTCGGTCGACGCCCCATCGGACTCCCGCGTCACGTCGCGGCAGATCCTGCGGACGAAGGACGGCGACGCCAACACCGTCTACATCGACGTCGAGACGACCGACCTGTCGGGCACCAGCTTCAACTCGACCAACGACGACGACGACCTGGGCTTCAACGGCATTCCGCTGTTCGACTCCTCGGGCAACGACAACGCGGTCTCGAAGTACGACGAACCGCCGGACTACAAGCCGTACATGGCGTTCCTCAACGGCCGCATGGTGGCCAGCGGCGATCCGCAGTACGACCACGGCGCCGTGGTCGTGACCAGCGGATCGGCGACCGTCACCGGGATCGACACGGAGTTCACTGCCGAGATGGTCGGCCGCGAGCTGTGGGTCAAGGGCTCGACGGCGAAGTACGAGATCAGCGCGGTGAGCGAGTCGGCCCAGACGCTGACGCTCAGCACCACCTACGCCGGGACGACCCAGCAGTACGCCTTCTATGCGATCCGGATGCCGATCGGGTACCGCCGCTCTTTCGAGTGGAGCGCGGTGTTTTACCCGGAAGCGTGGGATCCGGCGAACAGTCAGGAGATCCCCGAGGACAGGACGGCGGGAGAGATCACCGGCGTGGTGGCGTTCCAGCGGTGGGTCTACCTGTTCGCCGAGGCGCGGATCTTCCGGCTTTCGTTCCAGAACGATCCGGCGACCGACGGGTACGTCGCTCCCGCTCCGCAGCGGGGGCTGGTGAACCAGAGGTCGTGGGCGATCGTGGACGACTACATCGACCTGATCGACCGCCGGGGAGCTTACGAGTTCTCCGGGAACGACATGCGGGATCTGAGCAAGCCGATTCAGTCCGCCTGGCAGCCCGACGAGGACGACAAGCCGTCGTACCGCATCCAGTGGCAGTGGAGCAAATACTTCCACTGCGTGAACGATCCCGAGACCGACACGATCCGCTGGTTCGTGTCGCTGACCGGGCGGTATCCGCGGCACTGCTTCGCCTACAGCCGACGCCAGCAGGCGTGGTGGATCGAGGAGTATCCGTTCGGCGTGCCGTCGAGCGTGCTGGGTCGGCTTGGCGGTCGCAAGCAGGTGTTCCTGGGCGGCGAGGCGCGGAAGATCATCGCGGCCAACCGCGGGAACCTGGACGGCCCCATGAAGAACGCGGGCCGGTTGCGAGGGAACGTCAGCTCCTGGACCTACACTTCGATTTCGGACAGCTCCGCACAGGGCAAGTTCCCGCCGTCGGCCCAGATCGTCGGCTCCCCGCTGCATATCGTCTCGGGGAAGGGGAAGGGGCAGTGGCGGAAGATCGTCTCCATCGCGGGGACTCGCATCAACGTCGACCAGCCGTGGCTGAACATCCCGGACACGACCAGCGTGTACCAGATCGGCGGGATCGGCTGGAAGTGGAAGAGCGGCCGGTTCCGCTGGAGCGTGAACGACATGCAGTCCGAGCGCGCGGTCGAGGCCCTGTTCCGGCCGACCGTAGAGTCGGCCCGGATGGCGATCCGTCTGTACAAGAACCGCGATGACGAGCCCTACGAAATGGGGTTCGATCGTTCGTCGAGCGACGGCCGCGGCGTGTCGTGTGCGGTGGACGACTCCAGCCTTGAGGTCGACACGACGAAGGATAACGGCTTCGTCCGGCATCAGTTGGATCACGGCCGGGACTCGGACGTGGACGGCGACCGGTTCATCGCCGTCGAGCTGGTCGGCGTCACGAACGGTGAGAAGCAGATCGTGTACGAAGTCAACGTCGAGGGGGCGGGCTGATGCCAGACAGCGACGAAAGCTACGAAGTCAGCATCAACCAGGGCTTGTACCAGAACGCGGAGCAGGTGCTGCTGTCGAACGTATTCGGCACGCGGATCTCCGACGCCGAGACGAAGGAGCGAAAGGACACCGGCGTCCAGTCGGCGGTCGAAGAGATCGCGAATCTGCTGTCGTCCGGCCGGTTGGTGGTGACTCAGCCGATCACGATCCATGCCCGGACGAACGGGCAGCCGGTGATGAAGATCATCTACGAGAACGGCATGCCCGGCGTGGATGGTCAGCCCGGCCAGCAAGGCGACTCCGGGGCGGTCGGGGCGCCCGGTGATCCGGGTCCGGCAGGTCCGAGCGGCGCGATTCAGGTGGTCAACGCGGCGACGGGCGAGATGGCGCAGTTCGG
>CAYUJE010000249.1:0-9956 GCA_964444865.1 uncultured Pirellulaceae bacterium | reverse complement strand
AACTCTGGGAGACCTTCGGTCGCCCATTTCGGCGGGGTCAGGAGACCCGCGCCGAGCAGAGAACTCGCTGCAAAGCCCAAAGTCGTGGTTCCCCCAAACCCCGATCACCTGGGCGTCCGCCAGCAACTGACACGTCCCCTCCAGCCGCCGCCCCATTTCCACCACGTCCCCAATCATCACGATTTTGTCGACCCGCAGCTCAGCCAGATGCGCGAGCGCCCGCCGGAGCGTGACAACGTGCTCATGGATGTCGGTGATGAGGCCGAGTTTCATGTCACGGGGGAGGGTTCGGTAGGGTGCATGAGCGAAGCGAAATGCACGCGTGAGACAATGCCGTCTCTAGTCGTTGCTTCGGTTGACGGCAGTATTTAATAACGACACCAATTTTTCATCGAGGTCCCACAATTGATCGCCAATGCGTTCTCCGATTACATCGATTTCAGCCTTTACAGAATCCGCGACTTTGTTCCAGTTCAGGTGTTCGTAAAAGCCATCGCGTTCCAGCATCTTGAATCCCTGTTGAAATTCGTTGGCGAGTTTCTTCTCTCCGAGCTGCCTCAGGCAATCAACCAAAACCCCGAGTTCTGTCGGATTGAGGTCTTGTTCATAGACCGAAGCGAACCCATCAATATCAATCAAGCAGCGGGTAGCGACGATATAATAAACGATACGCTCCGCCGGAGGGCGATTGCAACTCCGCTACGCCCCGAAGCGACGAGACGATCGAACTCTTCAACGATCCGGTCAGTCGCATCCATTTTTTGTGACTCTCGTTGGTTACCGCCGTTCGATCGTCATCGTTCTAAATTGGAGACGAGGAATCCCAACCTCATCTTACGCTCTGTGGGTGACCCTTTCAGGGTCCCGTTGTTCGATTCGCGTAACCGTACCCAGGGTGCGCTCCAAGCGAGCGACCCTGGGCTGGAATAAGTTGCCCCTGCGGGGCAGTGGGTTCCCCGCCCCCGTGGAGCTTGCCTCGGCGCGGCGCAGGTTTGTGAACCAGAAGTGGCCCAAAGACACTCGCTCCTACCCCCATTCTTTCTCCGGCTAAAGCCACGACTCTAGCGTCCCGCGCCAAGCGAAAAATATTCCTTTGCAAACAGTGAACAAATGAGTCGTTTCGCGCATCTAGTCTCTGGGGCTTGCTGCGCGCGGATTGTTACTAGCCCGACGCGCGAGCGAGGGAATTGGACATGGCACCACGGCAACATCCTTTTCCCTCGCTTGCGCGTCGGGCTAGTGTCGGCCTGGCGCGGAGGGCTTATCGCCAGTTATAGAGTTTTTCGGTGAATCCGCCCGACAGGAGTTGCAAACCTTGGACTGGCAAGGACTTGGAACGAGGGGCAGGCTAGTAAGGGAATCGAAAAAGAGGTTATAAGTTGGTGATCCACCGCGAGGGAAATAGGGCCGGTCGGTGACGTAAAGTCAATGAACTACAATAGTTACGCACTTACACTTACGCAGTTATGAATCACAAAAGCGATATTTTGACCAAAATGTATCAAGACAAGTCCACTTAAAGCCTTGCGTCGCCACGAGTTGCGAATAGGCCCAGAAAGCGAAACAGAAGGTCCCAAAACATGTATCTAACCGATCCCTTGCCGTCCTCGATTCTCCCCGCGGTGCCTAGCGGCGGCGGGGTCAGGAAAGCAGCGTTGTATCCGGTACAATCTTCAAATCGATGATCAATAACAAATTACGCGTGCATTGCGCACGATGCAACCTACAAAGGAGGCTCGTTATGAACCGTCGTTATTGGGCAATTGTTTTGGCCTTCGTGGCGACCGTAAATGCTTACGCGATTGAAGAAAAGCAATCGCCGCCGCAGGCCGCTCCTCGGAATGCCAGCGTCATTCCCGGCGTGGACAGCGGGGATATTCCGGCTGCCGAGAAGGGGGACCAGCCGCGGAAAGTTTCGCCCGAAGGGGCCGCGTATCTGCAAAAGCTGCTGAAGAACACTCCCTTCGGTACCAACAGCTTCGATATGAAGGGGCTCAGGGCCGGGATGGGAACGCGTGTTCCGCCCACCATCAAGGACGTCAAGCTCATCCCGGTTAAGGTTGGAGAGATTCCTTGTGAATGGGTCCTGGCTCCAGGAGCTGATCCCGAGATTCGGCTGCTGTATATCCACGGCGGCGGATTTGTTTCGGGATCGGGAGGGCGTTACCTCCCCCTCGCGGCCCACATCTCGGCAGCCGCCAAGTGTGCCGTTCTGTTGCCCGATTATCGCCTGGCCCCCGAGCATCCGTTTCCAGCCGGGCTGGACGATTGCGTGGCTGCTCACGAATGGATGGATGCCCATGGTCCTTCCGGCCCCGCTCCGGCCAAAGCCACTTTCATCGCCGGCGATTCAGCCGGCGGAAACCTGACGCTGGCAACGTTGCTGGCACTGAAGGACCGCAAGTTGAAACTCCCGGCCGGTGGGATTCCGTTGTCTCCGACTTCGGATTTCACGCTGGCCAGCGAGTCGCTGAAGACGGTGCATGATCCCATCATCAGTTCCAAGACCATGCCCATCTTTCGGGACCATTATTTGGGCGACAAGACCGACCCCAAAAATCCGCTCGCCTCCCCCGTCTTCGGCGACTACCACGGCATCCCGCCCTTGCTCATCCAACTCGGGGAACACGAGATGCTCCGCGACGACGGCGTGCGGGCGGCCAAGAAGGCCCGGGCCGACGGAATCCCGGTCCAGCTCGAAGTCTGGCCCGGCATGTTCCACGTCTTCCAATCCCACGAACCGCTGCTGCCGGAAGCCCGCGAAGCGGTCCAGCACATCGGGGCCTTTATTCAGGCGCATATTCCCAAGTAGGACCGGAGTGCGACTCAATACTCACCATCGTTTTTGACCTCTTAATCTCGCATCGCATTGCTGCAAACCTCTTTCAAAACAGACGGTTTGCGAAAACAGGACTTAACGCAACAGGGACTCATTCGATGATACAATTTGACTCACTTTTCAAAAGCAGAAAGGTGATCACCGTGCTTGTTACGGCAACACAACGGGTGCACTCAATCCCGTCAGGTTTCCTTGGAGCATGGCTCGGGCAAACCCCTTGACGCTCTGCCCCGAGGCACAGCCGGTAATCATTACGCTACTGTTTGAAGCATACCACCCCGTTTTTCCTGGGACGGTCGCAATTTCGGGAGCGAGGGTAACGGTGTCCGATACTTGCGAAGTTCCTTTCATCACAGCACCTTGAACCGTTTGTACCGTCCAATTCACTTCGTCCGGCAGTACTACCTTGGCTCTGATCTTGCAAGTGAAGAACATTCCCCCTCCACCTTTAACGACATCGATCAATTGAACTTGGTCTACCAAGAGAGCGAGCATTTTTTCTAACACTTTTTGATCGCGTTGGTTCATGACATGGACTCCGTGGTTAGTGGGCTTTGAGGCAACAAAAATCGAAAAAAACTGCTTCGCAGTCGTCGCCAGTCAGTCCGACTGACCAACTGTTGACTGGAAGCCAGGCATCAACGTCTTCGTGGGGAGCCTTGAGCTCCCAAGCTGATTCGTTATTAAATCTGATTCTTAACAATTGGGCTTCGATTTCAATTTCAAGTGTCGCCCGGTTGTCCGTGGGAGCATCAATAATTTTGGAATCGATTTCGTTGTTGTGAACAATGATCGAAGTTCCGGACAAGAATAATTCTCGGACACTCAATCGACAAGGCTCGATAGCCTCCAGTCGGGAAAACTCGACCGTGCGCCAACGGTATTGCCCCTTTTCGTCGCGAAAGCCCCAAGCAATTCCCGCCTTACCAAGCCAATTGGGAACACTCATTTGCGAGCGCAATAGTAGCTGACGCGCATTTGATTGCCTCGTGCTGGCGAACCAGCGCCTTTGCTTTGCATTGACCGAAAATGATTTCTCCACCAAATCAAATTTCGGCGGGAAATCTGCTCCAGGATGCCCAAAGACGATTCTTGGCTCGACATCGAAAAGCGACTCCCATTCTCCTGCTACGTCCGACTTGCCTGTAGCCGAGTTGTTCGGCTTAGCACCTTTTGTGGAATCTCTTTCGTCGCGAGTAGGGTGTCTTTTAATGGTTGTGCTTGGTTGACCGTAAATCTCTCCCTGTCGTGGCGGACCAGGATGATCATCTCCTCCTCCCTTTTCCATCACGGCAAAACTCCCTGCCCATACTAACGAAACTGTAACCGCAATCGCTGCTGCCCAGCCACTGGCCTTCAAGGCAAACCTTTTGAAACGAACGGTCCACAGCCACTTCCGAAGTTCCGTAGCTAATTTCGCTGCGCTGACGGTCCGCTGGTCGAGTTCTTTGTTCAGGCACCCAAGACAAATCCGCTCCAATTCTTGGGGCACCTTGCCGTTGATGCTCCTTGGCTTCTTAAGCGGGTGATTCAGGATATTTTCCATCCGCACAGCATTGTTGTTGCCGGGAAATGGCTTTTTTCGCGTCAGAAGTTCGTACATCACGACCCCCAGGCTCCAAACGTCCGTACGGGCATCGAGATGACGGGTTACGCCGCGGACCTGCTCCGGAGACATGTAGGCGCAAGTCCCCGCGAATTCGTCTTCGAGGTCTTGCTGAGTCTCCTCGTGAATTGCCAGGCCAAAGTCGGCAATGTAGGCCCGGCCTTGCTTGTCGAGCAGGATATTAGCCGGCTTGATATCACGATGAATGAGCCCCTTCTTATTGGCAAAGTCGTAGTTGTGGGCGTAGTCCAAAGCGCCGGCAATTTGGGCGCAGATTTCCGCGATTCGCTCCCAGTTCATACTTTCGGCTGCCATCGCGGATTCCAGCGATTGCCCGTCAATGTACTTCATGACGACATAGCAGCTGCCATCCGCTTTTCGGCCGAAATCATGAACCGGCACGATATGCGGATGGTCCAGTGCGGCGGCAGTTTGGGCCTCGCGGAGGAAGTCCTCGACTTGGGTGGGGCTCTTCAGCTTGTCCCTTCGAGGCACTTTGATCGCCACCACACTCCCATCTGAATCACGAGCCTTGTAAACATCTGCAAACCCTCCAACGCCGAGGTGCTTGGCGATAAAGTAGGGGCCGATTTTTTCAGGATGTTTCTCGGCGGCGGGAGTCGTCGCAGGCTGATTGTCTCTAACCCAAGGTATGGTATCGCGATCATTGGAGAGTTCAAACTGCTTGACCTGGGCCGCCATCCGTTGGAATGCCGGTTCTTGTTGAATCCTTAGAACAGCCGTGTCATCCAGCAGTGAGGACTTGGCTGAATCGACATTGGAGAGGGAGATCATGATCTTGCCGGAATTTTGGCTGTCCAGGAACTCCAGACACGTTTCGCAAGTGGCCAAGTGTGTGCCCACCGTTTCGATGTCGGGAGGGGGCAATTCACCGCTATAAAACGCGAGCAACACATCCCTGTTGGGGCAGCGGGTGGCACTCTGAGAAGCGGTGTTGGGCATTGTTATTCGCTTTTAGGCTGCTACGGGTCGTCCTTCATCCCCGCAATTTCACGCAAGCGTTGCAAGATGCGAGATCGAGCCAGGTAAATGATGTTGGTCGAGATCTTCATCTCTTCCGCCACTTCCGCGGCGGTTCTGTCATTGAGGATCAGTCGGCGAAAAATCTGCAGGTCTCGCGGCGAAAATTCGCTGCTAATGGCCTGCATTAAACTCAAACCGAAAAACTGCTCCTCTTCCCACTGGTCATCCCGACTCGGTTCGTCCGGCGGGGCAGGAATTTCCAGGATGACTTGATGATTGTTGCTTCCCCCATCCGCGACCGGTTGCCGTCGTTCCTTTTTCCAAAAGTCAATAATCTTGTGGTGAGTAATCTTTCGCAGCCAACCTCGAAAGGTCTCGTGCTGATAATCGGCCAGCTTCCGAGAAACTGCCAGGAACACTTCCTGGCTGACATCGTTTGCATTTTCCGGCGAGAGCCCTTTCTTCTGGCACCAAAAGAACACGAGCGGACCATACAAATCGACCAGCCGCTCCCAAGCTTTCCGTTCGCCGGCCTTCGCTCGCGAAAGCAGAGTCGACGTGATCGAGTGAATCGACTCATCCATAGAAACGACAGCGTCTGTCAAAAAATTCCGGCCGCTCTAGATTCTGTCCCGGCCGGTGGGGGATTGCTAGCTATTTCCAGCGATATTTTCTTGAATGAGCCCAATTAATAGCGATTTCTCCATCACGGTGCAACCCGCGGCCATTACCATGTTCAGGGTAATTTTTTTCCTGGAAAAACCGCAACTTTCAACAGTTTTTGAGATTCCGACAGAACGTTTCGTTCGAGGTGGTAAGGCCCATAAAAACATTTACGGCCAATTCAAATTCAAACTTCTGGAAGACAAAAGAGAGAGGTTAAAATGTTCGCATGGATTCAAAACCTGCTGGGGGTGGATTTTGTGGAATCGGCTGAGGAAGCCCGCGGCAAGTTGCGGCTCAGGATGAATCGCGAGACCGAATGCATACTGAGCCGTGACTTGAAACTCGGGCAGGGGAGGGCGAATGGCTCGTCTCGCTTCCAGCTCGCGGCCGCCCGAAACAGCCGTTGGCAATCGACCGACGGCAACGGCCAGGCGTAAAAGCGTCATGATTGGAGCGACGCGTTGATTTCCTGCCAAGTTTTGCGGCGGTTTCCATAGCCCATACGGAGTTGCCGTTGGGCCAGCCAGGGTGCACGGCAGATAAGCGTGACCCACGCGACTACTTCCCTGCCAATTCTTTTAGTGCGGCCAGGACGTGCTCGTCGTGGCCGTCTACTTTGACGGCTTTCCAGATCTTCGCTACTTTTCCCTCGGCGTCGATCAGGAATGTGCTCCGGGCGATTCCCATTTTCTTTTTCCCATACATGTTCTTCTCCCGCCAGGCACCATATTTCTCGGCCACGGCGTGATCGGGGTCGGCGAGGAGGGGGAAGTTCAGGTTGAACTTCTTCACGAACTTGACGTGGCTGGCGACGTCGTCCGGGCTAATGCCGATGAGTTTGGCCCCGAGCTTTTTGAGTTCTCCGCTCCGGTCGCGGAAAGCGCAGGCTTCCCGCGTGCAGCCGGGGGTGTCGTCGGCGGGATAGAAGTAAAGGACGACGGGGCTTCCTTTCATGTCGCTAAGCTTCACCTTGCTGCCGTCGTGAGCGGTCAGCGTGAACGCGGGAGCTTTCGTGTTTTCCAGCGGCCAATCTGCCATCGTGGGATCCTTGGTGGAGAAGGGGTGGTTTTAGAGTTTTGGGCAAAGCTGATCGAAGATCGGACGTTCGTCCGCGTCAAGTTTCTCGGCTGCGTGCTGGGCCAGTGCGAAGAATTCCTTGGCCCGCACTTGGTCGCCAGCTACCAGATAGGCCCGCGAAACCGCGGCCAGCGTGGTAGCTCGGTCGAAGGGAGTCTGCGTTTCTCCCGCGGCCGCGGAAAGAACCAGGGCCTTGTCGGCATAAAGGCGAGCCCCTTCCGGCAGCGACGCACTGGCGTAAACATTGGCCAGCAGGACCAGGCCCCGCAAATGGTTCAGTTCATTTCCCGCCGCCAGCCAGTGATGCACGCTGGCGTGGGCCACATGCAACAGCCGCTCCGTTTCGTCAGCCGTGCGCTCAGCCTTGTCGAGGAGGTCCCAAGCGGCGTTGTTGCACTCGACCGCAAACCATCGCTGGGCACGAGGGAGATCAAACGGAGCTTCGGCCATGTCGGGACTGCTAAGAAAGGAGCTGATGCAAATGGAAATGGAATTTGCCGAGCTTGCCGCCGTAATTGCCGGCAGTGATGGCCACAATCCCTTCACCAGCAGCGGCGCGAATGGCCCCGGTCATGGCGGAGGCGACCGCTTCTTCGCTGATGCCGTCGATGACGATTTCATAGGCGCAGTTGGCGTCGGGATGGAGTTTGCTTTCCACCCGGCCGCGGAGCGTGGGGCAAAAGGGATCGGACGTGGAAGCGACGAGCCCTTTGTACTGCGAGCCGACTTTGCTGCCGCTCCGGGCAACGCCGCCGGGGAAGGGGGTGATGGCACCGCGGATTTCGGCAATGGCTTCGGTCCCGCGGCGGGCGGCTGCCAGGCCGGCGGTCTGCGTCGTGGACTGGATAATGATGTTTCCGCCGGCGACCCCTTTTTCCACGCCGAGCGAATCTTCCACCAGGAACTCACCATCCATCACGGGGATTCGCCAGTAGCGGCGGCCTGCCACCTGCTTGCTCTTCTGATAGCCGTCGCCGAAGAAGCGGATGTGTTTTCCGAGGGGGATCTTCGCCGCGGCCTCAGGCAGTCCGTTGTAGACCGCCGTGGAAGGGCAGGTCATCAGGCATTGTCCTGTCCGGTTCGGCACTGCCTTGGTCAGGGCGTCCGCCGAGAAGCCAAATACCAGGACCGCAGCCCCCACGCGGCCATCCGGCGTTTCGTTTGGAGAGAGCCGCTGCTCCACCCCCGTTTCGGCATCGCAGGCGATGACCGACGAGCTATACCCGGTGAATTCTCGCAGCCCCGCCTCCAGCCAGTATTCATCCGCAGCCGTCACAATCAGGCGGACATAGCGCATGCCGAAGGCTTCGGCGAAAGTATCTTCGATCAAGGTGCTGCCTAGTTGCATGCGACTATCATGGCGTAACCCTTGTTTCTTTGGGAGAGGGGAAGCAAGCTGCGGAGTCACGCCACAAGATCCTCGTCCGCTTTGGCGAGAACTTCAGCGCTTCGCTGGATGGCACCTTGTTCTTCGGGTGTCACGCTGGGGCGAAGCGTGGCGAGGATTCCCTGGGCACCAATGATGCGCGGAAGCGAAAGACTGACGGTGGAGAATTCGGGAATATTCGTGCAGGGAGCGGAAACCGTGTAGACCCCACGTTCATCATTGCGAATCGCCCGGACGAGACGGCTGATGCCGGCGCCGATGCCGTAGTACGTGGCCCCTTTACCTTCGATGATGCGATAGGCAGCACGGCGGACACCGTCGTCAATCCGCTGTCGAGCTTCGGGGCTGAGGGCTCGTCCCGTTTGATGGGCGAAATCTTCCAGGGGTATTCCGCCGGCCCGAGCGCTCGACCAAACGAGGACTTCGGAGTCTCCGTGTTCGCCCAGGACATAAGCGTGGACAGAATGAGGTGCCAGGTTTAAGTGCTCACCGAGGAGCGCCCGGAACCGGGCTGTGTCAAGAATCGTCCCCGAGCCAATCACGCGGCCAGCGGGGAGATTGGCCAGACGCGTGACCAGCAGCGTGATCAAGTCCACGGGATTAGACGCCACCAGCAAGATCGCTTGCGGAGCGACAGCCAACACTTTTCCGATGACATCGGCAAACACCTTGGCGTTCCGCTGTAAGAGCTGCAGCCGCGTTTCTCCCGGCTTTTGCCCAACGCCGCAGGCGAGGACGACGACCTCCGCGCCGGTTAACTCGGGATAGCCGCCAGCGGAGATCCGGACAGGTGCTGAGAAGGAAGTGGCGTGCAGAATATCCTCCGCCTGCGCGCGGGCCAGCTTCTCGTTGAGGTCCACGAGTACAATTTCATTGGGAACACCTTGCAGTGTCAGGGCATACGCGGCAGAACTGCCGACAAATCCGCAGCCGACGATACCGACTTTCATGGAATGGCTCCTGCTACAAGCGAAAACAGCCCAGGGCTTTCGCTCCCGGGCTGCTTTCTCAAAACCGTGTTTTGCGTGGCGACACGCTGCCTCGCGTGTCTGCCTCAAAATGCCGAACGCCTTCAAGAAGCCTGCACGCGAGGCCGCGTGCGGCTACGTTTAATCCAAGAAGCCTACCAGCTCCTGGCTGCGGCTGGGTTGCTGCAGCTTGCGGACGGCTTTGGCTTCGATCTGCCGAATCCGCTCGCGGGTAACCTTAAAAATGTGGCCGACTTCTTCCAGCGTGTAACTATAGCCGTCGCCGAGGCCGTAGCGGAGTTTGATGATCTCCCGTTCGCGATAGGACAAGGTTTTGAGAACCTTGTTGATCCGCGTCCGGAGCATCTCCTGCCCTGCGCCGATAGAGGGGGCCTCTGCAGTGCCATCGGGCAGCAGGTCGCCGAAGTG
>CAYUJE010000248.1:0-9986 GCA_964444865.1 uncultured Pirellulaceae bacterium | reverse complement strand
GCGGCAAAATCGCCGCCGGAGGCGCTGTTGAATGCAAAGGGAAAATTATTTGGGCCGAAAACAATGACCGGGCCAATCGGCTCCAAGATGCTGCGGATGTTCTGTTTGCTATCTATCGTCGGCATCGTCCATGAGCCCTCCTTCGCAGCCGCAGCCGCCTGCCGAAGCTGGTTCGTCGTCCGGGGCAATTCGCCGTCTGCCAGACGGGGCGAAACGGGTAGCGCTGTCTCCTGATTTGCCAGCGTTACAAGATCGTCCTTGCGAGCTTCGATCTTCGTCGCGAAAGCTTCCAAAAACGCAGCTAACTTCTCTCCCGAAAGCGTTCGCATTTCCGCTGCCGCCTCTTGAGCGGCGGCAAGTGCAGCTTCGCAGTCCGCCCAGGTCGAAACCGGATACTCTTCCGGCAATGGCTCTTTGGTGGCCGGATTTTCGGCGCGGAAGGTGGAGGAGGCGTTGGCGGAACACCACTGACCGGCAATAAGTATGGGTTGCATAGCGACCGTTGAGTTTTGTAGTTGGAAATTCAAAAACGTGCGTTATTCTTCGCTGATCTTTTCAACTTCGATTCCATTTTCCTCGAAGCGATGACCAATCCATTGCCCCTTGGCTTTGGCATTTGCTACCGACTGTTGTTGAGCGGAACTGGTAACTATTTCGACTTCAGTATGCCTCGCTATTAATGCGAGCAATGCCCGAATATTGTCCCGCGTCCTTACGGTCCCAAACATCATATTCAGCACTGGCATCTTATCATGGTTGGGCTCGTCTTCCTTGTGAGGTTCGTTAATGAATGGGTAAGCCGTGATTAGTCGACTCAGATGCTCGGCAATCACTTGTCCAGAAACAACCTGTCTTCCCAAAAGACCAAATTTGGGTTGGCACCATTGCCGCCACCAGGCTCGATCAGTTTCAGATAATTCCTCCAACGAACCGCACAGGATGGGAGTCCAGTTCGAGTTTAGTCGCACACATTGCCATTCCTTTGGTCCAGTTGCTTTGACGAATTGAACATCGAGAGATCGGCAGCCCTGGGGTCCCGCGATTTCCAAAACCCGAAGCATGTCCCCGTCCGCCAGAACCTCGTCAATATAAATGTTGGTGGCGAGCACAGTGCTCCCGCGTCCGAGTTCAATTATGGCAACGCTGTAGCCACTCCCCGGCCCAGTCTGGTCAAGGGATCCAGTGCGGATCGCATACTCCGGCAACAGGATCGCGTCATCTTTCCGATGTTTGAGAGTCCCATGTTTGACTTCAAACTCACGTTTTCGCACTCGTGCGGCTTTAAACCAGAAATAGAGAGTCCAAATCGCGCATGCCGATAGCGGCACCGATGGCACTAGGGCCAATGACCAAAACCCAACTCGATTCCACACGATGAATACCAACGCGCCGCACAATAACGTTCCATTTCCCCAGGTTGAGCAACCGTTTAACGCATCAGATCCGAAACAACGATCTCGACCAACGAGGGCGCGGAGAATATTAATTCCCGGGTGAACAATCGCCACCATGAGGAACGCCCCAAGGACGATAGCCAAAGCGGTAGCGGTCAACTGTAACAACATGAATGCAGATGGAAGCCAACCGAAACCGGAATCTGCGCCGATTGCTATCCCTGCACAATCGGGTTCACCAGCGAACCAATTCCGTCGATGCTGATTTCCACTTCGTCATTCGGCTGGAGGGTGAAGCTGCTGTCGGGGACGATGCCGGTGCCGGTGAGGAGAAACGCGCCGCTGGGGAATGAATTGTCTCGCCCCAGCCAGCCGATGAGGTTTTCGTAAGTGCGGGCCATCTGGTCGATGCCGGACTTGCCGCGGAATTCTTCCTTGCCGCCGCGGCGGATGACGAGGTGAATTTCGGTCGCCTCGCGGGCGGGCATGCCGACCGGCAGCGTGATCCACGGCCCCAGGCCGCAGCACTGGTTGTAGCACTTCGCTTGCGGCAGATAGAGCGGGTTGTCCCCTTCAATATCGCGGCTGCTCATGTCGTTACCGATGGTGAAGCCGACGAGTTGCAGCTTGGAATTGAGCACGAGCGTCATTTCCGGCTCAGGGACGTTCCACTCGCTGTCCTTGCGGATGCGGAGCGGCTCACCGTGCCCCGAAACCCGATGAGGCGAGGCTTTGTAAAACAACTCCGGCCGCGGTGAGACATAAACACGGTCATAGCACGAAGCAGCCGTCTCCGACTCTTCCATGCGGGCCGTGCGGCTGCGCTTGTAAGTGACGCCGGCGGCCCAGACTTCCTGCTGATCAATGGGAGGGAGCAGGTTGACGTGATTGAGCGGGATCGTGACGCCGACCTGCGTCAGAAAATCAGCCGTCTCATAGGCATTGTCGGACTCCAAGATTTCAAACAGGCTGCGGTACTGCCCCTTGGAGAGATCCAGGGGAAGCAAATTGTCATCTTCAATCCGCCCCACGCCAGTCTGGCCGGTGGGGAGCATGTATTTGGCGAGCTTCATGGGAGGGGGCTGGGGGCTAGGGACTTGGGGCTGGGGAAGAGGTTGATAGTTGGAGCTGTGGTATGAAGGTGAAAACTGGTGTGATTTACCAGCCCCTAGTCCCCAGCCCCCACTCTCACTCCGGCAGTGCTTCCGTCAACTTGCGAATCCAGTTCCCATGCATGATACCAGCGACATCCGCTTCGCTGTAGCCGCGACGGCCGAGAATGCCGGCGAGAGATTGCAAATCGGCAATGGAATCGAGGTCTCCCGGCGTTTGCTCGGTGCCGTAGCCGCCGTCCAGGTCGCTGCCGATGCCGCAGTGCCGGGCGCTTCCGGCGAGTTGGCAAATGTGGTCGATATGGTCAGCCGCGTGGGAAATCATGACGCCGGTATCCTGTGGGGTCGTCTTCCCACGAATCCAGCCAGGGACCATCATCCAGGCATCGAAGGCAGCGCCGACGACGGCATCGCGGCGGATCAGTTCCCGCAATTGTTCGTCGCTGAACTGCCGCTGGTGGGGGACCAGAGCCCGGCAGTTGTTGTGGCTAGCCCAGACGGGGCCGGAGTAAATGTCGAGCGATTCCCAAAAGGCATCGTCGGTAAGGTGCGTCACATCGAGGGCAATGCCAATGCGGGACATTTCCTTTACCAGTTCTCGTCCTGCCGGCGTCAAACCGCCTTCCATTCCCGTCCCTGGACTATACCTACCAGGTCCATAATGCGCCGGCTCAATCGCGCGGAGGCCACGGGCGAAAGCCATATCGAGATAGCCCAAGTTGACAATTGAGTCGGCCCCTTCCAACGATAAGATGAACCCGATGGGTGCATTCGGCGGCGGATTGTTTTGCCAGAGCTTGACGTGCTTTTGCAGATCGGTTTTGGTGAAGATTTGCCGCATCTCACCGGCATCTTCCATCGCCTTGTACCACGCGAGTTGCCCCTGCGTCTGGGCCCAGGCGATTTCCGGCGAATGCCAGCCGGGGAGCAGGCTCCCTTCGGAAACATAGCGGCCGATTTGCGTGGCGATGCAGAGGCCGATTTCCCCCCGTCGCATCTCCGGCAGCGTGCAGACCCCCACACCCCGGTCCACTTTATCCGTCTTCCCCTTCTCGCGGCGGCGGACCTCCTCCAGCGGCCGCGTCAAATCGCGGTTCCACTCCAGGGCATTCATCGAGAGATCTAGATGGGCATCAAAGAGGAGCATGTTTGAATTGAAAAGAAAAGGGAAAACATCCGCAGGGGACGCGGTGGTTCACGGCGGGAAAAAAAGAGGCTGGTATTGCCCCCTATTGTAGAGCGCGGCGGGGCAACGAACGAGCACGGCACGCCCATTTTTCCCAGTGCTTCAGCTACTCGCGACTGGCTGAAGGTAGTTCTGGGGTGACGTTCCCATTATGAGTTCTCGCCGCACTTCGCCGCATTTCTTTCCATCTCTCGCACAGTTCCGCTGCCGCCCTGGGCCAGTCGGGAAACTCGAATTTGAATCCGGCTTCTAAAAGTCTTGTGGGAATGACGCGGCGGCTCTTGAGGATGAGTTCGGTCTCGGTTCGTAGGAAGAGTGCGCCGATTTCCAGCATCCACTTGGTGGCCGGCAGGCCAATCTTAGTTCCCCAGGCCCGGCGGAGCGCCCGCATGAACTCCCCGTTCGGCAGCGGATTCGGGGCAGTGAGATTAACCGGGCCAGACATCTTCTGCTCGATGAGCCAGTACACGGCGCGGACGAAGTCCCGTTCGTGAATCCAGGAGACATACTGTCGTCCCGTCCCGCAGGTTCCACCAAGACCGCGGCGGACGAGCCCGAGCAAAGTGTCGAAAATGCCCCCTGCATCTGGGCTCATGGTCATGGCGGAGCGAAGCAGCACTTTGCGAGTCTGTGGAGTATCCGCCGCTTCGGTTGCTTGTTCCCAAGCCTTCGCCACGTCAATCGAGAACTTCCAAGTATCGGGGACATTTGTCTCTTCGCCACCGATGATTCCCGTTAGCTCGTCATTCGCCGCGTCATACCGGTCGCCATAGATAGTCGCCGTGCTCGCCTGCAGCCAGACTCGCGGTGGCTGATTTGCCTTCGCGATGGCTGCGCCCAGGACTCGAGTCGAGTTCACCCGCGAATCCAGAATGGCCTTGCGATTTGCCGCATGATACCGGCAATTGACGCTCCGCCCCGCCAGGTTGATGACGACATCGGCACCCTCAATTTCTTTCGACCAGCCCCCGGGCGATTCGCCATCCCACCGCACTATCCGCCATGGTGTCGGATGCACCTTTCGGCTGAGTATGACAACTTCATGACCGTCCGCGACAAAAACTCTCGCCAATAGTTGCCCCACTTGCCCACTCCCGCCGGGAATGACGACTTTCATGGTTCTCCTTTTGCTTTCCGCATGACGTGTCAAAACAGCCAGCGCAGCATGATCGTGATGGGCGGAATGGCGCCAGCGACTAAGGCGGAAACGGTGACAGATCTTGGCGGCGGAATATCCCGCACGCGATTGACGAGCGGCACCATTGCAACCGTAATCAGGCCAGTGACCAGTGCCAGGAACAAAAACAGGTCTGCGACGTTTGCCGTCGATATGCCCTTTACCGCAGGTTGAGGATTGACCTTAACCAAGATGGTAGCGGGAACGGCAATGAGTTCGGCTGCCAGAGTCACTAGCAGCGAGAGCATCCAGGCGACCGTCACCGCGACGGACTGGCGAGATTCGGCGTCGGTCGGCTGCGGAACCCTTTCTGGTGCCCGAGCCGAAGGTTTGGAGCGATTTTTCTTCTTCTTTGGCATCGCTCCAGGATGGCACAATCGGCAGAGTCGGCAAGGGCACAACTTCAGACATTCCCATTCTCGACCCATCCTATCGTCATTTGCGGCAATGGCATCCATGACCTAGAGTTCCGGTGGCAGTTGTCGGCATACCGGCGGATGCCATTTTGCGAATACCCAATCCCATGGGGATGGGCCCATCGATCCGGATTCCCACACCCACGTTTTGCACCCAAGTTAACGTGTCCGCCAAATTCCACTCCACCCTGCCGATGACCGCCTGGCTGCCGTTGCAAAACGCTGCGAGTGCGGTTCGTGACGAATGTTCGTCGCTCGAGCAGTTGGTGCAGGAACTCTTTGCCGATCTGGATCGCTCTAGCGCCGAGTTGGAAGCAAGAGCCGACGAATTGGAGGAAGGACGCCGCCGGCTGGCGGAACGCGGCCGGCAACTGGCGGAACAACGCAAGGAATCGGCCCGCCTTTCCCATCAACTGGAACAGCAAGAGACTCAGCTTTCCGAGGCGCTCGCCGAATTGCGAGAACTGCGTGCGGAACTGGCCAATCAACCTGAGCCTGTTCCGGGCCCCGATCTCCGCCCGGAACTCGAAGGTCTGCGACATCAGCTTGCCGACCTGCAAGTCGAACGAGCCGTGCTGCGTGAACGCTTGGAGGCAGCGGCAAAAAACGTTCCCGCCGCCGATCCAACGGCTCTGCAGTTCGCCACGGAGGATTTGCTGCAGACCCTTTCCAGTCAGTTTGCTGGTCAACTCTCCGAACTGCAGAAACAGTTGCAAACTTCGCAACCCGGTCCCTCCGCCGCGCTGGACCTGACCGAACTCAAGCAAACCCTACTCGATCAACACCATGCCCAGATCACCAGGGCCTTGACGGAACTTCAAGACACCCAAGCTGAGCGATTTGCAAAACAGCTCGCGCAGATCCAGCAGCAGATTGCGGCATCCCAGCCCGGCCCCTCCGCGGCTATGGAAGTGGAATCGTTGAAACAGAGCCTCTTGGAACAGCACGAATCGCAACTCGCCCTGGCCCTGGCCGAACTGCGCGAGTTGCGGGCCGAACTTACCTTGCGAGCAGAATCGCCACCCGCCGAGGACTACGAAAGCGCGGCGCTGCGACAACAAGTGACCGATTTGGAAGTGGAGCGAGCCGTCCAACAGGAACGCCTGGAAGCGGCTGCACTGCAATTACATTCCGACGAGGCACGAGCCCATTCCCAAGAAAAGTTCGCAGCTCTGATTGATCGCTTCACCCACCAATTTGCCGACCTCCAAGGCCAAATTCAAGTCTTGCGTCAGGTCCAGCCGGAAATTGCGGAGCTGGATTCCCTGAAAGCCGAGCGGCTGGAACTGGAGGCAGAACTGGAAATTGTTCGCGCTCGCAGTGCGGCATTGCAAGAAACGGTGGCCTTGCAAAAACGAGAGCTTGCCTCCCAGCGTGCCAGCGTCTCGGAGGAACTGCAGGAATTGCGGGTCCTCCTGGCCGAACAAACCAGGCTGATTACCGAACGCGGGCCAGCGCCCTCCCCTCCGCTGGTTCCGCTTCCGTTGCCGCTTCCTCAGCCGCAAGTCGAAAAGGAGCCGTCCCTCGAACTGATCCTGGACGACACCTGCTCCAAACATTTAGATCCCGTTGTCAATTCCGTTATGGCCCAATTCGCCAAGCTGCAAAAGGACATCGCGCAGCGGCGAAGAAAAAAATGATGCGAAGGTGGCCTGATGCCTAGTATCTATCGAATCTTTCTGATGCTGCTGCTGGCGGGGGGATCGCTGGCATGCATTGCAACTGGATACTCGCAGCAGCACGGCGTGATCATGGCGGGCGGTTTGGCAGCTCTCCTTTGTCTGACCGCATTGGCAGCTCCCCCACCTCGTGAAAAAGAGGCCGCCCATCAGCCTGCGCCCCGCACCAATCCGTCCGCTCAATCGAAGCTCGAGCAGCTGCCGCCCGCAGACTCCCTAGGTTCAACCAATTCCAATGAAGGAAACCTGGTCGATCAAATGTTAGCCCAGGGGCGCTACGCGCTTCTGCTCCGCCCACAAATCGCGGAAAACCTCACTCCCTCCCAGCTCTGCTCGGCCCACGAGGCCCTGGATGCCGCCATGGCCGTCGTCCCCGAGGGAGCAGTCGTCATGCGGTCTTGTCGCCATGACGAGGTGGCTCAAGAAGACCGTCATAAGGTGGAGAAAAAAATCGAGGTGGAAGGATATTACCTCGACCGTTTCCCCGTGACCAATCGCGAGTATCAAAAATTCGTCGAAGCCGGCGGCTACGAGCAGCTTCCGCTGTGGGATGAAGAGATCTGGCCCGCCATGCTGCAGTTCACCGACCGCACCGGCCAATCGGGTCCGCGGCTGTGGGAAAACGGCCGATATCCAACCGGCAAAGAGGACCATCCCGTGGTAGGAATCTCTTGGTTCGAGGCAACGGCCTATGCCCGCTGGGCCGGCAAGCGCCTGGCCAGCGACCCCGAATGGGTTAAAGCCGCCGTCTGGCCAGTCGCTTCTGAAGGCTCTCGACTCTTGCAGCGGAAATTCCCCTGGGGAGATGCCATGGACCGCAGCCTTGCCAACCTGTGGGGAAGCGGTCCCGGCGATACCGTCCCCGTCACCGCAAACGGTGAAGGGGCCAGCGTCGGCGGCATTCGTCAATTGGTGGGGAACGTCTGGGAGTGGACCAGCACGAGTTTTGGAGCTTGGGAACCTACCACGACCAGGCTCGAATCCGACGTCGCCCTCAAGAGTCTCCGCGGTGGAGCCTTTGATACCTACTGCGAAGCCCAGGCCCAGAGCCAGTTCCAGTCTGGAGACACCCCGCTCGCCCGCAAGCACAATATTGGCTTCCGCTGTGCCGTTGGCTTTGGCGATATCGCCAGCTCTCAAGACATCGCGGAGCGGCTGGAGGATGGGTTGGATTTAAACGAGGAAGACGAAATTCACGAACCTGGGTTCCACGAAGACGGCTACGAAGGTGAGTATGCCCAAGAGGTGCTGTCATGAGAGCCAATGGCGTTGTCCTGCTCGATTCCTACCGCCTCGCGCAGTATGCGGAGTCCGCGCCGTGCTACATCTGCGCCGGCGGTAATAATTTTGACGCCGACCGCTGCCGCCATTGCCAGGCACCCATGGCATTGGCTCACCAGGCCTCGTCGCAAAAAATCCATCCCAAGATGATTGCCGCCATCGGCCCTTCAGGCGCGGGCAAAACGGTCTACCTGGGAATGCTTACCGACATGCTTTCGAGGCAGACGGAGCCGATGCAAATGCTGCCACGAGGGGCGTTTTCCATCGGCCTGCAACAGACCACCATGTCTTCCCTTTCGCGGTGCGAATTTCCTGCCAAGACTCCCAGCGAGCCCGATCGTTGGAATTGGGTTCATTGCCAGATTCTCCGCCGCAAGCAGCGCCCCGTGGAACTCATTCTGCCCGACCTGGCTGGTGAAGCGCTGATGGAGGAGGTGGAGCATCCGCATACCTATCCCGTCGTGAGGTCGTTCCTGGCCAAGTGCTCGGGGGTGCTCGTCATGGTCGACGCCGAACGGCTCGGGCGCGGCGAAACCGAAGAAGACTTTCAAACCATGAAGCTTATCAGCTATCTCTGCGAGCTGAAGTGTGAAAACAAGCAATCCTGGGGAAACCGGCCCGTCTCGGTGGTCTTCACCAAAGCCGACGAATGCACCACCTGTTTCGATGATCCCCAGGCATTCGCCCGCCAGCACGCGCCGGGTTTGTTTCAACAATGCCGCGAACGTCTCCCCCGGCATCGATTTTTTGGAGTCGGTGTGGCGGGAGCCTGCGCCTACCGCAGCGAATTTTTCGGCCGGGTTCACGTCCCCCTCCGGATTGAGCCGCGGGGAATCGTGGAGCCCTTCCGGTGGCTGGTGGAAGAACTGGTGACATAGCCCCGTGGGGCAGGCTTCTCGCCTGCCCAGCAAGCTTTTCCTGTTGGCCCAAAGAGTCGAATTCAAACGCCAGGGAACTCTGGAAGCCGGTCCCCTACTTTATGCGTATTCCTCAAGCCATCTTCACTTCCCTCCGCGGCGAACAATTTGCCGGCTATCAATTGGCGGCGAGGAGCCCGGAGATTAGCGAAGAATTGGCCCAAGAACTGGCTTCCTGGGGGCCGGCGCACGATTCGTTGCTGGACGAAGCTGCGGGCGAGCCAAGCATCAACTTTCATCCCTTGGGTCCGGAGAACTTCTGCCTTTCCTTGACGAGTTCAGCCGGGCCGGAATACTCGGGCCGAGCTGGCGAAAGAATCTATACGCAAATGTTCGTTCTCTCGCACGAAGCCCTGGCGAGATTCGATAACCATCCGCTCCTCATTCTGCGCACCCTGGAAGCCGCGGGCCGCGTGCTCGTTTACGACGAACTGCCGCGGGGGCTTCGCTCCGTTCCCTTGGTGGGCCGCGCGGGGGAAGCGGACTGGGATTGTTTGGAAAAGGTTCTTGAACAGATTTCGCCGGAGAGGCTGACGAATCTGGCGGCCACCCTCTTTGAAAGCACCTCCATGGGCCTGGCCACGACTCTCCCTCCACGTCCCCTTGTCTCGGCTCTGTTTCAGTTGCTCCTGCCGGAGGAGCGGACGAAGCTCTCGTTCACCACAGGTCTCCGCCACTCTCTCCGCCGTCCCTTTCGGCTCTTCCTCCTCCCTCGCGACCCCGCCGCCCGCCGCCAACTCCAACGGCAGCCGGGGGTGACGCTGGTGGAGATACCATCGCTTCACACCCATGCAAACCGCGCTGGCAGCGAAGTTGCGACCTGA
>CAYUJE010000247.1:0-10018 GCA_964444865.1 uncultured Pirellulaceae bacterium | reverse complement strand
CAGTCCTTTTCAGGGCCAAAAATCCGCTCGCAGAACAGGCCGTCTTTTTCCGGCCGGTACGTGCGGTAGTTGATCGTCTCCGGCTTTTTTACTTCGCCGAAGGACCAGCTACGGATGTCGTGGGGCCTGGCCAGGCTAATCTTGACCGAGGCGTAATCATTAATGCGATCGTACGAGCTGTCGCCGATAGTCATCTGCTCGTGCTCCTGTTATGGGTGCCGTGTCTGGATTCCGGCTTGTTCTGGTATCTGTGTTTTGTCACGTGGGTTTTATGGGACCTAGAGGCCTCATAAGTCCCATTCTTTTGCCTAAACTCTCCGCTTCTCAAGCTGCATATTCAGCGCTAAGCCGCGGATTTCGTTGGTAAGCACCTCGAAGCTGGCGGGGGTGCCGGCTTCCAGGGTGTTCTCTCCCTTGACCATCGATTCGTAAATCTTCGTGCGGCCCTCCACATCGTCGCTCTTGACGGTAAGGAGTTCCTGCAGGATGTAAGCGGCTCCGTACGCTTCCAGAGCCCAAACTTCCATTTCCCCGAACCTTTGACCGCCAAAGCGGGCCTTGCCGCCCAGCGGCTGCTGCGTGATGAGGGAATAGGGACCTGTGCTACGGGCGTGCACCTTGTCGTCGACCAGGTGGTGCAGCTTGAGCATGTAGATGTATCCGACCGTGGTTTCCTGCTGCAGCGGTTCGCCGGTACGGCCATCGAACAGTCGCTGCTTGCCGTGGGCGGGACGCCCAGCGTCCGCAAGCAAATCGTTGATTTCCTTCTCGGATGCCCCGTCGAACACCGGTGTAATCGCCTGGAATCCGAGCGTGGCACCGGCCCAGCCCAAGTGGGTTTCCAGAATCTGGCCGACGTTCATACGGCTGGGCACGCCCAGCGGATTGAGCATGATCTGGATGGAAGTCCCATCCGGCAGGAAGGGCATGTCCTCGACCGGCAGAATCTTGGCGATCACACCCTTGTTACCGTGACGGCCGGCCATCTTGTCACCCACGGAAATCACCCGCTTGGTGGCAATGTAGACCTTCACCATCTGCAGCACGCCGCTGCGGAGTTCGTCCCCGCGCTTCATGCTGTTGAGCTTGCGATCCCGGTCATCAATGGTCTGCTCGACAACCACCCAGTGCTGCTTGAAGAGCTTTTCCGCTTCCGCGATCTTGTCCTCGCTACGGAGCTTTTCCGTATACCGCTTGAGCTGGAAATTCACGGCCCGCTCGGCGACAAACCGCGGATCCTGGTCCTTGGCCAAAGGAGTACCGTCTTCGTCGGTCAACGCCTTACCGATGACCCCCTCCAACTCCTCGACCATCGCGCCGAAGGACTTGGCGATTTCTTTATTTCCTTCGGTTTCCGCTTCCTTGAGTTCCTTTTCGAACTTCTTGCGTTCGTCTTCCGTCAGGCTCATGCGCCGGCTGAATTTCTGCGTGTCGATGACAATCCCTTCGATGCCGGAAGGCACCTCCAAGGAATCGTTCTTCACGTCTTCACCCGCCCTGCCGAAAATGGCGTGCAGAAGCTTCTCTTCCGGCGTCAACTCCGTCTTCGATTTCGGCGAAACTTTGCCCACCAGGATATCTCCCGGCTTGACGAAGGTACCGATTCGGACGATGCCGGTCTCATCCAGGTTGCGTAGGGCCTTTTCACTGACGTTTGGAATGTCTCGCGTGAACTCTTCTCGCCCCAGTTTGGTTTCGCGGATTTCGACGTCGAACTCCTCGATATGAATCGAGGTGTAAGTATCGTTCTGCACCAACTCTTGGCTGATGATGATGGCGTCTTCGTAGTTGTACCCGTCGAACGACATAAAACCGACAAGCACATTGCGCCCCAGGGCCAACTCGCCGTTCTGGGTCGCGGCTCCGTCGGCCAGAATCTGACCTTTTTCCACCTTGTCGCCAACGCGAACAATCGGCTTTTGGTTGAGGCAGGTTCGCTCGTTGAGGCCCTGGAACTTCTGCATGTGATAGACGTCGCCGCCAACTTCAATCCGCGTCGAATCGCAGTAGTTGACCTTCCCCGCCCGCCTGGCTTTGACCACCATGCTGCTGTTGCGGGCCACGTCCCGCTCCATGCCGGTGGCGACAATCGGGGGCTCGGCGACGAGCAGCGGCACTGCTTGCCGCTGCATGTTGCTTCCCATCAGGGCGCGGTTGGCGTCGTCATGCTCCAGGAAAGGAATGAGCCCGGCGGAAACGCCCACCATCTGACTCGGTGCGACGTCGATGTACTGCACCTGTTCTGGCGCGACGATTTCAAAGTCGCTGCGGTGGCGAGCAATGAGCGCCGGGCCGGGAACAAGCTTGCCACCTTCGACGGCAGTATCAGCTGGTGCGACGTAAGCATCCGTCTCTTCATCCGCCCGCAGCCAGACGATTTCATCCGTCAGCTTCCCCTTGTGAACCTTGCGGTAAGGAGCGACCAGAAAACCGTACTCGTCCACGCCGGCATAAATCGCCAGACTGGAGATGAGGCCGATGTTGGTACCTTCAGGTGTTTCAATCGGGCAGATGCGGCCGTAATGGGAAATGTGCACGTCGCGGACTTCAAAGCCCGCACGCTTGCGATTGAGACCGCCCGGGCCGAGTGCCGACAACCGCCGCTCATGCGTGAGCTGCGACAGCGGATTGGTCTGATCGACAACCTGAGACAGCTCGCCACGGCCGAAGAAGTACTCGATGGCTGCCGAGATGCTTTTGGGATTGACCAGGCTGCGGGGAGTCATGTCCTCCAGATCCTTGAGGCTCATCCGCTCTTGAACGGTGCGGCGGAGCTTGAGAAAGCCCTTGCGGAGCTCATCACTGGCTAATTCGTCGATGGTACGCAGCCGGCGATTACCAAGATGGTCGATGTCGTCCACTTCGGCGTTTTCGCCATGCTCCATCAATTCAATGACGTAGGCAATCGAGGCAATGAGATCCTCGGGACGGAGCGTCATTTCCTTTTCAGGCGTTTCCAATTTGAGCTTGCGGTTCATCCGGAAGCGGCCGACACGGCCGAGGCGATAACGATTGACATCGAAGAACTTTTCCGCGAACAGCGTACGGGCCTTTTCCAATTGCGGCGGATTGCCGGGTCGCAGCCGCTGGTAAATGCGGAGCAGGGCTTCCTCGTGGCTGCTGGTGGTATCTTCGGCCAGGCTGTTGAAAACCAAGGGAGCCTTGGGAGAGGGAATCACCTCAACCTTGGAAACGCCGGCGGTGCAGATGGTTTCAGCGGCATTCTTGCTGATTTTGTGGCCGGCTTCGACAATGATTTCTCCCGCCCGGTCGCTACCGGTGGGATAAACGACGTCGTCCACCGAGATTTTGCCTTCAATCTTAACGACGCTGCGCCCATCCGAGATTTTCTCAATGGTCGGCTTGTAAAAAGCGCGAATCAAGTCGGCATCGGAGCCAAACTTCGGGCTCATCGCCCGCAGCAGTGTCATGGCGGAGAACTTGCCGCTTTGATCAATGCGAACGCTTAGCGTTT
Source organism: uncultured Pirellulaceae bacterium (assembly GCA_964444865.1). Lineage (GTDB taxonomy): Bacteria > Planctomycetota > Planctomycetia > Pirellulales > Pirellulaceae > SXOA01. The sequence continues at coordinate 6,543 of CAYUJE010000247.1, read as the reverse complement.
CACGCTTCGTGACGTTGACTTCGATCCAACTTCCCCGCTCGGGAATAATGCGGCAGGAGGGGAGCTTGCGGTCCGTAGTCCCTTCTTCTTCCATCACGAAATCCACGCCAGGACTGCGGTGCAGCTGGCTCACGACGACCCGCTCGGCACCGTTGATGATAAACTCGCCACCTCCCAGCATTACCGGAATGTCGCCGAGATAAACCTCTTCCTCGATGGGCTGCTCTTTATTAAGCCGGAGCCAGATGCGAAACGGACGCCCATAGGTCAGCCGCAATTGGCGGCATTCATCGGGGGTATAACGCGGCTTTCCCAGGTCGTAACGCAGATATTCAAGCTTGATGGTCTTATCATAGCTTTCGACGGGAAATATCTCGCGCAGCACGCCTTCCAGACCCTGATCCTTCCGCTTTTCTTGCGGAACTTCATCCTGGAGGAAAGCCTTGTAGCTATCCGTCTGGATGATCGTCAGGTCGGGAATGATCTGGGCTTCGCGGCCGCTGCCGAAACGACGAACTTCTGCCGGGGTGAGACGCCGCTCTGCGGGAATGGCCATAGGGAAACTGCTCCGGGGAAGAAAAATGCCTTTTGTCTTCCGTGACCGCTTGGGAGGGAAATGAACTACAGGAAAACTGACGAGCCAGGCGCGCAAACCATGGGATGACGTGCGCGCAATCGCACCCCGGGCCAGTCCAGATGGAAAAAACCGCTGGATCGGAACGGGGTGAACAACAGCGTACCTGCTTGGACCCCGCCGCTAGGCCACGGCAAGGGCAACCTGGTGACTGAACGAACTGCAACGCGAAGTGAACGAAAGAGCTGAATTACTTCAGCTCGACGGTCGCACCGACAGCTTCCAACTCCGCCTTAACCTTGGCGGCATCTTCCTTGGAAACCTTTTCTTTGATCGTCGGCTTGGGGCTTTCGACCAACTTCTTGGCATCCATCAGGGAGGCACCGGTGATGTTCTTCACCACCTTGACGACGTCCAGCTTCTTATCGCCGACATTCGCCAGAACGACATCAAACTCGGTCTGCTCGACTGCGGCAGCGGGAGCGCCAGCCGCCGGTCCAGCCATCATCACCGCGCCACCGCTGGCGGGCTCGATGCCGTAGGCTTCTTTGATGTAATCCGAGAGTTCTTTGGCCTGCTTCAGGGTCAGGCCGGCGATTTTATCGCCCAGCTCCTTCAGTTCCGGAGCAACTGCAACATCCGACATGGCTTAGGGATCCTTTCTCGCGTAGCTCGTGCTTTGGGTCCAATAATCGGACGGCCCGGGCTTTGCACCCGCGGGACCGATTTGGCCCAAACAACATAAAGTAAGGTATTGGGAGTAAATGCAAAAGCCCCCGTCACGGGATGAGGGCACAAAATTCTTTGGTAAACGGACAAAATTCTGAAAGGCACTGGCGAGAACGGCAGTGCCCAAAGCTGCTAGCACAGGATGAATTTGCCTTTGGCAAGCAAGCCCATGCATTCCGACACACTCAGCCGGCAGCGGGGACTTCTTCTTCCCCTTCCGATTTCTTCTTGATCTGACTGAGCAGAAGTCCGCCTGGTGCCTTGAGTTGCGACAAAAGATTGGCCCCCGGAGCGAGGATCTGCCCCATCAGGATACCGATCTGCTGCGTCCGGTTCGGCCATTTGGAGACTTCCACCAGTTTTTCGGCGGAGAGCTTCTCGCCATCCATCACGCCGCCGCGAGACTTGCACTTCTCGAATTCGGGCTTTTTCTGGATTTCGACGACTTCCTTGGCCAAGGAGACGAAGTCCTCGCCCCCCCATACCACGGCGACGCTACCTTCGCTTCCTTCGAAAGCACTAACGAGCGTTGTCCCTTCAGTGGCCCTTTTGGCAAGACTCCCCTTAACAACCAGCAGGTTAAGGTTCTTGCCCCTAAGCTCCTTACGGAAGTTGAAGGTGGAAAGCGAGTCCATGCCGATGACGTTGACCAGAACGGCGTCACTCACGCCCTTGAGGCGACGGGAGTATTCCTCCACCGTCATGTTTTTAAGTTCTTTGCTCATTTTCGCACACGGACTAATAAGTGTTATTTGCTTAGCTACCTCGTCTGCGTGGCGCAGACCTCAGGTAGGCGATAAGCTTGGATTAGTTGTTCTATTACAGCGCCACGCGAACCGAAGGGCTCATCGTGCCGCACAGGGCAACGCTCTTTACATAATGCCCCTTGATGGAATTGGGCTTCAGCCCCAAGACAAAATGAATGAACGTATCAATATTCTCTTGGAGCTTCTGGCCGTCAAAACTCATCTTTCCGACGACGGCATGAACGATTCCGCCGTTATCGTTACGGAATTCCACCTTACCAGCCTTGTACTCCTTGACCACGCGGCCCACGTCCGCCGTTACTGTTCCGGCACGCGGAGAAGGCATCAATCCGCGGGGTCCTAGAACCTTGCCAAGCGGTCCGACCAAGCCCATCATGTCTGGGGCGGCGATGCAGACGTCAAATTCCGTCCAGCCGTCCTTGATCTTTTGGGCCAATTCTTCCTGACCGACTTCGTCCGCGCCCGCGGCACGGGCGGCTTCGGCCATTTCTCCCTTGGCAAAAACCACCACCCTTTGCGTCCGGCCAATGCCGTTCGGCAACACCACAGAACCGCGGATGATTTGATCGGCCTGCTTGGGATCGACCCCCAGACGCATGTGGATCTCCACGGTCTGGTCGAATTTGGTCGTGCCGAATTTTTTGAGCTTTTCTACGGCTGTCGCCAGGGGGACGGGAGTTTCCGATGCCTGGGAAGCGAGGGCTCGATAACGCTTGGATTGTTTTGCCATGACTAAAACCGTTGGTAACATCCCGCTTTGGCGGGCTTCATCTTATCACTGGAAAACCGCTGATGCGGGATACTACGAACTACCCTTCCACCACGATGCCCATACTGCGGGCAGTTCCTTCGATCATCCGGCCGGCGTGGGCCAGGTCGCGAGCGTTGAGGTCTTCCATCTTTTGCTTGCAAATGGCTTCGATGTCGGCCTTCGTCACCTTGCCAACCTTATCCTTGTTGGGCACGCCGGAACCTTTGGCGATTCCCGCTTTGATTTTGAGCAGGGCCGAAGCCGGCGGGCTCTTGGTCTTGAACTCAAACGTGCGGTCGTTAAAAACAGTGACCACCACCGGAATCGGAATTCCGTTGTATTCTCGCGTTCGCTCATTGAACTGAGAAACAAACTGCCCCAGATTGATACCGAATTTACCGAGCGAGGTACCGACCGGAGGAGCCGGCGTTGCCTGTCCACCGGGAACCTGAAACTTCGCACTGCCGGTGACTGCCTTAACCTTTGCCATGACTTTTCGCTTTCCTGCAAGGAAGAAATTGAGAGGAGTATTCGCGGCGAAAACCTCTCCCAATCCCCATTTCCCTTTCTAAAGTTTCTCGATGTTCCAATGTTCCATTTCGACCGGAGTGGGACGGTTGAAAATGGTGATCACCACCCGGACGCGACCGTGGGCCTCGTCAATCAGGTCGATGTCTCCCTCAAAATTCTGGAAGTTCCCTTCCTTCACCCGAACCTTATCCCCAATCTTGAACGGAATTGCCGTCTTGACCTGGGCTCCTTCATCTTCGATCGCCTTGCTGGAGCGAAGGATTCGCTCGACGTCCTTGGGATCCATCGGTGAAGGCTTGCCGCCAGCGCCGGTGAAGTCGCCAATGCCTGGTGTTTCGCGAACGATGAACCAAGTTTCGTCGTTGACCGACATGTTGACCAGGACATAGCCTGGATAAATCTTTCGTTTGACCACGCGCCTCTTGCCGGTCTTGGTGAACTCCGCGACATCCTCGGTGGGGACGACCACTTCCTTAAAGAAGCGATCGAGCCCTTCCATTTTGACCTTGCGAAGCAAGGCGTCCTTGATCGAATCTTCCCGATTCACCTGGACCTTGAGGATAAACCACTCGTATTTCAGATCGTCGTCGCCAGTCGACTCGTCGATGAATTCGAGGGGCTCGGCGAAGGGAACATCCTCCTCGGGCTCGTCTTCGATCACCTCTTCAACCTCGGCTTCGGCTTCGAGGGGGGCAGCAACCTCGTCGGGCTCGCTGGCGGGGGTGAAACCAAGAGGCTGCTCCAGCGGCGAGGCGGTGGCCTCGGCTAAAGTGCCTTCCGGTGTTTCCCCGGTCGGGTTCGAGCTGTCTGGCTCGATGGTCACGCGAGCACACTCCTCAGGTTAAACAAGGTTATTCTGGAACAACGCCAATTTTCATCAACAGATATCGCAAGAAGAAATCGTAAACAAAAACGATCGCGGATAGTCCCAGAATCAAAATTACCACGACGGCTGACGCACGGATTAACTGCTGTTTGGTCGGCCAACTGACTTTACTCATCTCCGCTTCGACGGCAATCAAAAAGTCGGCGAACGGAGCATAATTCACCACCCTATATCCCAACCACAAGCCAAGTGCCAGAATAACGACGGGCATCCCATAGCCGAGGTAAACAGGCAACGCAGAATTCCACTGCTCCGCAAAACCCCAAAGACCGTTCTTGAACACGAAGACGCGATACGCCAGGAGGGCGGCTGCCACCCAAACGGCGATGCACGTCAACTGGCGGGCCATCTTTCCCTGCGTGCGTTTATAGAGCTCTCCCCGGGTCATTTCCTGAAGAAAGAGCGTAAACGCATTAGGGTAAGCTTTATCCGTCATAGCCATTCGTCCGCGGGTCCATGCGGCCTCAAAAACTCTAGTGCCTAATCAACCAACTACTATCATTCCGACTTTCCCAAACAATAATGTCCGCCAAGCTACAAAGCCCGGCGGACGAGCAGGGGCGGAGGGAGTCGAACCCGCAACCGCTGGTTTTGGAAACCAGTGCTCTGCCAATTGAGCTACACCCCTCTAGCCTCATTGCAGCGAGCTGCGGCGAGTCTCTCCATCTATTCGCGGCTGCGGCGGGGTTCATTGCGCCGCAGCCCAGGTTTTATTTACGGCCGGCACACTGCGCGTGCCGGAATTTCCGCTCACGGAGTGAGCGGACCACTTTATTATTCGATGATCTTCGTCACGACCCCGGAACCGACCGTGCGTCCACCTTCGCGAATGGCGAAGCGGATGCCGTCGTCCATGGCGATGGGCTTGTGCAGCTCGATGGACAACTTAACGTTGTCACCCGGCATGCACATTTCCGCACCGACCAGGTTGGCCGTTCCAGTGACGTCCGTGGTTCGAAAGTAGAACTGCGGGCGGTAACCGCTGAAGAACGGAGTGTGGCGGCCACCCTCCTCCTTCGACAAGCAGTAAACTTCGCCTTCAAACTTGGTATGAGGCGTAATCGAGTTCGGCTTGGCGATGACCTGGCCGCGCTCGATGTCTTCCCGCTTGATACCGCGGAGCAGGCAGCCGACGTTGTCGCCAGCTCGCCCTTCCTGCAGTTCCTTCTTGAACATTTCGACGCCGGTGACGATGGTCTTCACGGGCTCCTTGGAGAGACCGATAATCTGCACTTCGTCGCCAACCTTGACCACGCCGCGCTCCACACGACCGGTGGCAACTGTACCACGGCCTTCGATGGAGAATACGTCTTCCACCGCCATGAGCAGGGGCTTGTCTTCTTCCCGCTTCGGCTGAGGAATGTAAGAATCGACCGCATCCAGCAGGTCCGAAATGCACTTCGAGGCAGCCGGATCCTTCGGATTTTGGTAGGCCGGCAGCGAGGAGCCACGGATGACCGGAATCTCATCGCCGGGGAAGCCGTGCTTGGTAAGCAGTTCGCGAATTTCCATCTCGACGAGGTCGAGCAACTCGGCGTCATCGACCAGGTCGATCTTGTTCATGAAGACCACGATGGCAGGCACACCGACTTGGCGGGCCAGCAGAACGTGTTCGCGAGTCTGCGGCATTGGGCCGTCAGCCGCGGAGACCACCAGGATGGCACCGTCCATCTGGGCGGCACCGGTGATCATGTTCTTGATGAAGTCGGCGTGGCCGGGGCAGTCGATGTGGGCGTAGTGCCGCTTTTCGGTCTCGTATTCGACGTGGGATACGGCGATGGTGACGGTCTTGGTAGCGTCACGAACCGTACCGCCCTTGGCGATATCCGCGTAGGACTTGAAATGAGCGAGACCCTTAGCGGCCTGGACCGCGAGGAGCGCACCAGTGGTGGTGGTTTTCCCGTGGTCAATGTGGCCGATCGTTCCGACGTTGCAGTGCGGCTTGGACCGCACGAATTGTTCCTTGGCCATTGCTTTCTACACCTTGAGTAAATCGTTGCCGAAAAAAATCTAACGAATATGTACACGGACAAACCAGCAGGAGCTGCTAGTGGGACTTGAACCCACGACCTCTTCATTACCAATGAAGTGCTCTACCAACTGAGCTACAGCAGCCCGTGAGCCGCATTGGTTCCTGAATCAGTTCCTCCAGCGTAATGCCGTTTTTTCTGTATTCCGACCAAACACCATCCTACCGATACTTACAAAGCGGGTGAAGGGAATCGAACCCTCGTGTTCAGCTTGGAAGGCTGGCGCTCTACCATTGAGCTACACCCGCGAAACCAAACCCCTTGCTGCAAAATGG
>CAYUJE010000246.1:0-10027 GCA_964444865.1 uncultured Pirellulaceae bacterium | reverse complement strand
GTCAGCCAGGTAATGACAAAGCAGCCGAAGTCGGTTCCCGCCGGAACTCTGCTGCCGGCGGCCTGCGAAATCCTGGCCCAGAAAAAAATCAGCGAGTTGCCGGTCGTCGATGCCGCAGGCCGGCCACTGGGCCTGGTCGATATTACTGACATCGTCGCTACGAGCGCCCCGCGGGAAACCCGCAAGGTCGCTGCAAAGGGTCCTACCGTTTTGAAGCTTGTTGGCTCCCCCCGAGGAAAGCCGAAGAGAGAAAAGGGAAATCTCAAATCTCAAGCAAATTCAAAATCGGAAAGTGGCACGAAATTCTAAACAGTCTGAAGGATGTTCCTCATTTTTGAATTTGGCTCCCATTCCCAATTCTCATTTGTTTGAGACTTGAGATTTCCAATTTGCGTTTCGCTTATGAAACTGACCGACCGCTGTCGCAATATCGAGTTGATTCTGTCGGACGTCGATGGCGTCCTGACCGACGGCGGCATTATGTACAACAACCAGGGAATCGAGCTGAAGAAGTTCCACATCCGGGACGGTCTGGGGATCAAGCTCTGGCAGCGGGCAGGACATAAGTTTGGCGTTCTGACCGCCCGCACCTCGCACATCGTCAAAGTCCGCGCGGCGGAACTGGGGATTGATATTGTCCGCCAGGGATTTGAGACCAAGCTCCCTGCCGCCCTCGAAATCCTCAAGGAACTGCGACTAAGTCCCGAGCAAGTTTGCTACATCGGGGATGACCTGACCGATCTGCCGGTCATTCGCCACGTCGGCCTGGGTGTCGCCGTCGCTGATGCCGTCACCGAAGTCCGCGCCGCCGCCGGCCACATCACCACGCTCTCTGGCGGTCAGGGAGCCGTGAGGGAATTGGTCGAGATGATTTTGAAGTCCCAGTTCCGCTGGGAAGCGGCTATTCAAACCTATCAGTAGGAGGAGAGAAATGACTAAATCCTAATGACTAATGTCAAATGACGAGCAAAGGCGAACTTTCTTAGTCATTAGTCATTAGGATTTAGTCATTCTGACGTCGTGCTCGCTTTCCGCAGATTCATCGCCGCCCTACTCGCCATCGGATTGGTGTTCGGTGTCTATGCGCTCGCGATTGCGCCGTGGCTAGAACCGCCGCAGGTTAAACCGCCGGAGTACACGGGTGGGCCAAAACCGTATGACTCGTCGCTCAATCTGCGTGTTTTCGACGATCTGTTTGCGGATGGCTCTTGGGAACTGGATGACCCGAAGGTCATCGAAACGGCAAGCTGCACGATGCTGCTGCAGGACTACAAGCCGCTGCCGGATGGACGGATTGAGATTACTCCCTGCACGCTCATATTCTACATGGCCCCCACCAAAGCGGCTAAGTTGAGCGGCGGGAAAAATCCCGAGCGGCGGCGGGTCGTGATGCGGGCGCTCAAGGGTGCCATTCTGGAATTTGATCGGCCGCTCGACGTGGGCCGGGCGGAATTCGGCAGACTGACCGGCGGACAATTAAAGGGGGTGGTGCAAATTACCAGCCCGCGGACGAGTGAAAACTCGAATGACGAGTTGATGGTTACTACGGAAGGGGTCCGAATTGAGCGGCAGAAAATCTATACTCCACACGAAGTTGATTTCCGTTTCGGTGCAAGCCACGGCCGCGGCCGCGATCTGACCATCACACTTCTTCCCCCCGACGAGGAGAAGCGAGCCTCCGCCCAATCTCTGGGGGGCATTAGCTATTTTCAGCTTTCCCAGGTCGAACATTTGCATTTGGAAGGAGTGGGGGAACTGCTGCAAGATCGAACCGCAGCCGCGGCCCCGCGAACGGAGCCACCACTCAATATTCAATGCCGCGGACCCTTGATTGTCGATTTCGATCATCAACAGGCGACACTGGACGATCAGGTGCAAGTGACCAGAGTCTATCCGCAGGGACCACCGGATAAACTGACATGCGATCGTTTGTTGTTCAGGCTGGCAGGAAAGGCGGTAACTCCCAGCAAGGACAAGCAGTCAGACGACCCCAGTTCTCCCGCCACGCAAAACGGGCTCTCCAAGTCTATCGAGCGGGTCATCGCCGTTGGGACGCCTGCGATCATCGACGCTCCTCAATCGGGCATCTATGCCAAAGCAGCCAGCATGGACTACTCTTTGGCCACGAGACTAGCGAGATTGAGCAATGGCCCCACGGGTGCGCCTGTGATTCTCCGGCAGGGAAAAAACCGGTTTGAGGCCCGGGCCATCGAATATGAGGCAGCCGAGCCGGGCCACTTGGGCAAGCTGTTCGCCACGGGACCGGGAGAACTGGAGTTCGTGCAGGAGAGCGGCGAAGCCATTCAAGCATCTTGGAAAAAGTCCCTCCACCTGCGCCCTCATGAAGGCAGCCAGGCGATTTCGCTGCTGGAGGATGCCCGAATCACTGCCGGGCCGATGGGAGAATTTGCCGCATCGGAAATGCATCTCTGGCTCAAAGAAATTCCGCGGTCGGCCAAGACAACCGTAAAAGGAACAGCGAGCGCGAAGCCCTCGTTCACGCTTGTCCCCCAGCGGATGCTGGCCCTCAGTGGCGTGGAAATTGACACTCCGCAACTCGCCGCCAAGACGAATCGGCTGGAGGCATGGTTCGCGGAGGCAACCCAGCAGCAAGAGGCGGCTGCGGGCACACAGGCCACGATGGCACTTCCTGGAATGAAGCCGGCTCGACCGGCGCACGAAGGAGGAGTCGAAGTGAATGGTGAGGGGAACAACGTTCCGGCCTCGACGCAAAAACTGAGCGTTGCCGGAGATTTGGTGCAGTTGCAGATTCTGAGGCTCCAAGGGAAGACCGTCGTCGAAGATTTGGCGATTACCGGCAAAGTGCAAGTCAACGAGACTCAGACGCAGAAGCCAGAAGACGTTCCACTTAAGCTGGCCGGGGATTTGGTAACGCTCGTTCGCGGCTCCGGTCCCAATGCCAAGCTGGAAGTGAAGGGGCGGCCGGCACAGGTTTCGGCGCGAGGGCTCACGCTCTCCGGAGCGACGATTCATTTGCATCGAGGCGAAAATCGACTCTGGATTGATGGCCCCGGCGAAGCCGAGTTGCCCGTGCCACAGGAAGGGCTGCAAATGCGAACTCTGCAGCCGCCGCCGACGGAGAGCCCGGCAAGCGTCCCTGCTGGATTCCCCGTGACCAAGGGAGGAGGCGAAGTTCGCCAGATGAAGGTGACATGGGCCAAGGGAATGAACTTCGACGGACAGCGAGCAACCTTCGAAGGAGAAGTTCAGGCCCGCGGCGAAGAAGAATATGCCGCTGCCGAGGGACTCAGCGTCACCCTGACCCAGCGGATCGATTTTTCCGCCGCCAAGCAGGCGGGGCCGGCTGAAATCGCCACGCTGACGCTTGAGGGGGGAATGTCCCCAATTCTGCTGCAGCAAGTCACCCGTGATAAGATGGGAGAGCAAACAGCCTTCAACAACCTGCGAGCCGGCAAGCTGACCGTTGATCGCCTCGCCAACACATTGACCGCCGAGGGCCCCGGAGAGGCCTGGTCCGTTCGTAAAGATTCACCCGCACTGCTGGCCGATATGCCGGATGCACCACAAAAACCGAGCGACGGCAAACTGACCTATATCTGCGTCAAGTTTGAAGGGAGAATTAACGGCAAGCTTGATACCCACGAAATTCGCTTTGAACGCCAGGTGGATACGACCTACAGCCGCGTGAATGATTGGAAGGATCGCGTGTTTGCAACCAAGACCGAGGATTTAGGCCCGAGCGGTGCCCACATGACGAGCGATGCCTTAACGGTTACCGAGATGTCTCTTTCCAAGACCCAGAAATGGGTAGAGTTGGAAGCGACGGGCAACGTGATTGTCGATGGCAAGTCCTTTACCGCGCGAGCTTCTCGAATTGGCTATACCTCCGACAAGGACCAACTCGTACTGGAGGGTGACGGACGCAACGACGCCGAGTTCTGGCACCAGGCAGCCCCCGGCAGTCAGCACTCTTACACGGCCGCCGGCAAGATTCGCTTTCAAAGAAAGACCAACACGCTGGAGGTGGATGACGGAAAGTCGCTCACGCTCGGCTCCTTGCCCCCCAGCAATAAGCCGTTGCCCTCCCGAAGACGATAGGGCAACTTCGCGCTGATTTCATCGGTGCAAAGATTTCTTTCTACGCAGGAACTGCCGTAAACTCCCTTTGCCGCTTTTCGCCGCCAGAATCCTCGTTGAACAACTCCCATAAATCTTCGTTGGCTGTGTGCTGGCTGCGAATATAGGTTTTGGCGGCGGCGAAATGACTGTTTGTCCAAGGATTAGTTCTCGCCACATCTTCGATCCAATTCCTCAAGCTGTTGATACGAGGCAGAAGCACATTTTTTACTAGCGACGCTCCCACCGTATGTCCATGTTCGTCCACCAAAACTACCGGCAAATGGGGTTGCGTCGCCAGCTTATCCAGGATGCCGGAGGTCCGATAGGAAAGTGCATTGACCCACGCCGAGAAGAGCGCGGACTCGTGAGATCCTTGAATTCGCAGCAGGACCACGACGACCGGCACCGCCACATTGTCGATGATGACGGTGATAGCTCGTGCCCGGAGGTTCAGGTTCACATGCTCCAGTAGCGACTCAAGCTGTTCGCGTTTACTGCAAGCAAGCAGTAGAGCATGATCGTCCTCATCGATATCGAGGGCAAACCAGGCATGCCCGGGCGGCAGTGCCAAACCTCTCCCGCCATCACCGGAGTATGATGCCAGATCGGAACCTGCATGGTTTCGATGCATGAAGAAACCCCTGCACGATAAGTCCTTGGCGACCGCACACGGTCGAAAACCACTCGCGAAGTGCGGACACGGAAATACAACGGCAAACTCGTGTGCTAACCGACGCTTACCCACGGAATGGTAAACCGAACCAGATCGGCCCGATTGGGCCGCACGAGCGTGTGATTCAGTGGCATCCAGATTCGACGAGCTTCCCGTTCATCATCCGACCAGTCGGCTTGAATCTGATCACAGAGGTTTTGAATCTCTTGCTCACTGGGATCGCCAGGAAGTCGGTCGAGAGTTTTGGTTTTCCCTCGCCGCCCCCGAGTAAAATCCGCAAATCGATATTTTGCGTGACGCATGCCTTTTCTCCCCTGTGCTTTCTTCATCGCCGGGCGCGACGCGAAGGGTCGCAGACTCCCCGGCAGAACCGGCCAAGATCCGGTGCCTCGATGGAATGCAATCGATGTGCCAAGCCAAGCTAGTTTGGGCCAAAACAGTTTGACTTTCGTCAGGATCGGCTCTTAAGATAGTTTCATCGACGCTATAGCCCATCTTGGAACGGCTCACTTGACGGCCCAAAGGTCCCTTCGGCCGGGGGGTGTTTCAAAACGATGCGCGCGAAATCATGCAGTGGCTATACTGTGTATTAAGAAAGCACGAGTTACCCAGGAAGCACCGCGAAACCATGAGAACTTTCCTGCAGATTCTGCTCGCCGGAATGCTTGTCGCACTTTCTCTCAAGGCATTCGCGGAATCTCCTTCCGCGACTTACATTTTTCCAGCTGGCGGCCAACGGGGGACGAAGGTCTCGTTCCGCATTGGCGGGATGTTTCTTTACGACAAGGCTCCACTGGAGATGCTGGGACCGGGCGTCACCGCGACGAGCGACATTAAGCAGACTGAGACAATCTGGTTTGAAGGACCGCTGATTCGCCAGCCCGCCAGCCAGGCCGCGGAGAATTATCCCAAGGACTATGCCGGGGAAGTGACGATCGCCGCGGATGCTCCTCTCGGTTTTCGGCGGTGGCGAGTCTGGAATGCGGGGGGAATTACACCTCTGGCGAGGTTCGTGGTTGGCGATTTGCCCGAGATTATCGAAGACGAAATCGACGGTGAGCCGATTCCCGTCGGCGTTACGCTGCCCGTGACGATTAATGGACGCATTTTTCCCCGCGAGGATGTCGATATCTGGACCTTTGAAGCCGCAGCCGGCCAGGCGATTACTTGTTCCCTGGCCGCCGCCGAATTTGGTTCGCCGCTCAAGGCCCGTTTGGAGGTTCGTTCTCCCAGCGGCAAGCCGCTTGCCGAAACGACTGGCACCGCGGCGGGGGATGTGCGGCTGAAGTTCGTTGCGACCGATAGCGGCAAGCACGAGGTGCGGGTTCATGATGTTCAGTTCGGCGGCTTGCAGACTTATGTCTATCGGCTGACGGTGACGAGTGGCCCTTGGCTGGAGAGCGTTTATCCGCTCGGTGGCCAGCGGGGAACGGACGTCAAACTGGAAGGGCTGGGGCAAAATCTCGGCGGGCCGCTCGCGGCGAAGGTGCCGGACGTTTTTCCGGGTGTGCAGCTCCATTCCTTTGAACTCTCGGGGCGTGCTCTGAATCCTGTTCGGTTTGATGTCGATGAGTTGCCGGAGTTTTTGGAAGCGGAGCCGAATAACGACGCCACTGTCGCCAAGGCCGTCACAATTCCCTCAGTCATCAACGGCCGCATCGACCAGCCGGGAGACAAGGATTTCTGGCAAATTCCTTTCGTGAAAGGACAAGCCATCCGGATCGAATGTCGAGCAACGGCCCTCGGCTCGCCGCTGGCGACGGAGCTGATTCTTCGCGACGAAGGGGGCAAGGATGTGGCTCAAGGGGACTCGCTTAGCGCGAATGGCGATCCCTCGCTGAACTTCAGCGCCCCTGCGGACGGAAAGTACACGCTGGTCGTCGGCGACAAGTTCGCCTCGCGCGGCGGACCGGAATCCGCCTATCGCATTCGCATAGCTCCACCGCCGAAGACGCCGGACTTTGAAATAACGCTGCCGGTGGACTCGGTGGCCCTGGATGCGGACGGAGCCAAGAATCTGGAGGTGCAGATTAGCCGCAGTGGCGATTTCAAAGGGCCGATAATGCTGCATGTGGATGGTTTGCCCGCGGGAATCACGGCGGAAGATGTGAAACTTCCCGAAGGGGCGGCCAAGGGGGTGCTGGTGCTCAAGTCGGCTCCCAATCCACCGGTGATGACCGCCCTTCTGAAAGTGACCGGAACGGCCGAGGTCGAAGGGAAGCCTCTAGTGCGGACGGCCCATATCCTTTCCGTTCCCGGCGATTCGGCCGTGGAACAACTGCGGCTGGTGACGACGCTTAAGACGCCGTTCCGCTTCCGCGGCACTTACGATTTGCGGTTCGCGGCTCGCGGAACCGTGCTCAAAAAGAAGTATCAAATCGAGCGCGGCGGTTTTGAGGGGGAATTGGAAGTACGCCTCGCCGACAAACAAGGGCGGCATTTGCAAGGTGTCAGTGGTCCAGTCATCACAATTCCGCCCGGCACGAACGAATTCGAATACCCGCTCACCCTGGCTCCCTGGATGGAGCTCAGCCGCACAAGCCGCTCCAATCTGATGCTGACGGGCCAAGTGAAGGATAGTGCGGGAGCCACTCACAAAGTCTCGTTCACCAACCAGGAACAGAACGAACAGCTCGTGGCCCTCGTCGCCCCTGGCCAACTTAAGATTGTGACCGACCGCAAGACGTTTACCGCGATTCCCAGCAGTGAAGTGGTGATCGACTTTCAACTGAAACGGGACCGCTCGATTGAATCGCCCGTCCAGGTGGAATTGCTGGTGCCCAAGCACCTGCGGGATGTTTCCGCGGAACCCCTCACACTCCCTGCCGGAACCGACAGCGGCCAACTCCGCCTCCGGCTCGGCCTTGCCCCCGGCCCCTTCAACCTGCCACTGCATATTCGGGCAACGGCATTGAAAGAGGGAGAGCCGGTTGTCGGCGAGAGTGAAATTGAGTTGGTCCGGTAGCGCAAAAAAAGCCGGCACATTCCGTGTGCCGGCCTGAGTTTCCGCTCACGGAGTGAGCGGTCTACTTTTCTTGCAGACGACTTCTTACGAACAACCCATGCTATTTCCGCAGTTGTGGCAGAGGTAGCAGTTGCCGTTGCGGACGGTAATGTTGCCGCAGTTGTCGCAGCTAGGGGCGTCGAGCTGGAACTTGGCGAACTGGTCGTTACGCCCTCCCAGTTTGCCGCTGGCATCGACCTTCATTGCCACACCTGCTCGCTCCAGCATGTCCGCATCGAAACGCTTGACGGAGTCACCGTTCGTATTCGAACCATTCGCGTGGGAGCCGTTCGTGCCGTTCGCTCCCTCGCTGGCGTTTCGGGTTAGTGCTGACGCAGCCGCCGTCGTTCCCTGACTTTCCGACTGCCCGCCGGCCTTCTTGGCGACGGGCAACCGCTGTGAGTCAGCATCATCATCCCCGCCGGCAGGAGTCTTGCCCGGAACAATGCCGCTGTTCGCTTCCCGATAGCCAGCCAGGAACTGCACTCCCATCCAGCGGAAGATGTAATCCACCACGCTCTTGGCGATCCGAATATCGGGATTCGTGGTGTGCCCCATCGGCTCGAAACGCATATGGGAAAACTTATTGACCAGGGCTTCCAGCGGCACTCCGTACTGCAAGGAAATCGAAACCGCGGTGCCGAAGGCGTCCATCAAACCACCGATGGTCGAACCCTCCTTGGCCATCGTGATGAACAGTTCGCCGGGACGACCATCGGGGTACAGCCCGACATTGATATACCCTTCGTGCCCGCCGACGTTGAACTTATGAGTCAACGAGTTGCGAGTATCCGGCAATCGCTCCCGCCGTGGGCGAGGCGAAGCCTTGTCTTCCTTGTCCTTGGCCTTGCCGGCATCCGACTGGGTATTAAGCGGCTGGCTCTGCTTGCTGCCGTCGCGATAGATCGCGAGGGCTTTCAGGCCGAGCTTCCAGCCCCAGGCGTAAGCGTCGGCGATGTCAGCCGGCGTCACATCGGTTGGCATATTCACCGTCTTGCTGATCGCCCCTGATAGGAACGGCTGGGCGGCGGCCATCATGCGGCAGTGGGCCCGCCAGGCGATGCTCCGGACGCCGTTGGCCGGCTTGAAGGCACAATCAAAGACCGACAAGTGCTCGTCGGCGAGAGCCGGGGCACCTTCAATCGTGTCGTTCTGATCGACGTACTTCAAAATCGTCTGAATCTGCGGCTCGTCGTAGCCGAGCTTGGCCAGTGCCATCGGCACCGTGCCGTTGACGATCTTGAGCATGCCGCCGCCGGCAAGCTGCTTGTACTTCACCAGGGCGATATCCGGCTCGATGCCGGTGGTATCGCAGTCCATCATGAAGCTGATGGTGCCGGTGGGAGCGAGCACCGTCGCCTGGGCGTTGCGATAGCCGACCTTCTTGCCGAGGGCCAGCACGTTGTCCCACAACTCGCGGGCCGCATCCTTTAGATATTGCGGTCCGCCGTTGTTGATTTCCTCCACCGCATCGCGATGCATCTGCATCACGCGGAGCATCGGCTCGCGGTTCTGGGCGAAGCCTTCAAACGGACCGACAACCGCCGCCATCTCCGCGCTGGCCAGATTGGCCGAGCCGTGAAGCAGAGCGGTGATGGAGCCGCAAATGCTGTACGCAGGCTCGGAGTCGTAAGCATGCCCTTCGGACATGATCAGACTGCCGATGTTGGAATAGCCAAGGCCGAGCGGACGGTACATGTGGCTGTTCTTGGCAATCTGAGCCGTCGGATAGCTGGCGTGATCGACCAGAATTTCCTGGGCGATAAAATAGAGCCGGCAGGCGGTCTTGAACCGATCGACGTCAAACATGCCATCCGGCATGCGGAACTTCATCAGGTTGATGCTCGCCAGATTGCAAGCGGTGTCGTCCAGGAACATGTATTCGCTGCACGGATTGCTGGCGTTGATCCGCCCGCTGTTGGGGCAGGTGTGCCACTTGTTGATGGTGGTGTCGTACTGCACACCGGGGTCGCCGCATTGCCAGGCGCACTCGGCCATGCGAGTGAGCAGCCACTTGGCATCGTAGGCCGGCCCTTCCGTCTTGCCATCCGTGATCCAGTGGGTCTGCCACTTGCTGCCGTTTTCCACGGCGGCCATGAATTCGTCGGTGACGCGGACGGAAAGATTGGCATTCTGGAACAGAATGCTGCTGTAGGCTTCGCCGTTGAAGTTGGCTTCGTAGCCACCCTTTTCAATCAGGCAGTGGGCCTTCTTCTCTTCCTTCCACTTGCACTCGATGAATTCCAGAA
>CAYUJE010000245.1:0-10083 GCA_964444865.1 uncultured Pirellulaceae bacterium | reverse complement strand
GCCTGCGAAAAGTCGATCTGCTTGACCGGTACTCTGGTTGGCGGATACGCCTGGCACCTGCGCCCGTTGCTATTTCGGATTGCGCCCGGTTCCCTCGTTGAGGAGGGTCTGACTTGGGAAAATGAACTCGCTTTCAATGAGCGGTATGGGCGGATTGAGAAGCGGATTGTGGAGACGGAGTCCCGTAGCTCCGGCTGCGACAACAAGCAGTCGAGGGGTCGGACCTGCAAGACGGCCAAGTATGTTCGTCCGGGAGTTATGCCCGGCCTGTTTGGTCGGCACCTTATCCAAAACACGCTCTTCCTGTCGCTGGAAGATGTCGCGGAGAATCTGCCAGCCATCGAGGAACGCGTGGTTCCGGTCAAGATGGACGCCAAGTTGGCGGAAGCCTACGCCTACACCGAGCAGTATTTGCGGGCTGCGGTGAAGGAAATGCTCCGCCGTCGCGACAAGCGGATGCTCTCGCAGATGCTGGAGGTGCTGCTTGGGTATTGTGACCATCCCTACGGATGGAAAGAGGTCGGTTACTACGACTACAACTCCGAGACGGGGGCTAATGTCTGGCAGCATGTTGTGGACCCGCCCCAGCTCGACAGCGAGTTCATCCGCCCGAAAGAGCAGGCCCTCCTCGAAACCTGTCTGGCTGAAAAGGCAGCCGGCAGGCAAGTCTGGGTCTACTCGGTGCAAACGGACAAGCGCGATGTGAACGAGCGGCTGCGCAAGCTGCTTGCGGACAATGGCCTGCGAGTGGCAGTCCTGCGGAGCGATGTAGACACGAAGGACCGCGAGGCGTGGATTGCCGAGAACGGGCCGAACCTGGATGTTTGCATTAGCCATCCCAAGCTGGTTCAGACCGGCCTGGATTTCTACGCCAAGAACCGCTCCTACAACTTTCCCACCCTTTGGTTCCACTCCACGGGAACCAGCACCTTCGTCGTCCGCCAAGCCGCTCGCCGGGCGTGGCGGCTGATGCAGTGGGCCGACTGCAAGGTTCTGTATGCGGCCTATGAGGGGACCATGCAGCAGCACTGCTTGGAACACATGGCCAGAAAGCAGCAGGCCTCAGAGAGCATCGAGGGCG
Organism: uncultured Pirellulaceae bacterium; assembly: GCA_964444865.1. GTDB lineage: Bacteria > Planctomycetota > Planctomycetia > Pirellulales > Pirellulaceae > SXOA01. The sequence continues at coordinate 9,002 of CAYUJE010000245.1, read as the reverse complement.
ACTTCAGCACGGAAGGGCTCAAGGCTTTGTGCGGCGACGACGGCTCCATCGAACTAGCATTGGCCCGGACCCTTGTGGAAAAGCTGGACAAGGATCGTGGCTGGCAGAAAGTGAGGCGCAAATGAGTCGTTTCATGTTTGAGTCCGATGACCCCGACAACGATGTGATCGGGGGAACCCAGAAACAGCAGCAGCTCATTTTCATGACTGCCAACGAAATGATGATCCTCCTCGGCTGCGCGCAGTGTGGCGCTCGGCTGGTGGACGACGGGAAACCAATTCCGGGAGCCAGGATGGTCTACCCGCCAGGAACTAACAAGCAGACTGCGGTGGGGAAGCCGCTATGTGCCAACTGCAACCAAAAGGAGATTCACTGATGCCCAAAGCTTATGGCTATTGCCGTGTATCGCATGAAGATTCCACCGAGTCGGGGCTCGGTATCGACGCCCAGAAGTACGCCATTTCGCAATGGTGGGCTTACCAGCGGACGCTCGGACCATTCCAGGGCGTCGAGTGGGGTACGGAAGGCTGGGAGGGCGAGAAGGACGTGGGGGCCGCCAACAGCAGCGGACTGTTCATCGACCAGTCCGTCAGCGCCTTCAAGCACCGGCTCGTGAAGCGGCCAGCGGGTGGGCGACTGGCAGCCGTGCTCAAACCACGCGATGTCGTGGTATTTGCCAGACTGGACCGGGCGTTCAGGAACCTTGCTGATTTCGCCGTCTCAACCGAGCGATGGATCAAGCAGGGCGTAAATTGCATATTCATCAGCCCATCGGTGGATATGACTACAGCCTATGGCCAGGCCTTCGCTCAAATTGCCGCTGTCTTTGCCCAACTCGAATCCGCCATCAAGAGCGAGCGTCTTAAAGAGGCCCAGGCCCGCGGTAGAGAGCTTGGCCGCAAGATGGGGCGACATGTCAGCTTCGGCTGGAAGCGAGCGCCAGAGGGCCAGGGAATGGTTCCTGATGAGGACGAGCGGCACGAGGTCCGGCTAATCGTGGAACTCCGTGATAACCACGGGATGAGCTTCGCTGACATTGCGGATGAACTGGAAGCCAGACGGGCAGTCCTGGAGAACCGGGAGCCGTGGCCGAGGGCTCCACTGCGGGGATCGGAGCATCGACGTTGGGACCAGAATCGAGTCTACAAGGCTTATCGGGCGCGGAAGCGGGTGCCGCTGCCGGAGCACATTGAGCCGCTTCTGGTTAGTTAGGGGGCCTAGTGGCGTGGCTAGTTGGATTTGAGGCGTAAGCCTATGGTGCCACGGTAGTTGCGCTGGAGTTAACAATAGAGCGTATTTTGACGACGAACTATAATCTAACATTCGTTTGAATGTAAGTTGTTATGGCGATGTATTTACGCCCAGTCTCCCTTCCACCTCGGAAAGCTGAACGGAAACTGTGCCGTCAAATTGCAGCGGGCGCACTCTCGGCGGCTGCTTTGGCCGTCGTGGAATGTGACGACTCGGTAATACGGGTTCTTGCAGCGGGTGCAGGGAGGGATGACTGGTTTGCGAGCGGCCAGATGCTCTAGCACTTCCGCCTTGTGAGCGGCCAGTTCCTTGACCACTTCTGCGGCAGACTTCGGCCCGGTGATCCGCAGCCGGTCACCATCGGCCACAACGGTTAGCCCCGCCAACATCGCTCTTTCCAACAATCCAATTAGTACTCCCACGTCTGTTGCTCCTCGTCTGGGTTCACAGGGTTCACAGCATTCACAGGATTTTCCCCTTCTTGTTCTTGTCCGCGTGCGTGCGCGTGCGTGCGCGTGTGCGCGTGCGAAGACTTAAAGAGGAGGTTTTCCTGTGAATCCTGTGAAGTCTGTGAAGTTGATTCTTCAGGAGTTACCATGCCCATTCCGATGTAACACCATTGCAGTCTGTGACTTACGGTTCGCTGCTTGGAGATAATCTCGGGACGCAGTTTATTGAACGCTCGGCCAAAGTCGTTTTGAGTGAGGCTCGGGCGTCCCTGTCTTTCGAGATACGCATTAAAAGCAACCCGCAAGGAATCGCGGGTAACTACGCAAGATGGGTCGGATACGGTGAACCGGTCCAGCCAGACGGCTAGTGGGTCTGTGGTGGCGCGGAATTCCTGCCAAGCATCCTGTACGCTTTTGGGCTGGGAGAATCCCTTTTGCGATTTGATCACCGGGAGCGCAGCCAAAGCTTTATTCAGCAGCCCGGATAATTCCGTAGGTGATGAGAGGCGAGCATCTAGCACGTCTCGCGGAATCTCCTCGCTGGTGCCGCGGAAAGAGCGAATGAACGGGATAACCTGCCAGCGGTCGAAGAAGCCCTCAGAGGCATCCTTGGACCTTGGGGCCGTGTTGGCTGAAAAAACCAGTCGAGCGAACGGGTAAAAGTCGAAGGAGTCCTTGAACTTGTACTCACCCTGGATGACATCCCCACCGGTAATCTGTTTGAAGACGCTAGTGCTAACCAAGTGCTCGCTCGGTAAATCCGCGCAGATATTGGCAAGTTTCCCGTAGAGTCGGCTGGCCTTGAACTTGTCCGCCTCAAGCTGGTGGAGCGCTACGCCGGAAGTATTGCCTTTCCCGAGGAACGCCAGAAGCATTTGCAGGTATGTGCTCTTGCCGTTGCCACCAGCGCCTAACAACAAAACCGCCTTTTGGATGGATGTGTCCGGCAGCATCAGGTAAGCAGGGATTTCGAAGGCCAGCGAGAATGCATCCTCGGGGAAAATTTGTTGAATGAAATTGTCGATCTCGGGACAAGTCGCCACAGGGTCGAAGTCAACGGGGAGCTGGACCGTCGTCAGGTGCTCGGGGGTGTGGGAGAGCAGTTTTTTGTCTTCAATGCGGAGCAGTCCATTTTGCACGTTAAGTAGATCAAGCGGAGGACGCTCCCATAGCTCGGAAGCGTCAACGCGGATGTACTCGGCCACCTCGTTGGCGAGGTGAGAGGACCATTCTTCGTCTTGTTGCCACTTCTGCGTGAGCGACTTGACCTTTCGGCGAACCACTTCCTCCCCGCGAGGCTTGTAGACTCCGCCACGATAGACGTACAGCTTTTTTCCCAAGTCCTGCGCGAAGTACTCCACCTTGCAAATCTCTTCCGCCAGCCGCCGAACTATTGCTCCACTTTCTTCCGTCTTGTCTTCCTTCGCGGGTTCCCACAACTTCGCATCCGCTATGGCACTTCTCACGAGTGCCTCGCCGTCGTTCATTTTCAGAACGTCGCGGGCGTCCATACCGCCGCTCGCTTTGTGCTCCGCGGGCAATGCGGCGAGCTTCACACTTGCCGCGGTTCCGTGCAATCTTCCCGCGCTTTGCTCCGCTCCCAGCTTCCCCGCATCGTCCCGGTGGGGAACGAAGATGACGTTGACGCCACGAAAAAGGCGGACAAACTTAGGAGAGAGAGAATTCGTTGGCATCCCAGCCGCCAAGTAGCCCAGGCCGTGCATTGCCGCCGGGTCTTTCACTCCCTCTTGCAAGAGCCAGGTTTCGCCGGCCTGCGGAAGGCGTACCTTGCCATCCACGTGAGGCAGGAACATGCCGTGCTTGCCGCCGTTCTTCTTGCTGGGGAATAGTCCCTTTTCGGCCTTCACCCCGCCGCCGGGTTCAAAATAGAATTCGCTGATTTTCTCACCGTCGCCGCCATAAACTGGAAACGTCACGCGTTTCCCATCCACATTTGCGCCGTAGGCGGTGAGTGATTCGGCTGATACGCTTTTGAGTTGTGCCAGTCGACTGAGTGGGTCCACCTGCGGCTTTCCGTTGGCAGCCGGCTTGATTCCCACTTGCTCGGCAACCAGTTCGAGCGCCTTTGGAAATGGCCAGCCTGTAAACCACATGACCGCAGCCAGTCCATCGCCGTTATTGACCTTAAAGCAGGCGTTACAATGAACCGCGCCGGCGTCACGGTCGAGCAATCGGAAGCGGTCGGTGCCCCCGCACTTAGGGCAAGGATGGTGCCGACCATCGAGGGTATCGGTGGAAATGCCGACACTGGTGAGAATATCCACCCACCGCGATGCCGCCACCCTTTTAACCTCTTGGGTGTCGTATTTCATTCCGCCCCCTCCCTGTTTTCCAACACATTTGCTATGAGATTGCGGCTCTCTCGATACCGCCGCTTGGCCGCCGTAAACAGCATCCGACTCACAAACTTGCCGGCCCGCTCGTGCGTGTCGGCCATGACAATGGGCACGCCGGTCGTTATCCAGCCGATCAGCGAGCCAATCGCCGCAGCCGGAGTTACATTTCCCCGCCAATCGCCGGCTTCGAAGAACTGCCAATCCGCCTCCACGACGATGGCGCGGACTGGATAGGCCAGCAGCCTCTGGATCTCCCGCTCAAACCGCTCTCGCTCGCGGCCGACGCAGGCGAGCATGTCTTCGGCAGACTTGCGCTCAATCGCAACCACGTGCTCCAGCCCCTTCACCGAGTAGTCGCCGGTCGCCAAGCTGCCGGCTTCAACCTTCAGCGGGGACAAGTCCAGCGGGAGCTGCTCACGCGAATCGACGATGGCGCAGCAGTCCTCGGGCTTGAGTTCCGCCTTGAACATGTAGGGCTTCCGTTCCATCATTTCGCGGCCCCCCACGTATCAGGGCAATTCTTGACCTCCAATGCTGGTGGACCCACGCCAGACTCCTGGCACGTAAACGGCATGTCGCACTCGCCGCATGTCGCAGTCAGTCCGCACTTGCCCCAGATTGGTGTGCCGCACTGACAGACGTACTTCGTCTTATTCCTGTTTTTCGATGGAGGTTTGGGAGGCTCGGCCAAACTCCCCGAAAGCCAGGGAAGCGCAACGGCCTCGGGCATCTCCTTGAAAGCCGCCATGAATGGGCCTGCTGGGTCGATGTAGTGGTGCATTTGCTGACCCGTCCTTTTTCCACCAGGCTTCCCGGTGTTCGACGGAATCAGGCCAACTGCTGCCATCTTGTTGCCCCATTCCTTGTTGTGGTAACCGCCGCGGGGAGGCGTCCCGTGGTCGTACTGCCACTGATGGCACATTTCGTGGGCGAGGGTAGAAATCGTCTCCACCAACGGGCGCAGCAGGACATCGGGGTTCAAAGCAATTTCGTGGGTGACACTGCCATCCTTTCTGCTCCATCGCTTGGGCCAGAAGAGACCCAAATTCCGCTTGTGACGACCTCGGAAGTTTAGCAAGCACGGTTGCAGCTCGCCGTCAAACAGCACCTTGTTGAGGTAGTCGTAGGCCGCTTGATAAGCCTCGAACTGTTCCTGCGTTGGCGTTGTGTAACGTACGCTGGACTGGTCAGTCGTTTCCAACATGACTGTTTCGCCATTCGTGAGGACGACGTTGGCGTCGATCTCGGTGGTAGTTGTGCTGTTCATGCACACCTCCTGCGCACCTTGCGACCGAGCGGACGAGCGGCATCCAGAACGAGCCACAGCCACGACCGGCAGAACTTCTCAGCCTTGGGATCGCGAAGGGCAGGAACCCTGGCGTTTGGGCCGGCGAAAGCGGATAGCACTTGCTTCCATGTCCGCCACGCCGTGAAGAACCCAAGCGGAGCGACTGGGGGTCGGCTCGACCGGATGGCCTGCTCTAGAGTCAGTAGTTCCGGTTCAGCTTGGCAGAGTTGCTGCCAATGGCGATGTTCGTGCTTGCTGTGAAGCTTGAAGCGGGTGGTGACTGCTTTCGAATGTTTTGCTAAAATACTCATAAGGTTTCCTTGCTGCTGTTGAACGAAAAGGGAACACAAGCTCGGGGCGCGGCCGTAATCCGCCCCCGGGCATTTGAATCAACGAAAATTCCGCACGAATCCGGCGGGCAACGACTCTTTTCTGTGGCGAGATTTCGGCAAAGGCGGGGTGACTTGCCGGGCTTCCTCAAACGCCACGATGTCAGCCTCATCGATCAAGTAGCGTGGTCTGCCCCCGCCGCCGCGGCGTAAGCTGGCATCAATCGCGCGAAGTTCTCCGCTCAAAATGAAGAAGGTGATTTTGTCGGCGCTGACCCCCCATCGCCGGGCGAGCTCGGGAGGTGTTACCTTGCGTTTTTCTGTCGTGGCGGTCATTGAACTGGCTCCGTTTTCGTGTAATGCGGGCGGACACCCTCACCCTAAAACGCAACCTTTCACGCAACCTCCGCAATCACTTTTTGCCCAAGAAAAGGAAAAACCCCGGCAAAACCGGGGTCAAAAAAGTTGGGATTATTTTTCCCGCGCAACCGCCACGCAACCGCCGCTACTATCGGCGGCTCATTTCTTCCTCTTTCAGGTACCGCTTTCGGTCAACCTTCCACCATTCAGTCGCTCGGATCGCGGCTTCTGATACATTCAAAAGTGTTGCCAGCTCTGGGGATTGTTTGCCATAGAACCTGGCGTCAATCACCGCGATGGCCCGGAGTCTCGCATCCGCTGCAAGGCCCTTCTTGTCCGCAATGGCGATTATGCGGGCCGTGTCACGGTCGAGTGCGACCATCATCCGCCGAAGTGATTCGCCTTCATTGTCAGAGTCACCTCGGTTACCTCTTGCTGGAGTTTTCTTCGCGTAAGGTGCTTGACGCAAATCTTTATCGGCATTGTCAATTTCCGCAACATATTCGACGCTGTTTTGGCCATTTGATTCCAACTCACGCCCGATGCGAACCTCTTCATCGAGTACTTCCAATTCTGCGGAGTATTTTAGGAACCTTTTGGAAAAATCCCGATGAGCAGCTTGAAAGCGTGACTTTATGTAGGCCACTCCGAGATCTTCGCGACTACTTTGCCGAGCGCCCTCGCTGGCCAATGTTGAGACGTGTCTGAAATTCTCGCTAAACAGCTTCAGATCAGCCAGGAGCGGACGACGAAGCGACTCAGGTAGCGTTTCCACGCCCTCCTTAGCAAGTAGTTCGTCCAACTGTCGTGAAACTTTATGGCACAAAGTCAGCACAGCGTTGCAGGCGTCAATGGCCACGGGCAAACCAGTCCGAACAACTGTTGCGTTGTAGAATGGTGGGTCGAGGTCAACTTGCTCGTGCGCATCGAGCATCTTGCTGAGAACGAGCAGATTCCCCGCTGCCGCTCCACGAGCACTGAAATAGTCCCGCTCCATAGTGTTGCCTCCTTGCAGGCAAGCTCCTTGCCGAGAGAAAAGATACACGGCGGGCCGGGCAAGGTGGACCGGTGTTCGGGGATCAGCCTAGCCGTGCATAAGTATTTTAGCGGTGCGGTGACGGCTTGCGAAAGACACGTTCATAGGCCTGAAAGAGTGAGCTGCTTGGCAAATTTCGGACAGTGTTGTGGCTAACGTGACAGGAGCATTTGGGCTTCGAAGGCGGCTGGGGTGAGGTATTCCAGTGAGGAGTGAATTCTCTCGGTATTGTAGTAGGCCAAGTAGCTGGCGATTTCACTGCGAGCCTGGCGGCTGTGTTGGTATTCGGTCATTTCCAGCTCGGTCTTGATGGTGCCGAAGCAGGATTCCATGATGGCGTTGTCGTAGCAGTTGGCGGCGCGGCTCATGCTCTGGCGCATGGCGGCGCGGCGCAGGACCGCCCGATACTCGTGGCCGGCATATTGTCCGCCGCGGTCGCTGTGATGGATCAGATCCGCCGGCGGCTGCCGATCCGAGATAGCATGCTGCAGGGCATCGAGCACCAGCGGCTCGCTCATGTGGTCAGCCAGACTCCAGCCGACGACGCGTCGCGAGCAGAGATCGAGAACCAAAGCCAGAAAGGCAAAGCAGCTTTGAAGGGGGATGTAGGTGATATCGGCGACCCACACGCGATTGAGCGATTTTGGCAGCGACATCTTCAAGAGGAGGTTGGGACTGTAGCCCAGAGCGTGCTGACTATTCGTTGTTTTGGGCTTATAGGATTGGGGCTGAATGGCCCGTAAACCCTGGATTTTCAGGAGTTTTGCCACTCGGTCGACCCCGCAGGGTTGGCCCATAGCGCCGAGCTCAACGGCAATCCTCCGAGCACCGTAGCGGCGTTTGTGCTTCCAGAAGACATCGCAGACCAGGGGCGTGAGCTCCCGGTCACGTTCGTGTTGAGCGGACTGGGAATCGGACCGCCAGGCGTAGTACCCGGCCCGGCTGACCTCCAGCGTCTCGCAGAGGGCAGTCAGAGGAAAGGCAGCTTGGAGGGTGAGTTGTTCGAGGAGTGCGTACATGTCGGCTACCCTTGGCGGCTTAAGATAGCCAACGCTTTTTTTAAGATGTCCCGTTCCCGCTCCACGCGTCTGAGCTCCTCTTCGAGCTGGACTACGCGTTCCCCCAGTGTGCGAGCCGCCGGCCCGGCGTGTTGCAGAGTTTCGCGCTTCCAGCGGTAGAGCGCATTGGGTCCGGAGAGTCCCAATCGCTCCGCGACGGAGGGTGCGGAATGGCCATCCAGCAGCATTTGCACGGCCTCCTGTTTAAACTCCTCGGAGAAGAAGCGGCGAGACTTGGACTTTTTCGGCTGTGTTTTGGCCATTGGACCGACCATCCTTTTCCTCTAAAAATAAGGAGTTGGACTGTCCACAAAAAGCCAAGCACCTCACCAGGCCGATAAGGGTGATTTACAGTCGAGGTGCCATACTTTAGAGGCACCCAGAATCCTTAACCAGTTTTGAACTTAGGACTTACGGAGTTTGGCGATAGAATCCCGCCTATGTTCCGCTTTTCCGTCTGCGAATTGCTACTTGTAACGGCAATTATCGGCCTTGTGTTCGGATGGTTCATTGACCATCGCGCGCATGCGACCTCCATCGAGTTTTGCAAAGATAACGCCAGGATATGGCGGGAGAGACTGGAGAGCTTTGACCAATTGCTGAAGTGGATGGGCTTTGAGGTCAAACAGGAAGCGGGCACCAAAAGCTACAATCCGCCCCCATGTCTCCGCGATTGGCAAATGCCGTTTCTTCCCCGCCCAATTCTTCGCGGCCTTAGTCGTCAGCTTGCCCTTCCCTGGCAGCTTCTTCGGATCGACCTGGAGCAGCCCCTTCACGAACGCGGTGAAAGGTAGGGGGACGTGCGGTGGTTTGAGGCGGGGGGATTTCGCGCGCATAGGGGGACTCCTTTTCGGCAGTTGTAACATGTCCGGCA
>CAYUJE010000244.1:7319-10104 GCA_964444865.1 uncultured Pirellulaceae bacterium | reverse complement strand
GGCGCGGGGCCTTGGGCAGGGGGCGGGCCTTGTGGCAGGGCATTCATGTCCTCCACGACCTTGGTCCAGCCGCTGGGGACTTTGGGTTCATAGAATTGCTTCTTCCAAAACAGCATCCAACTGGGATCAAGCAGGTTTTTGTCTCCCTTGAGCGTTGTCTCGCGCTTGTCGAATGCATACTCCGCATGCGCCCGATTGGTTTTCGGATTGTAGTTGGGAGCGTAAATGTCGAGAGCCTTGGGCAGGAAGTCTTTCTCATCGAGGATGATGCTGACTTTTTGGAAATTGGCCGCATCCTGGCGGAAACGGGGAACCGCCTCCAGCCAATATTCGCCGGGGCGTTCGTTTGGGGGATCAAGTGGACGAATCCAATAGCGGGCCTTGATAGTGGCTGCCTTGGCTCCAAACAGAAACGGCAGTGGGCCGTCGGCAATGGCTTTGCCCTGCATTTCCTTGGGCAAAATCCGCTGGATCAGCTTTTTGCCGCGGGTATCGAATTCAAAGATACTGCGGCCATCGCAAATCCACTGCTCACCAATTTGATCGAGCCATTGTATCTTGTCCCCTTCTTTCGCCGGGGGATTGTACTTGAGGAGCTTTTCGACCTTAAACATCCCTTTGTCTGGCTTGGAATACTGAATGATGCCTTCGCCGTAGGTGAAGGGGATTTTGGGATCCTTGGGTCCGAAGGCCGGGTCATGCTCCCAGCGTTTGAAATTGCATTTGAAGGTAACGATTTCGTCGCTGGTTTTTTCCCAGGCGACGAGCACCTCATCGACCCACTGTTGCACATTGGGGGCCAGCGGAAACCATTCCGGCTGACGAGGGGCGACTTCCGCGGCCAGCGGTGGAGGTGCGTTGTTGCCGTTGCCTGGTCCCGTTCTGGGTATTCCACCGGCCGGTAAATCTGCACTACCGGGATTCGGACCGCTCCCCGGCTCACGCACAGGTTCCTCAGCCGCAGCGCGGCGTACCACCGGTGATTCCCCGTCTTGTCGCCCGCCAACGGGTGCCTTAGGACCAAAAGCAGTCCCCTTGTTGCTGCCGCCGGTACCTTTGTTTGGCTTGGAGTTTGGTCCCGCCGCTGGAGTTCCCTGGGGAGTCCCCAGGGTGGAATAGCGAGAGGAGGGGCGTGGCGATGCTTTGGGATCGGTCGTCTGCGCCTGCAGTTCGCTTACCGCAGCGATCCCCAGAGAAAACGAAACGACGGTAGCGGCGATAAGTAATAACGTGCGGGTCATCCGTGACTCCTGCGCGGAACAAGCTTCAAAACAGCAGGGCATCATGATAATCGCCAGCCCCATTTTCTCCCTAGATCGATTCTCGTGAAACCAAGGCAACGGCTAATGCAAAACTTCGCCCCCTAAAAGTAGCTAGAGCGGGAATTGTGGTAAAGGATCATACCCTTACATCGTCGCAATGGGCTGGAAACGTCTTGGCTTAACGACCATTGAATCATAAAATGAAACCCTGTGATCCTCTTTTGATTCGGTCTGCGGAGGTTTTCCATGCCCAAATCCGTCTCGTCCGCTCTTGCCAACCCTGACAGGCACGATACCAGCTTCAAGCGGGTCGCAATCTTGTTTGCCGGCGGCCCCGCTCCGGCAGCCAACGCGGTCATTTCCACGGCAGCCGTCGCTTTCCTCCGCAACGGCATGGAAGTCGTGGGAATCAAACACGGCTACTCAGCTCTCAACGACTACAGTCCTGAACGGCCGCTCAAGGAGGACGAGGACTATATCCTCATCACCCATAAGACTCTCAAACGGACCCGTAACTCGCAGGGCATTTTGATTGGCACAGCGAGAACCAACCCAGGGAAGGATGTTTCCTGCCCTGATCATCTCGACGATCCCAAGCTTTCCGCACCGCTCCGCCGGGTCTATGAAGGGCTCTGCTCCATCGGCGTGGATGCCGTCATTTCCATCGGCGGCGACGACACCCTTAAAACCGCCAACAAATTCAAGCTCTACCAAGACCGGCTGCCGGAGGGATCCAAAAAAATCCCCATCGTGCATCTGCCAAAAACGATTGACAACGATTACCACGGGATTGATTTTACATTCGGCTTTTTCACGGCGGTCGAAACGCTGGCTTCGGAGATTCGCAACCTGCTTTATGACGCCGAGGCCTCTCGGGCCTACTTTCTGACCGAAACGATGGGTCGCAGCGCCGGCTGGCTCTCCTATGGGGCGGCGATTGCCGGCGAAGCAAGCCTGGTAATTAGCGTGGAGGACATCATCGGCAGCTATCGGACGGATGAGACGGTGGTGAATCCAGTCACCAAAGAGGCCGAAAAGCGAGATGTGATGGATGTGGATCGCGTGGTCGGCCGCATCGTCAAAACCATGCTCGCCCGCGAAGAAGAGAAAAAGCCTTTCGGCGTGATCGTTATGGCGGAGGGACTCGCCGAGCTGTTGCCATCAAAGTATCTGGAGGGAATTCCGAGGGACGACCACGGTCACATTTCCATTTCGCATGTCAATCTCGGGCGAATGTTCGCCCGCTTGGTGGGTGACGCCTATAAGAAAGCAACTGGCAAGGAACGGAAAGTAACCGGCCTGCAGCTCGGCTATGAAGTCCGCTGTGCCAAACCCCACGCCTTCGACGTGATGCTCGGTGCCCAATTGGGCGTCGGAGCTTATCGGGCGATTGTGGAAGAAGGGCTTAACGGAGTGATGGTCTCCATCACCGGCCAATTGCAGCTTCACTACGAACCCTTTGAAAAGCTCGTTGATCCGCAAACCCTCGTCACCGTCGTTCGCTACATCGAACACGGCAGCGA
>CAYUJE010000244.1:0-7219 GCA_964444865.1 uncultured Pirellulaceae bacterium | reverse complement strand
CCAAAACTGCCACCATGGCTTGGCTTCTTTTTTCTTGAAGATTTGGGGGCCAAGTTTGCGGCCACCTCCCATCAGCGCGCCTTCCACTTTGGCGCTTCCCATGTCCGCGCCCGCAAGTTTGGCATCGGAAAGATTTGCTCCCAAAAGAATCGCGCCATCGAGCACGGCTCCGGCCAGATTACTGCCGCGGATGTCGGCCTTGGTGAGGTTCGCTTCCGTAAAATCGCACGCCAATTCGGCCATGCTAATGTCGGCAGCCGTCAGATTGGCATGGGAAAAATCCGCTTCCGCCAATTTAGCATAACGCAGCATGGCCCCTTGCAGATTGGCTCCGTGAAAGCCAGCCCCCTGGGCAAAGCAATCAGTAAAGTCTGCCTTGAGAAGACTCGCGCCATCAAAATTAGCACCTTTAATGAGCGCCCCAGAAAATGTCGCCCGATCGAGTTTGCAATTGGTGAAGTCAGCATTCCGCAGGTCCGCTCGCTGGAAATCCACACCTGTCATTTCCATGCCCGCAAAGTCGGCACCTTCGAGCTTCGCTCCTTCTAGATATTGCCCAGCTAAAGACGCGGCTTCGACCTGACGAATTACTTCGCCGGTATCTTTGCGCCGAATCTCAATCATGGACGTTCCCGGCATTGCTGTCCCTTCCGCAACGTGACACGGCATAGCCGCAGCTTCCCTGCAGTTGCCCTGTCAAGGCAGTTCGGCCGCACTGTGCGTTTGCTACTTCGCCAAGCAGCGGCCATCAATTCGCGAGTGGAAAACTAGTTTTTCGCCCAATTTTCGACCCGGAAAATCAATTCCCACTATACCATAGAGACTGATGCGGAAGCAATTTAGTTTTTACTTGGCGCGGGAAATCGAGTGCTCGCCATCCATTTAACCCCGCAGACCGCTATTAGGAGTCGTAATTTTTCGTTGGCGCAGGGACTCATAAAACAGGATGGCTGCCGTGGCGGACAGGTTCAAGCTATCCACGGAACCAAGCATGGGGAGCGAAATCGAAACCACTCCACCACCCTTCCATGGGGGAGAAAGCCCCCTCGCCTCGCTCCCTAAGACCAAGGCACAGGGGACAGACAAGTCGGCGTCGCAATAACTCACGGCACCATCAACCCTGGTGGCGAAAATTCGCAGCTTTTGCTTTTGCAGCCAAGTCAATGCCTCGTCAGTCGTCGCAGTGCAGACGGGTACGGTGAAAATGGCACCGAGACTCGCGCGGATGGTATTGGGGTTGAAGAGGTCCGTTCCGCCACTCGCCACAATGAGGCCGCTCACACCAGCCGCATCAGCCGTGCGGAGGATCGCCCCCAGGTTGCCGGGCTTCTCGGCCCCTTCCACCACCGCGATCAGCGGTAGGGATTCCTTCTTCATCACCCGCGCTAAGTCGTCGAGCGAGCTTTGCGGCGGCCGTGCGATGGCGATGAGCCCCTCGGCCCGATTTCCGAAGGACAGCTTGGACATCACCTGCTCATTGACGGTGAACAGAGAGATCTCTTTTTCGAGGTGCAGCCTGGCCAACAGTTCCGCAGCAGGCTCCTCGGAGCAAAGAGTCTCGCAGACGAACGCTTCCATGATTTCCACGCCCGCTGCCAATGCGCGGCTGATTTCGCGGATACCTTCCACCAAAATCCGCCCCTGCTGCTCTCGTCCCTTTCGGTCGCGCAGCTTCGCAGCTTCCTTGACGCGGGGATTTTGCAGGCTGGTGATTGTGAGTGCAGGCATGGCCACTGATTGTAGCCTCTGATGCGGACCATTGAAGGCGGCCAGCCGCTAGCGGCTGCTTGGTCTTGACCAGTTTTATCCCGGCAGCTAATTACTCCGTCCAGAACCCACTCTCATCGTCCGTTGCCCTTTCCGGCCTAGAGTCCTTTTGTGCGGAATATTTGCGCCCCACTTTGTGCGCTGATTTTCACCGTGGCCATCGCGGCCGAGACGGCCTGCGCTCAAGGTTCGAACATTCAATTTCCCCGCACGGGAAGTATTGGCACCGCGCCGCCAGCCGCAGCTCCCCCAGCAACGACCGGAAGCCCTTACGGTAGCTCCATTCCGAGCATCGGTGGGACAGGGCCTATCACGGGAAATTCAGGGACGGGCACTTCGATTTACTCCCCACCTTCCGGCTATGCCCCGCCTCCCGCCTACTCGCCGCCTGCGACCGTAAACACCCCTTACGCTTTCGATCCCTATTCCACCGCGCCAGGCGTTCCCAATCCGTGGAACGCTGCGCCAGCCACGAACGGCCTGCCGACAACGACTCCCTTCGGCTCAACGCCCGCCAACGGAGGCTTCTCGCCGCCGGCAAGTCCGTTCAACACGCCGTCACCAGGGACATTCACTCCTCCCGCTTCCGGCAGTCCCTATGTCAACTCGGGAGCCTATCCCAGTCAAAACGCCAATTCGGTATTTCCCAATGGCATTTGGGGAAGCAACCCGAATGCCCAGCCATTTGATTACAACCAGACGCTCCGCTTGATTCAGGACGTTCGCTTGACGGAGACTTACATCGTCAAAGGGAACGACCCGACCGACGTGAACATCAACGACATTATCAGCTCGGTGACATTCGCCGTTCCCAATTTCATCGGCACGGGACAACCGATCTTTATCACTCCGACCTTCGGCCTCCACCTGTGGGATGGGCCGCATAGCTTGCCCGCCGACTTGCCACCGAACGCCTACAGTGCCTTTCTGGATACGCAGTACAGCACCGATCCCAGCCAGCAACTTGGGGCGGAACTCGGCTTTCGCATTGGCGTTTATTCCGATTTCAACACAATGAATTCCCACAGCCTCCGTATTCAAGGACTGGGACTTGGCACACTCAAGATCACCCCGACGATGACGCTCAAGCTAGGGGTCATGTACCTCGACCGCAACGACATCAAGATCCTGCCTGCCGGCGGCGTACTTTGGCAACCTTCCCCTCAAGTCCGGTTTGACTTTTTCTTCCCGCAACCCAAACTCGCCAGCTATCTGACCACCGTGAACAACAAGGAAGTCTGGTGGTATGTTGCCGGCGAGTACGGCGGTGGAGCCTGGACAATTCATCGCACGGCCGGCTTCTCCGACCGGATCGACATCAACGACATTCGGGTCTCCCTGGGTTTGGAAACGCAGGGGCGCGGCGTGAACATGTTTGGCGAAGTGGGATATGTCTTTGACCGCCGAGTGGTTTACGTGACCAGTCCTGCTGATTCGTTTAACCCGGGCAATGCGCTCATGATCCGAGCGGGATTCTCGTTCTGATGCAATCACTTAGGCTTCTAGCAAAGTTCACGCCTCGCGGGCCGGCAACAACCGTGCTTCTGATGATTGCGCTGGGTTCTCTGACGCTGGGGGTGGCAACCGTCCGGGGAGGTGACTTCAAATTACGGCTGCTCAGCCATCTTCAGGACGTAGCGGGGGATGGCGAGTCAGAGATACTGGTCCCAAAAACGACAGGGCCTAGAAAACTGCCGGCACTTCCGGATCCGAAACCTTATTCCGGACCTCCTGCCGATATTGATGGCCCCGATTCCCCGGTGATTCGCCCCACGGTTCCTCGCACGATTCCTCGCGAGGCTCCGTTTGACGACTTCGAGTCGCTGCCCTATTCAGAAGGTGTGCTAACCGATCCGCTCGATGAGTATCCCGCCGAAGGCCCCATCGCGATGCAACATCCGCTCCTGGGCGACCCCGTGCTGCGCGATGGAATGACTCACCTTTCCAGCTACCGCAATGGCTTTTTTCAAAAGCTCTCAATCACCACTACCTGGCTGCCAACCGGCAACGACCCGCAAGACTTTGGCTTTACCGAAATTGATACCTTTGCATCCTTCGCCCTACCGTTCCCCATCACGGCCTGGCCGCTGGTGATTACACCGGGTTACAACATGCACCTGCTCGGCGGCCCACAATCACCCGATCTGCCCGCCCGCTTGCACGACACGTATTTCGACTTCATGTGGCTGCCGACGTTTGTCAATCGTTACACCCTGCTCCTGGCGGTGACTCCCGGTTACTTCAGTGACTTTCAATCCGGCGACGCCGATGCCTTTCGCGTTACCGGCAAAGGGCTCGTGATCTTCGACGCGATCCCGGACCGGCTGCAACTCATCGGCGGCGTCGTGTACCTCGGCCGCGACAATCTCAAAATCCTGCCCGTCGGCGGAGCCATTTGGACCCCCACCGACTACTTGCGTTTGGAGTTGCTCTTTCCCAAACCGAAATTGGCGGTTTGCATCAATGCTGGTGTCGGCTTTCAGGACTGGATTTACACCACAGCGGAATACGGCGGCAACACGTATTCCATTCAGCGATCCAGCGGAGCACAAGACAAAGTCACGCTACAGGACTATCGGATTTTGCTCGGCCTGGAACGCAAGCTCAATGGCGGCACCGGCTATTCCGTGGAAGGCGGCTTTGTCTTCGGCCGGGACGTATCCTACCTCTCGGGTGGCGGCTTTGATCCGGGAAATACGTTGCTACTGCGGATTGGAATGGTGTTTTAGATTCGTACTATCCGCAGCCGCAAGCTGTTCAGCACCACGGAAACGCTGCTGAAGGCCATGGCTGCCGCGGCAAGGGCTGGGGGAAGGCTGATGCCAAAAGCCGGGATCAAGACGCCGGCAGCAAGTGGAATCAGGACCACGTTGTAGCCAAGAGCCCACCACAGGTTCTGACGGATGACCGCCAATACGTTTCGCGACAGCCGAATGGCTCTCGGCAGTAGCAGTAGATCGTGGCGAGTGAGGACCATGTCAGCCGATTCAAGGGCGACATCGGCTCCCGTACCCATCGCGATGCCGAGATCTGCCGCGGCAAGAGCGGGGGCATCGTTAATGCCGTCGCCAACCATGGCGACCACCTCTTTTTGAGCTTGCAACTCACGCACAATCCGCTGCTTTTCCTCCGGCAGCACTTCCGCCACGACGTGCTGAATTCCCATCCGCTGGGCAATTTCCTCCGCCACTTGTTGGCGGTCGCCGGACACCAGCCGCGTAGCGAGGCCGAGCTTGTGCAGTTCGGCGATGGCTTCCGCACTGCCAGGTGCGACTTCGTCTGCCACGATGATCACGCCAATGTACTGACCATTTCTCGCCACCAACAGCGGAGCTGCACCGGGATGCTGCTGGGTGAGCGACTCGATTTTCTCTTTGGGAGCCGAAATAAGCCGCGAGTTGAGCAAACGGAAGTTCCCGATGAGGACGAGACCGCTTTCGGTAAGTGCTTCTAGCCCTTCGCCGGGAATGACTTTGGTCTGGCGGGCGGAAATTCTGGGAGCGGCTGCGGAGTCGGCAGCCTCGACAATCGCGAGGGCGAGGGGATGCGTGCTCAGCCGCTCCGCCGCGGCTGCGAGTGAGAGCAATTCATCGCGACTCACATTCGCTGCCGGTTCAAGGGCGACAACCTTGGGCTTGCCCAAGGTGATGGTGCCGGTCTTGTCGAGAATGACCGTCGTCAGCCGGCCAGCCGTTTCGAGCGCTCCAGCATCTTTGATCAGGATGCCATTTTCCGCTCCACGGCCGGAGCCAACCAGCACTGCCGCGGGAGTCGCCAACCCCAGCGCGCAAGGACACGCCACAATCAACACCGCCACCGCGCAGCTCAGGCCGGTTTGCCAGCCGCCACTACCGCTGAAAGACCAAGCAACAAGCGTGACAATCGCGATGACGAGTACCGCCGGCACGAACCACTCCACCACGCGGTCCGTCAGTCGTTGCACGTCAGCTTTCGACTCCTGCGCGGAGCGGACCAGTTCGATGGTGCGGGCCAGCCAGGTCTTTCCCGCGGCTGCGGTGACGCGGGCTTCCATCGAACCCTGTCCATTAATGCTTCCCGCGTGGAGCACGTCTCCCGCCTGCTTCTCGACCGGCAACGGCTCGCCGGTTAACCAGGCTTGATTCACATCGCTCTGACCGGAGAGGACGACGGCATCGAGCGGCACTGCGTCTCCCGGACGAATCACGATGATTTCGTCAGGAAGCACTTGCTCGACAGGAACCTGCGTCACTTGCTCTCCGGTTTTGACCTGGGCAATTGGCGGGGCAAGCGACAGCAGCTTCTGCAGGGCCAGCGAAGCCCGCCCCTTGGCCCGCGCTTCCAGATACTTGCCGAGCGTGACAAACGTCAGAATCATGCCACCATCCATCAGCGACATCCCGTGGCCACCGGTCATTACTTCTACCGCTCCGTCGATGTAGGCAGCTCCCGTCCCCAGCGCGATGAGCGTATCCATATTCGCCCCGCCATGCCGCAGCCGCTTCGCAGCGCCGACGAAATACGGCCAACCGACATAGACCTGCATCACCGTACCGATCGTCAGCACAAGCCATGGGCTCCAGCGATGCCAACTTGCCGGTGCATAGCTGGAGAGCATCAGCGGAACGAGCAAAACCACAGCCGCAACAAGCCGGTTGCGCCACAGGACGATTTCTTCGCGGCTCCTCTCCTCTAACACCGCCCCCGCCGATTTGCCGCCGCCACTTTGACTGGGCGTGGCGGAATAGCCCGCCGCTGCCACTGCCTCGGCCATCTTCGCAAAATCTGTCGCCTCCGGTTCATAATCCACAGCCGCCTGAGCGAGAGGAAGATTGACCCGTGCGGATAGAACTCCAGGAGTTTCCCTCAGTCCGCGTTCGACGCTGCTCACGCACGATGCGCAGTGCATGCCGCCGATGTCGAGAATTACTCGTGAGGGAGCGGACTCAGAATTAACAGCAGTCTTCGCGGTGGCGCTCATTAACCTTGATTATACGCGGTCGAGCGTCCAGGTTTACTCAGGCAATCAGCTCTTCCATCACATCTCCCCGCGGCACGATGCGGTGCGGACGGCCAAGATTGTCGAAGAGTTCCTGTCGGTGGTCGATGCCAAGGAGGCGGTAGATGGTGGCAAGGACGTTGCCGGGGGAGGTGGGGCGGTCGGCGGGGAAGGCTCCGGTCCGGTCGCTGGCTCCGTGGACGTACCCCGCTTTCATGCCGCCGCCGGCCAGCATGATGGTGTAGCAGTAGTTCCAGTGGTCGCGCCCCCCGTTGTTGGCGTTGATTTTCGGCGTCCGGCCAAAGTCGCCGGTCACCACCACCAGCGTCCGCTCCAGCATGTTCCGCTGGGCTAGGTCCGAAAGCAGCGTGCCGCAGGCCGAATCGAACTGCGGCAGCAGTGTTTCTTTAAGCGTTTTGAAATTGCTGCCGTGCGTGTCCCAGGTGGCGTTGGCGTCGGGAGCCCAGGAGATGG
>CAYUJE010000243.1:0-10157 GCA_964444865.1 uncultured Pirellulaceae bacterium | reverse complement strand
AACCCCCTCGCACATCACCTTCGCCAGGGCCGTATTCGTGCAGACGAGGATGAACACCGGTGGCCGCGGATCATCGCCCTCCCCCCGCTTCTCAAACTCTTCCTGCCAGAGCCCCGCCAGCATTGCAATCGGCGTGTTGGCATATTTCAAAATCGCTTCTGGCTTGGGATTCGCCTTCCGCCCGCCGCGTTCCGCCGCCGTCAATTGCGGCATTATCCAGTGCCAGATATTGAAATACCCCGGCACGGCGGCTCCGGTGGAGTCACGCACAGCGAGTTGTGGAATCTTCGTCAGTCCGCTTTCGATGGCATCGATCAGGCCAAAATCGCTCACCACCCAGGGGAACGGCCGATTCGCGTCCTGCCCGACCCGTCCCAGGAAATACGGCGTTGCCGAAAGGTCAAGGCAAAAGTTAATCCCTCGCTTCTCGTTGATCCGATCCAGCCCCTCTACCCAGACCGTCGCCTCCTTGAAAAAGTCGTCGGCTTCCGAATCGTCTTCGAAAAGCTCGTTCTCCGCCTCATCCGGCTCTTCCCGCTTGATACGATAGGCGTGATGCGACTCGTCGTTGAACACCAGGATGTTCTTCTTGCCCCGTGCGCCTTCTTGATCCAAAATCCGCCGCACCAGAGCAGTATCACTCTCCACGTAATCAACCGATTCGACGTGCACTTCCACGAGGTTGCCCTGCTCGTCGCGCTTCTCGTTCAGGACCGAGATTTGGCCGGTATCAATCTGTTGTTTCAAGGCTTCCGGCGTCAGATACCGTGTGCCGCGGGCAGTTGTCGTCTTCGCGCCGATCTTGATCCGCTCCTTCCGCCGCACCGCCTGTCCCGCTTTAATGACTCGGGCGCTGGTCCCGCCGGTTTGCATCCCCTTGGGTTCGAAGACGTGCCAGTTCGTTACCAGCACCCGACCCTGAGATAGGTCTTTGCGCAGCTCCGGTGGAACCAAATCCCGCGTCCAGTACAAACTCGCCTCGCCATTCTTCGGGTCCAGCTCCTGTAGCCGGCTGCGAATCGTCACATTCGGGCAGACAATCAGCACCACATCCGAAAACCGCGCATCCCCGCGGCTATTTACCTTGTTGAGGATGCTCCAAGCGGCCAGCATTCCCATAACCGTCGTCTTGCCGCTGCCGGTCGCCATCTTACAGGCGTATCGCAGGAATGCCTTCTTCCCCTCAGCTAATTGCTCGGCGGAAAGCTCCTCACGGGGGACGTTGACGCCCTGCAAAAAATCGCTTCGAGCCTCAGTTAGAAAAATGACCGCCTCCGCGGCTTCCAGTTGGGCGAAGAACAGGTTCCACCGCCTCCCTTCCCGTCGCCAATGTGCGAGCAAGTCCAGCGTTACCCGCGACGCTCCAGGATACCCCGCCAGCCGCCAGGCCTTCACTTGGTCGCGAATCGTGTTCACCAGCGGCAGCGGCATTTGTACCCCGCCGGCTCGCCCCTGGCTGTCCGCCGGCGCTTTCGGATCCCGGTAAAAATAGGTCGCCGGCCGCCGGCCCTTCCGGAGTACCGGTTGCTCTCCTTCCTGGATGAACCAATGGTGCTCCGGCTCCTGGTACGGCGAATTGATGATCGGCTGCGGGACTTCGAAATCGGACATAATGGGTTCTCTTGGCAGGCCCGTCTTACTTCCCTTTCAACTCTTTCACCACCAACAATTCATTCCCCCGATCATCAATCACCTTCACGGCAATCGTTTTGTGCTCACCGGGCTCAAACGGCGCGGAAATGGTGCCGGCTAAATGGTCCCAAACGGTTTCATCAAACTGCCCTTTGAGGGCCTTCTTCAAATTGTCCCAGGCGCTGGTCCGGGGGAAGAAGGCCTGGCTGACGTGGAAGCAGAGGCCGTTGTAATCGGTATCGAGGAACCAGGCAGGAACGTCGTTCCCTGTCCGCGACTGGTCTTCCATCGTGACAGGGTCAAACACATCGAGGCCCAGCAATTCAACCTGATACCTCACCTCCTCGTCCCCCTTCTGCTTACTGCCTACCGCCTTCTGCCTACTGACCTTCACCTCCGGCAGCCCGCACACGCTGAAAATCTGGCTGCTTCGCATGTTCTTCAGCAGGTCACCCATGAGGAGGTCCGGAGTGGCCTGGACGTAGGTGGCGGGGATGTCGAAGACCGTTTCGCAGTGCTCGATCGCTTCGCGGGCTTTGGCTTCGATGGCGAAGCCGATGACGTAGAGGTGGCTGTAGCTTTTGCCGGCCGCTTCGCGGGCCGCGTGCTCCACGAGGCGGCTGGAGACCGGGCCGTTTTCGGGGCCGATGACGATGGCGACCGGTTTGCCGGAGAACTTGAGCAGCCCTTTGTTGTCTTCAACAGCATCCAGCACCGCGTCTTCCAGCGTCGTCTTTTGTCCTGTCGCCGTCGCATCGACCTGGGCCTCGGCGGAGAGGGAAAGGCTCTTGGCCGGTGGGCGGATGTTTTTGAGCAACACCGTTTTGCCGCCGTCGAGACGCAATAGCGGGCTCTTGCGCAAAATCTCAATCATCCGTTCGACGTGAGATTGAAAAGTGCCTTCGCCTCTAACGGAGCGTGCTTCAATATCGAGATCCGACGCTTGCGGAATTGTCGCCTCGAAACAGAAAGTACCAGAAACTCTGGTAACTGAGTAATCAAGCTCTGGATTTTCGCGCATCACGATTGGCCGAGGTGATTCTTCGCCTGCAATGCTGCTCAGTGTGTGTTGGTGCGCAATTCCATAACCATCTACTCGCTTGTTCTTTGACAATTCTTTAGGTTGATAGTCGAATCCTCCGGCGGGACCCCGTTCGGCGTCTTTAAGTTTGTAATATGGAAAAGTTGCTGACAGAATTCGCTGGCGAGCGAGCGCCAGCGGAACTCGACTTACATCCGCAGTGATCCATCGGCGCCCCCACCACTCAGCCATATAAGAAGTTGTTCCACTCCCACAGGTTGGGTCAAAAACGAGATCCCCCGGTTGCGTCGTCATGAGAATACAACGCTCTAAGACCTTTGAGCTTGTCTGCACAACATAGTTCTGCTCATCGGTAAAACTGCCCGTACCAGTATCGGCCCATACATTTCCAATCGGCGAAGCCGGCATATCTTCCAAGTCCATGATGCCGGATAGCGAATTTCCCGTACTGTAGATTCGTTGCTTTTGAACCAATGCAGGGAGCCCTTCTTCGGGACTTACCGACCAATGTCGGTTCTTACCGGGGTAATATTCCTGACCCTCGAACACAAATTTGCCCGATCTGGTTTCGCTGTAGTCTTGTGACGTGAGCGGGTATCCGCGCCTACAAACTTTCCATCCTTCAGGAAGTGTCCTGGGATCAAGCATCTCCGCGGCTGTCATTTTTCTAATTTCGGAGAAATCATCGGATCTTGCATAAACGTACTGGCGAGCACCCTCTTCCCCTGGTGACTTTGAACGGAGAAGGGGCCATGTCGTTGCGCGCTCTTTATCTCGAGCATACCAAAGCAAATAGTCGGCAGTGTTTGCGAGGCCTTCGCCTTCCTCAGAACCTGTTTTTTTGAAAACGATGGCGGTGAAAAAATTCTCCGGCCCAAACACCTCATCCATGACCTCCCGGACGTGGTGCAAATTCTCGTCGCTGATTTGCACGAAGATGCTGCCGCTGGGGGTGAGGAGATCGCGGCAGAGGAGGAGCCGGTCCCGCAGGTAGGTGAGGTAGCTGTGCAGACCCAGCTCCCACGTGTCCCGGTAGGCTTGCACCATCTCCGGCTCCCGCGTCATGTCCTCGTCGTCCCCGTGCGACACGTCCCGCTTCCGGACGAACGGCTGGAAGTTGCTGCCGAACTTGACGCCGTAGGGAGGGTCCATGTAAATCATCTGCACCTGGCCGCCGAGATGCTCGTAGGCGAGGAGGCTGTTCATCACCGCCAGGGAATCCCCCAAGACCATCCGGTTGGACCACTTGTCCGGATGCTCGTAAGCCCGGAGCGTCTGCTCGGTGACCGAAAGTTGCGGGTCGTTGTAGAGGTCGAACAGCGTGTTCTGCGTCTCCTTCCGCTTGCGATGCCCGGTGAGCGTTTCGATAATCGCCTGCGTGCTGAGCCTTTCATGAATGAACAGCGGCAGCGAAGGGCAATCAAACGACAGGCGCTCCGCCTTGCCGGACCAGTTGAGGAAGGGCTTTTGGAATGCGGCTAATTCTTTCGCGGCAGTCTGAGCTTCTTCCAGCGACTTGGCGGCGAGGATTCTGGCGAGGAGGGCTTCCCCCTTTTCGCGGGCGGAGTTCTGGCCGTCCCATTCAAGCTCCGGCGAGAGGGACGAATCGTAGCGATAGGTCCGGGGCTCTTTGCGTTTCTTGAATCGTAGCGATAGGTCCGGGGCTCTTTGCGTTTCTTGAACTGGGCCTGCGTCCCCACATCCGGCCGGATCAGCGCCTGCGCCTGAGGGTAGGAGTAGGACTGGGCTGGCTGCTCTTTCGAGGTCGTGTTATTGGCGGCCCCATTTCCGCGTCTTGCCGACTTCTTTTTGCCCACGACGTACCCCCGGCTCTGAGATGATGAGAAGTGCCGCCATGATAGCCCAGCCCCCCACCCATCGCCACAGGCAGATTAGGAATGGCCGGTGGTGGTTACTCGCCTGAAAAAAGGGCCGGCGCGATCATTCCGGCTTGTCTTCCAAACTTTCCCTCCAAGGTTCGTCGTCATCCCCGCCGCGCCCGTTCTCAATCACCAGCTTGAAGAACTTGAGAAACTGCAGCACGTCGCCGTGCAGGTCGTCCACCGAGTTTGATTGTGCCTTCGCTTCGCGGGCAATTGCTTCCGCAGCCTTACCGATGCGTCCCATCGTCGTCAGGTTGTCGACGTGCGACCAGTCGTCATCCAGCCGGTCCAGCATCTTCCGCAGCAGGTCGCGGGTCTGCTCGTCGCTCATTACCCGCGCCCGGTCGCCCGGCGTCATAGCGGCCCAGCAATCGCCGCAGACGGGCGGAATATCGGGGTGCCATCCGGATATGGGTCGTAGGCAGGCGAGGCAGGACTGCATAGGTAGCATTGTAGGCGAGCCAGACGCGGAATGGTGGTCACTTCGCCCGGGCAATAGAATTGTGGCCGCAGGGTGACCGACCAGCCGGCCTCACATTGGCGGGGGACGAAGTGCTGAAGGTTTGCCGCCCGAAATGGCTCGCACGAGTGCCAGTGCTAAGGGGGGGATTGTGGAATCGTTGCTCAATTCTCGCGCCGGTTTAGAAACGCTATTGAGAGAAACCCAGAATCTGATTGCGTTCTACCAGGGGTGCATCGATGTAGACGACGCGGTGAGGCTGAATCTGTATTCGGCGGCCAGAATCGAAAGGGTCCGCAATAAGGTCGCCAAGTATTCGACTTGGCTTCCCAAGAACGTCGCAGCCTTTCGACCCTTAAAGGACTTGCCGCCGGCGAGGTGGCAGCAAGTCAACAACCACTTGCCAAGCAACTTGCGCCACGCCATGGAGTTGCACCGTGAAACAGTCCGGGACTGCAGGAACGCAATTGAATCGGATTCGCAGTTTCAATTGGGAATTGATGACTTCGCACATCGGTATGGAAACCACGTCTGCAAGGCGCAAGATGCAATTCGAGGGCTTGTAGGCGTCTACGAGGGCTTTGAAGCGGAGATTTGCCGCCGGCTAGAGGCGGACCAGCCAGTTGGGAAAACGACGAATGAGAAGAAAGTGCGCAAGCCGCCACCTGATAGGACTCAGCCCTGGAAGGAACGAAAGGACGACGCGGAGTTATTCGAGAAGTGGCAGTCGTTTCGCGCCGGCACAAAAGTTCGCCGCGCGATGCACCGAGACTTTGTGGAAACGATGGCAATCCCTATCACTGAGGAAGAATCTCGGAGTCGGGTGCGAGCGTTTCGCGAATGGCTGAAAGCATTGGCCGAGAGCTACGCAGCGAAAGACGCATCCGAAACTGATTCCGCATTTGCGAGACGAAGAGCTAAAGGGATGACCGCCTCCAAGCTCACCTTCCTGCTCAAAATGGCCGAGGACGAAGGGTTCTGATTTCTGAATTCGCGCAGGTGATACAGACTGAGTCTGCGCAGAACTTCTTGCGGGCGCAAAACCACGCTTTTCTGTGCGTTGTGCTGCGTTCATTTTCCGATTCGCGCAGGACTTGGAGGAAGGTGCCAACCTGCGCGAAACGTCGTGGAGAATACATCGGTCGGCAAGTGAGCGTCGCTTGCCCTTCAGAATCTCCGATGGAGTTTAGAAACATGACCGGATCGAATTGTACTGCCTCTTCTCTTCTTGTTGACACGCGGGAAGCGTCCCGCCTGCTGGCCATCAGTCCGCGAACTTTGTGGTCTCTGACCGCGTGCGGAGCGATTGAGAGCCGCAAGATCGGGCGGAGCGTCCGCTACTCACCGGCGGACCTGCAAGCCTGGGTTGCCGCCGGCTGTCCTTCCGAATCGCTGCTAAACCGCGGCAACTCCACCACCACCCTCTAACACAAAACGCCCGGCTGTCCCGCGAAGGTTGCCGAGCGTTTCGGAGAACATGACATGAGCAATTGTAATCGAATCGATGCCTTTCTGTCGAAACTTGAAGGCGTTAAACCGACGAAGGACGGGCACTCCGCCCGCTGCCCCGCCCATGAAGATCGGCAAGCCAGTCTCTCTATCAACTATGGCGAAGATGGGCGGATGCTAGTGAAGTGTCACGCCGGCTGTCCAACCGAGAAAGTAATGGCGGCGGTGGGAATGGCGATGTCGGACCTGTTCCCCCCAGGCCACGGCAATGCCCGCCGCAAGCCCGCGGGGAAACCGACAGCAAGACCCAAGGGGGTGGCCTATCCGACGTGGGGAGCCGCAGCCGAGGCGGTAGCAAAGAATCTAAGTGGCACGGTGGCCGCGACTTGGCCTTATCACGATGCCGCTGGCAACGAGGTGGCGAGAATTGTTCGCATCGCTTTGCCCGACGGTCGAAAGAACTATCGTCCACTCCGCTTCGATGCTGATGGCTGGCGTATTGGTGGGATCGAGGCCCCACGTCCGCTGTACTGCCTGCCCGAATTGGCCGGCGAAACACCGGTGTACGTCACCGAAGGGGAGAAGGCGGCAGACGCAGCCCGCGGAATCGGCCTGACCGCAACAACGTCGATGCACGGAGCGCAGTCGCCTGACAAGACCGACTGGACTCCGCTGGCCGGCATGGACGCGGTAATCCTTCCAGACAACGACCCAGCCGGCAGCGAATACGCCACGACTGTTGCCGGAATTCTATCAGGCTTGACCCCTCCGCCGCGGGTGAAGATCGTTGAACTCCCCGACTTGCCCGAGAAGGGAGACATATTCGACTGGGTGGAAAGTCACGATGCCGCGGAGCCGGAAGCACTGAGAGCACAAGTAGAGAAGTTGGCCGACGCCACACCGCTTTACTCTCCCAAGGTGGCTCCCGCGCAAGAGACGGTGACTCCTCAACTCAAGTATCAGCCCTTTCCGGTAGAGCTACTCCCAGGCAAGGTACGCAAGCTCGTTGTCACAGCGGCAAGAGCGATGGCGTGTGATCCTGCGTTCATTGCGGTCCCTCTCTTGGCTGTTCTAGCCGCTTGCATTGGAAATATGCGACGGCTCGTACTTAAGCGAGGATGGAGTGAGCCCGCGATCCTTTGGGCGGTAGTTGTCGCCTACAGCGGCACAATGAAGACGCCAGGCTTTAAGCAGGCTCTACAGGCTTTGAAGAAACGGCAGGTTAAGGCGTTTGCTGAAAATGCGGAGGAAATGAAACGGTTTAAGCGGGAACTGGCTGAATACAAAAGAGATTTTGATTCCTGGAAAAAGAAGAAATCCGGCGAACCACCAGACGAGCCCGTTGAGCCCGAAGCACACCGTTTTCTAGTCGACGATGCAACAGTCCAAGCCCTTGCTCCAATCCTGCAGGCCAATTGGCGAGGTGTTCTGCTTGCCAAAGACGAGTTGCGTGGCTGGCTTGGGTCTTTCAATCAATTCAACGCCGGAAAAGGCTCCGACGAAGCACAGTGGCTTTCCATGCACGGAGGCGAGAGCATTACGGTAGATCGAAGGGGTGGAATGCCGAGGAGGATTTTTGTCCCCCGGGCGTCCGTGAGCGTAACCGGGACAATTCAGCCCGACATTCTGCATAAGTCGCTTGGCGATGACCACCGAGCAAGCGGGCTTGCTGCACGACTGCTGTTTGCATTGCCGCCACGCCGCCCCAAAATTTGGACCAACGACGATATTCCACCCGAAGTTGAAGACGCTGTTGACGGTGTGATACGCCAGCTACTGACGCTCCAATCCCAATGCAACGCCGAGGGCGATCCGGAACCTGTCTTTCTCGGCATGGATACTGCGGCGAAAAACGTTTGGATCAAATTCTATAACGAGCATAACCAAGAGCAGGCTCAGCTAGATGGCGACCTCTGCGCATCGTGGTCCAAGCTGGAAGGGTATGCAGCTAGACTGGCACTGATAATCCATCTGACTCGCTGGGCAGAAGGCGATGGGTCCGTTGATGTGGACAAAGTAGACGTTGCGAGCGTTGAGGCTGGAATTGCTCTGTCACGATGGTTCGGCAATGAGGCCAAGCGGGTGTACGGAGTGCTGGACGAGAATGACAGCAGCCGTGAACACCGTAAGTTGATTGACCTCATCGAGCGAAGGGGGGGTAGCATCACGATTCGGGAGTTGACGCAGCTCTCACGACCTTACCGCGACAACCCGGAGGCTGCCGAAAAAGTACTAAACGGATTAGTAATCGCCGGCCTTGGCGAATGGGAACCGGTCCAAACCACATCAGCAGGCGGGCGTCCGACGACCCGATTTACACTATTCAAAGCGTCAACCGTCTACGAAACCCCCGATAATCCGCTGGATAATGGTGGTTCCGTAGACGTAGACAATAGGCTCTCGTCGGAAAACAAGGATGCCGACGACGGCGAGGAGGCGGCAGAATGGGTTGCCTAAACCTCATCCAACAGGCCCGCGTAGCTGGCCTTACCGTCGAAGCGGAGCGGGACCGGCTGTTGATCCGCGGCCCCAAACGGCTGGACATGCTGGCCCAGCAGTTAATGGCAAGCAAAGCGGAGGTGCTGGTGGAACTCCGCCGGCTGGACGAACAGACCTCTAGCGATTCTGGCGACGTGGGATTCCAAGCAGAATTGCCTCCGCCCGAACCGTCCGACCTCGAAACCATCGACGCCGGAGATATAGCACCTTGCCCCCGGTGTGATTCGCTGGAATTGTGGCAGGACGGCAAGGGAAATTGGCACTGTCAACATTGTGGTCCGCCAAGCCAGAAAGGGGCGGCGCTCCGCAGCTTGGTGCAGCGAATCCGTCAACGGTATCCACGGCTGCGGATTGCGATCGCACAGGATGACATAGGCGGGGCGAAAGTGCCGTCGGTCGAGTCCCAAGTCACGCAGTCCGGCAGCCCCGCAGTAGGCCGCTAATGCGACGTAGCGAGCGGTCAACAAATCACAATTAAAACAAAACCAGTTTGCGACGACTTGCCCAGTGGTGCGAAGTGGTTACTATCTCGACTGAATGAATGCAACGAACGAAAAAGGCAGGTGGATTATGGCGACGGTATTCAAACGTGGCGGCAAATCGAATCGTGGCGGGTACTGGTACTACGCCTTCTACGACCAGAACGGCAAGCGGAAGGTGAAATGCTCCAGGACCACCGACAAGGCAACCGCGGAGCGTATTGCCAACAAGCTGGAGGCGCAGGCGGCATTGCGCCGGGATGGCGTGATCGATGCGGGTGACGACCGCTATGCTGCCCAGAATCGCCGACCACTTTCCGAGCACTTGGACGACTACCGCAAGTCGCTGGAAGCCAAGGGGAACGACCCCGAATACATCGACCAGGCCGATGCCCGGGCGAGACTGATCGTTGCGGAGTGCGATGCCAAGCAAATCAGCGACCTGACAGCTTCGGCCGTGCAGCAGGCAATCAAGCGATTGCGAGACAACGGGAAGGGACTCGCGACCTGCAACAGCTATTTGCGGTCGATCAAGGGATTTACACGCTGGATGAACCGCGACAAGCGAACCCGCGACAACGCCTTGACTGTGCTGGAATGCTTCAATGAAGCGACCGACCGCAAGCGTATTCGGATCCGACTCACGCCGAGTGCTTCGCGCTGTCTGTTAGAAGTCACCGCTACCGGCACTTTCTTCAGACCGGCAGTGCCCA
>CAYUJE010000242.1:0-10169 GCA_964444865.1 uncultured Pirellulaceae bacterium | reverse complement strand
GAGGGCATTTTTCGCTTATCGCCTAGTAGAAGCCGGCACACTCTGTGTGCCGGCATGCCTGCTCACGGAGTGAGCAGGCTACTATCCCGTCATGCCGCCGTCGATGGTGAGGACCTGGCCGGTGATGTAGCAGGCGGCGGGGCTGGCGAGGAAGAGGACGCCGGTGGCGATGTCTTCGGGAAGGCCGATGCGCTTGGCGGGGATGCGCTTCTTGACTTCGTCCAGGATCACGTCCCCCAGGGCCTTGGTCATGTCGCTTTCGATAAAGCCGGGACAGACGGCGTTGATGGTGACCTTCCGCCCGGCCAGTTCCTTGCTGAGACTGCGGGTGAAGCCGATGAGGCCCGCTTTGGAGGCGGAGTAGTTGGTCTGGCCGGCGTTTCCCATGATGCCGCTGACGCTGGAGATGTTGATGATGCGGCCGTAGCGGGCCCGCATCATGTGGCGGGAGGCGGCCCGGGCGAACAGGAAAGCCCCGCGGAGGTTGGTGTCGATCACTTCGTCCCATTCCTCGTCGGTCATGCGGGGGAGGAGCGTGTCGCGCGTGACGCCGGCGTTGTTGACCAGGATGTCGATCTTGCCCCACTTTTCGGCCAGGTCGTCCATCAGCTTGTCGACCGCGGCTCCGTCCTTCACGTCGGCGGCAAAGGCTTCCGCCTGACCCCCGGCCCCGGTAATTTCCCCCACGGTCACCGCTAGCTTGGCCGCGTTGCGAGCAAGGCAGGCGACCCTGGCCCCGGCTTTGCCAAGGACGACAGCGATGGCCTTGCCGAGCCCTTGCGAGGCCCCGGTGACGACGGCAGTTTGGCCCGAGAGATCGACTTTGAGGCTATCGTAAGGGGAGGGCATAGGGTGACTCGTGATGGTGAGGTGAACGAAGAAGGGGAATGACTAAATCCTAATGTCTAATGACTAATGGAAATCCAAACATTAGTCATTAGACATTAGGGTTTAGTCATTTGCTTTGTCGGCTAACACTCCACTCCCTCCGCTGCTGCCTTCCGCTCAATCCGCTTGAGCAGTCCGCGGAGTACCCGGCCGGGGCCGATCTCCCAATGCGGAGCGTAGCCTTGATTGAGGAGGTAACGCTGCGAATCTTCCCAGCGGACGGGAGAGACAACTTGTTTCACGAGGAGGGAGCGGAGTTCTTCGGGGTCGCTGTGGACGGCTGCGTCGACGTTGCTGACGACGGGGATTCGCGGGCTCTGCAGCTGGACGCCAGCGAGGGCCGCCGCAAGTTTCTCGACCGCGGGCTGCATGATGGGGGTGTGGAACGCGCCGGCGACGGCGAGCGGAATGGTTTTCATCGCACCGGCTGCGGTGGCGAGCTCGGCGATCTTCTCGCAGGCCGCTTTGTGGCCGGAGACGACGATGTTGCCGGGGCAAAGGTAGTTGGCGATTTGCAGCACCTCGCCTTCGCCGCGGGCCTGATTGCAGAGTTCCTGAATTTTGGGGACCTCCATTCCCAGGATGCTGACCATGCCACTGGGGACGGCATCCGCGGAGTCTTGCATGGCGCGGCCCCGCTGCTGAACGACGCGGAGGCCGTCTTCAAAACTCATGACGCCGGCAAAGACGAGAGCCGTGTATTCTCCCAGGCTCAATCCCGCAGCCGCGGAGGCCGAGGCGACGACATCCGGCTGGTTGGCCTTGAGAAACTCGACTCCGGCCAGGCTGGTGACGAAGAGTGCGGGCTGGCTATGAACGGTGGAGTTAAGTTGGTCTTCGGGACCTTCGAAGCAGATCTTGGCCAGATCGTATCCCAGAATCTGGTTGGCCTGGTCGAAGAGCGCCCGCGCTGCCGGCAGAGTCTCGGCGAGCTGCTTGCCCATGCCGACAGCCTGAGCCCCCTGCCCCGGAAAAAGAAACGCTGGCCGGCTCACGCTGCCTCCGCTCGTAGTAACCCGCTTCAACGGGTTCGTCGTGGATTAACCCGCTGAAGCGGGTTGCTACAAACTATGCCGTCTCTTCCGTCTCGACCATGGTCCGCCCCATGTAGTAGCCGCAGTTGGGGCAAACGACATGCTGGGGGACGGCAGTGCTGCACTTGGGGCAGTACGAAAGCTGTTTGGCCTTTTTGGCGTCGTGGGCACGGCGCTTGTTAGTACGGGAATTAGAATGACGGCGTTTGGGTACAGCCATGGCGAACTCACTTGCTAAAGGGCCACTGGCCCAAAACCGAGACAAACTTGTGGAAACGAACTATCCTAAAATTCACCCTAAAGTCTGTCAAGGAACCCTTTTCCGCTGGCAAGGCTATTCAGTGTCTCCAAGCGGCACAAATAATAGCCCGACGCCAAGCATGGGAATTGGACGTCGCACAGGTGCAATACTCCTTTTCCTCGCTTGCGCGTTGGGCTAGTGCCTGGTTTTGCCTTGCAGGGTGACTCTCTCAGTTGCTGTGAAGCCATTTGTCGCCCTTGACGCTATTTGCTTGCCAGTCCTATACTTCGGACGAGTACTCAGGTTCTGCCAGCGGGCTGTTTGCCCAAGGAAATTTGCTATGAAATCCGCAGGTCGCCATCACAAGCCGGTCACGAACGAACTCGCCAAGTGGTTGGCGGAACACATCGAGGCCTGGAAGCCCCACTTGCCCCTGATTGGCATCGCAGCGGCCGTGTTATTGGTGGGGTTTATCGCGTATCTGTTTATGTCCACGGGGAGCGACATGACCAGTGCTCCTGCCTGGCAGGAATACTACTCAGCCTTTGGCGAACCGAAGGTCGAGGATGCGCTAAAAACGGTTGCCGATAAGCAAAAGGGGACGCTTCCCGGCCGCTGGGCCTTGCTGACGCTCGCGGATCAACAATTGCGGCAGGTGACGCAGCAGCTGGTGCAGGATCCCAAAGCGGCCAAAGCGACTTTGGAAAAAGCGATCAAAAACTTGCAGGAAGCGGAGACTGGCCCGAGTGATACGGCCCTGCTCATTCGGGTTCACACCAGTCTGGCCAAGGCCAGCGAAACCGCGAATAAGCTCGACGACGCCCGCAAATACTATGGACTTGTTGCCAAGGATGATCCCGAGGGGGCTTTTGGAAAAGCGGCCGTCAAGAGTCTCAAGCGGCTGGAAAAGGGAAGCGACGTTCCTGAACTATTGGCGTGGCTTGATAAGCAAGAGTTGGAGTCTCGCCCCAAGGCGACGGGAAATCCTTTTGATATGGGACAGCGCCGGGAACCGCTTCCCGAGCGGCCCGATTTGAGTATTCCTGGGGAAATGAAACTGGATGGGCCAGCTTCGCACGGTCCCAACCCACTTGGTCCCTCTCCTTTTGACAACTTGGACACGAAGGGGCTTCCCGGCCTTGAGAAGCCCAAGACCGATAGCCCGAAGACGACGGAGTCTGGCGAGGAAGGTTCGAAGACCTCTCCCCCAGCCGTTCCCACTCCGGTAAAGCCCGCTGTTCCCACACCGGTTAAGCCGGCCGAGAAAACCGAGGACAAGCCCGGGGAACCCGAGAAGAAAGCCGCCGAAGAGAAGCCGGTGGAGAAGACCGAAGACAAGCCTGCGGAAGAAAAGTAGGCAACCATCCCATGACAAGTCTTTCCGGCAAAGCGGCAATCGTCACCGGGGGCGGCACGGGAGTCGGCAAAGCAACTTCCCTGCGACTGGCACGGGAGGGTTGCGCCGTTCTCATCAATTACAGCCGCTCGAAGGACGAGTCTGAAGAGACCGCTAAAGAAGTCCGCGGGCTGGGGGTGAAGTGCGTGGCCTTTCAGGCGGACGTAGCGGATGACAATGCCTGCCGTGCGATGGTGGCGGCAGCCGAGAAGGAATTCGGCCGCGTTGATTTTCTGGTGAACTCCGCGGGAACAACGAAGTTTATCGCGGCTGACGATTTGGAAGCGGTCACCGACGACGTCTGGCTGCGGCTGTATCAAGTGAATGTGCTGGGCCCTTTCCACTGCATTCGCGCGGTGAAGGAGCCGATGTTGCGGGCCGGCGGCGGAGCAATTGTGAATGTCTCCAGCGTGGCAGCTCGCACGGCCAACGGAAGTTCCATTGCTTATTGTTGCACCAAGGCGGCTCTGGATAACCTCACTGTTTCGATGGCCCGCACCCTTGCGCCGCAGATTCGCGTGAACGGTGTCGCCCCCGGCCTCATTTCCAGCCGCTGGGTGGCCCAGAACTTGGGGCAAGCCGCTTGGGAGAAGACACTTAAGACCTTCGAAGAAAAGACGCCGCTAGGGCGCGTATGCTCGCCGGACGATGTGGCCGCAGCGATCATGAGTTTCATCACCGGTTCGCAACTCATCACGGGGCAGACCATTGTGGTGGACGGGGGAATGATCATCTCGGCGGGAGCCACGATGCGGCGGTAGATTGCCCGAATTTCCCTGGTAACCGCTGAAATCGCTACAGTCCGCAATGGGGACCGCGTGGCTGGGAAGGGATTCGCACGAAACATTTTGCATCGTGCGGACCATGAGCCAGAGTTGGGGAGATTTGAGTCCTGCTCTCTTTTCCCAAGTGCGCCATGTCCACACCAGAGATTTCGTCCGCGTTCCGCCGTCGGCATGATCGTGAGAGTGAGAAACGCCAATTGGTATCGATGTTTGCAGGTGAGCAGGTCTTTCTGGGAGATTTCGTGGATACCTCTCCGGATGGCATAGGAGCCGAGTTCACCGAAGAACCCAAGGTGGAAACGGGTGAGGTGGTACGCGTGATGGTCCGTTCCCGCTTGCACGATGCCATCGTCCGGCATGTTCGCCGGACTGATACGGCGCTGACTTTTGTCGGGCTCGAAATCCTGGACACGCTGCCTTAGACAGCCCGTTATGAGGTTCGCATCCCGGTGCCTCGAGCGACGGATACGGCATAGACGGCAAATGCACCGGCATCCAAGAGCGCCTGGGCGGCAGAATCGCAAGTCGCCCCCGTGGTGATTACGTCATCAACCAGCAAAATCTTTGCTCCGGAAATATCGTAGCGGCGACTTGCGGCGAAGGCATCTCGGACATTT
Source organism: uncultured Pirellulaceae bacterium (assembly GCA_964444865.1). Lineage (GTDB taxonomy): Bacteria > Planctomycetota > Planctomycetia > Pirellulales > Pirellulaceae > SXOA01. Next base: position 5,208 of record CAYUJE010000242.1, on the reverse strand, counting down.
GTTTTTCGTTCGCTGGCCAGCAGCATGCCCTGTTTCTTGAGTAGTCGCCGACAGTAGAGCAAATCGCCAGCGACCGGCAGCGACACGGCAGCCGCCAGGGAACGGGCGAGCGTATCCGCGGCGCTCGTGCCGCGAACCAGTCGCGTCAGCCAATGCATGGGAACCGGGGCAATCAGCTCCGGTGGTTCCGTAAAGGGATGTGCTTCCAACAGCGCTGCCAGCCGGCGGCCCAAGGCCATCGCCAAATGCTCCTGCTCATGATGTTTCATCCGCAAGACTGCTTGGCGAACATCGTTTTCATAGAGCCCCAGCGAGCGCACTTCGCTGAAGCTGAACTTCCTATCTCGACAATCGGCACACTTTCCGTCTTCGGTGTTGAGGACCGGTGCCGGCATGCCACATCGGCGGCAATTGTCCTTGCGTGCCTGGCCAAGCCGGCTGGCACAAGTCTCGCAAAGCAGGGTGCCGTCTTCACGTGGAGAACTGGGCTCGTCACAGAAGGTGCACGTCGGTGGAAACAGGAGATCCGCGGCAGAGGCGGTCCATCGCTTCAGCCAGCGCGGCGAAAGTAGTGAAAATCGGCTTGATGCTGCCCGACTCACGCTAGCACCCTGCGTTCGTATTGACCCACCCTAACAGGAAAACCTATGGTATCACACGCTCACGAACTTTGGAAAAGGACTTCCCCTTGGTCGACCTGATTCTGTCACCCTACTATTACGCCATCAATCGAGCCTGGGTGGTGGACCGCTATGTGCTGGGCCTGTTCTTCAAACTGGTGTTCGTTTGCTTTGTCAGCCTGGCCGGCCTGTATGTCGTTATTGATTGTTTTGGAAACTTTCAGGAATTCAGCACCTATGGGAAGCGATTGGAAGGGGGCATCGGCAAAGTGCTGCTGATGTACTACGGTGCCAAGCTGTTCTGGTTCTTCGACCTGACGGCTGGTGTGATGGCGATGATGGCCGGCCTGTTTGCCGTCACCTGGATGCAGCGGGCCAATGAAATGACGGCGCTTGCCGCCGCGGCCATTCCGCCCCGCCGCATCGTCAGGCCGCTGGCTTATGCGGCGGCATTCGTAGCAACTCTGGGAGTTGCAAATCGCGAAATCTGTCTCCCGCAAATCCGGGAGCGTTTGGCAAAAAACGCTCAGGACTGGTTGGGGGAAACCGCCAAACCCTGTCGCCCCATGTTCGACATGCAGAGCGGCCTGCTCATTTCGGGCAAGTTCACCTTTGCCAATGAGAAGCGGATCGAGGGGGCAAAATTCAGCCAGTTCCCCGACGAGATTCGGGCTTGGGGCCGCCAGATCGTTGCGGACAACGCCTACTACCAGGCCGCCACCCCGCAGCACCCGAGCGGCTATTTGCTCCGCGGGGTCCACCAGCCAGCCAACCTGGCGGAAATGAAATCGCTCTCTTTGGATGGCCGTCCGCTCCTGTTCAGCCCCGCGGATTCTCCCTGGCTTTCACCAGGGGAGTGCTTTGTTGCCAGTGGCGTGAACTTTGAACAATTGACTGTCGGAGCGGCCTGGCAGCAGTACCTGAGCACGGGAGAACTCGTTTCCGGCCTTCGCAATCGCAGTCTGGATTACGGAGCCAACATTCGGGTGATCTTGCACGTGCGGCTCGTCCAGCCGTTTCTGGACTTGGCATTGTTTTTTCTCGGCGTTCCGCTGGCAATGACGCGGCGTAATACCAATGTCTTCATGGCGGCATTCCTGGGGGCGGTGCTCGTCGGCGGATTCTTTGCCGTGACCATGTTCAGCCATTGGCTGGGGGCGAATTACCTGCTCAGCCCGACTTTTGCCGCCTGGCTGCCCCTTTTGATTTTTGGACCTCTGGCCTTTGCACTTTCCTGGCCCCTGTCGGAATAAGGCAAGGGCATGCGGGCTTGAGTATCTGCTACGGTCTATTTCTCATTCGCTCCCGCATCGCATCCATTCGTTCCTGGGAGCGTTTACGAGACTCCTCGGCCCGTTTGCGAGCTTCTTCCAGACCCGAGAAGCCTTTTGAAGGGCCAACATTCGGCGGTCCCCCCATTGGCCCCGGCGGAGCGAACGAATTCGAGCGAATTTCTTCCAGGAATTTCTCGTGTTCCTTTTGGGACTCCTCAAAATGTTTGGCCATTCGCTCGTTGCTCTCCCGCAGGATTTCGTTGACATCCGGACCCTTGGGAATCTCGACCTGCGGAAACTCTGGAAATTTCACTGGCTCTACCGCCGGGCGGAAGACCGGCACTCCGGCATTCATGGGGGGCACAGCCTGGCGGCGAGCCGCCCGCCCGCCAAAGGCAATCAGGCCGAAAACGAACACAAATCCCAGCAGGAACAATGCGGCGACGCTGCCGATCGCAAAGACCGCCACCATCCCCATATTGCCGCCGCCGCGACTTTTGCGACGAACCGGGCCGTTGGCGTCCCAAACGAAGTCATTGGGATTCAGAAAATTCTTCTGGATGAACTCGGACTTCCGACGGTAGCTGGCGGCTTGCAGCGATTCGTTGGTCTCCTGCCAATACAATTCGCTCGTCGGCACATAGGTATGGCAGCCGGTACAAAACGAGGATTCGTTGTACAGAAACGGATCGGTCATATATGAACGGATAATCTCCTCGGGCATCCCGGTCACGCCGCCGCACTTGGGATGCACATACCACTTCGGTTCTTTGGCGAGGTCCCCGGCAAACCGTTCCTCGGGGCGGACCGTCACATGGTCCTTCATCTGGCCATCAGACAACTTCTGCATGTGCGAGGCGACATGCTGGTCGAAGATGTTGCTGGAGCACCAGGTGTGACAGAAAGGGCAAAGTTTAGAGTCCATTGCTCATCCCTCCAAGGATGGAATTGTCCGCTGGCGACGTATTCGTTCCTGGCGAACCGATTTTGGATCGGCCCACTGACTTCCAGAATATCGTAACACAACGAAAATTAAAGGGGAAACGGTAAAAGTGGTGGATATTGGCGAGTCAGTCAAAAATGGCATCGGCGAGGGATACGCAGCGATTCGCCCTCTCTGTAAAACAAACAGAAGCTCCTATCCTCCCTCAGCCCCCAACTACTCCCATGCCCAAAAAAATCCTCCTCCTCGCCGGCGACTACGTGGAAGACTACGAAATCATGGTCCCGTTCCAAATGCTGCTGATGGTGGGGCATCAGGTCGATGCCGTCTGCCCTGGAAAGAAAGAAGGGGAAATGGTCGCGACCGCGATTCACGACTTTGAAGGGGATCAGACCTATAGCGAAAAGCGAGGGCACAATTTCCGCCTCAATGCGACCTTTGACGCCATCGACGAGAAACCCTACGACGCCCTCGTCATCCCCGGCGGCCGTGCGCCAGAATACCTCCGCCTTACTCCCCGCGTCCTATCCATCGTGCAGCACTTCGCCGCCGCCAAAAAACCGATTGCCGCCATCTGCCACGGCGCGCAGCTCCTCTCCGCGGCTGGGGTCATCAAAGGACGGAAGGTGAGCGCCTATCCCGCCTGCCGGCATGAAGTGGAGCTCGCCGGCGGCGAATTCGTCCCCGCCAATGCCACGTTCGACAACGCCCACACCGACGGCAACCTCATCACCGCCCCCGCCTGGCCAGCCCATCCAGCCTGGATGCGGCAGTTCTTGATGGTGCTGGAAGCGTAGCCACACGCGGCCTCGCGTGTCGGCTTCTGAAAACCGCAGTTTAACGGTGGGTCTCTATACCCGCTGGATGATGTCGCATTCCTGATCGCCAGAACGAGGCAGACACGCGAGGCCGCGTGTCGCCACGTAGCCGCACGCGGCCCGCGTGCAGGCTGTTTGGATGGCCGCCTTTTTGTGGAAGAAGTCGACAAGCGGGACGCGTGTGGCTACGACATCTTCCGCACCTTCGCAAGGCAATTAGGTAGTTTAATAAATCTTGAATATTCTGGCTGTCGGGGCCTTGACCTTGCCAAGTGTACTATTGTATTATTGGCGTCGTAAGTATACAGTAGTTTACATCCCGTTCATCAGGAGAAAGGCCATGAAAGAGCGAGAAAAAGTTTTCAGGGAGTTGCCAATCAGTATTTAGAGCGGAACGCTCGCGGACCCCACTTGTGAGGAGGGGGGGTGATGCAAAACTCCCGGAGGCTGTCGGCGCAAATGCTGGCTTAGCAACCATTTACGAAAGTGAGCCGGCCGAGTTTTGCATCACGGAAAAAAAGAAGGGCTGGTCGCGAGGAAGAATTAAGTCACGCAATGAACACGGACGGGACACGGATTGAGGCAATGGGTTGGCCACGAAAAACACAAAGAGGCACAAAAAAGGAGTCCGGTTATGAACGTCCAATTTTTGTGTCTTTTCGTGTTTTTTGCGGCGATTCCCCGCTTCTCGATTTCACGCCCACGCAAGGCCGTGGGCGTGGTGGCCAACGTAGCCGCACGCGGCCCGCGTGCAGGCTTCGGCGCTACGGCCACCATCTTCGAAAAGAGGCCGACACGCGAGGCCGCGTGTCGCCACGTAGGTTACGGCTTACGCCGCCACCATTTTCCGCCCCTTCATGGCGGCTTTGACGCCGTCGATGAATTCTTCGAAGATCCGGACGTCGAGGGCGGTGGCGGATTCGGATTCGGGATGGAACTGGGTGCCGAGGGCGAACCAGTCTTCCTGGGTGCTCTCGATGGCTTCGATGACTCCGTCGGGGCAGCGGGCGGTGACCATGAAGCCGTCGGCGACTTCGTCGATGGCCATGTGGTGCATGCTGTTGACCCGGATTTCGCCATCGCCATAGACCCGCTCCATGAGCGTGCCGAAGACGATGTTCAGACCGTGGCGGTGCTCGGGGTCCTGCGTGTCCTTGTGCGGAATGGCTTCCGGCATGTCTTCCGGCAGATGGAGGTAGAGGTTGCCCCCCTGCGAGACGTTGAGGAGCTGCATGCCGACGCCGATGCCGAGGACGGGCATCCGCCGCTCGCTGATTTGCCGCATCAGCATCCGGTCAAAGTCCTCTCGGCGGGGCTCCATGGGGCGGACGCTGGTGTGCATTTGAAAGCCGTCGCGGCGGGGGTCGAGATCGCCACCGCCGATCATTACGAACCCATTCAGCATTTCGAGAACGCTGCCGAGGTCGTCTTCGTTTTCCAGAGGGGGAAGAATGACAGGGATCCCGCCGCTTTTCTCGATGGCGGTGTAGTAGCCCGCCGTGATGAAACTGAGGGGGGGGCCTTCTTTGCGGGCTGCATCCTTGGGAGAGCCG
>CAYUJE010000241.1:0-10186 GCA_964444865.1 uncultured Pirellulaceae bacterium | reverse complement strand
ACGTCCGACCGAGAGTACGCACTTTATGATCCTCGACCTCAAGACCGGCAAGTACCGCGAACTGATGGACACCGAGCACTTCTACGGCTTCATCGTCGTTGATTATCTCGGCCGTGCTTACCATCCCATTCACGGCGGTGACATCGCTCGCTACGACCCCAAAACGGACAAGCTGGAACGGCTTAAGCAGACCATCGACGGCAAGCCCATCACCGACGAAACGCGGTTGGGGTTGACGATGAATCCCGACCCCATCAACTGGGACATTACGCCCGACGGCAAAACGCTCTATGCCCAGCCGATGACGAAAAACGGGCTCTACTCCTATGACCTGACGCAGGAAGGGTCTGTTCTGAACGGCCGTAGTCTGGGGACGCTCATCCCAGGGGCCAAGTCCGTCGACTGTCGGGCCTTGTGCGTCGGCAAAAGCGGGATCTGCTGGCTGACGATCACCGAGAACGCTCCGGAAGGAATCAATTTGCTCCATCTCGTTAGCTACAAGGCCGGCGATCAGGCCCCCATCGACCACGGCTGCGTCGAGGTCTCTAACCCCGACTACACACCGATGACCGACGCCGCGGGGAAGAACCTGCCGTTTCACGGCGGACTGATCAAACTCGCCGACGGCCACACAACTCCGCGGTATGTAAATCTGGGAGTTGCCGAAGGACACGACGGCAATGTCTATTCTCTCATGTTGATTCCCTACACGGTGCTGCAGATTCCGATGCCAAGAAAATAGCCAGAGGGAGTAGCCCGCCAGCCGCGGTTGCGGTCCCGCGACGCTGGCAATCTCTGGTGGGGATCGCTTGCCGGTCACCGAAGGTCGGCAAGCGTTTTCCTCATCCGGGTGCTGGGGCGTAGTAAAAATCGATTTGCATACTGAATAAAAGGCCACACTCGCGCATCTACCCCTGGCGGCTTGCGCGGAGAAAAATCGAGGAGAAAAACGCCTCGAATTTCTGCGGTAAGGGTCGACGCTTATCGCGCCTTATCGCCGAAAAGCCTGGTTCGTCCGAAGGCAATTTGCAAGTCCTTGGTACATCAATAGTTAGAGAGGAAGAATCGCAGTTGAATCAGTTGAAAAACTGCTTATCACCCGTCGGCACTTCCCGTGAATCAAACTCCGAGGCGACCCTTATGCCCTGAGAGCGGCGATATGCGTTAAGCGAAGTTGCGGCAAGTGTTTAGGGGTGATCGCAGTATTGAAAAAGCCTTATGGGAAATGGCCTGGCGGATGAATCAAGAATACGCAGTTGAATCAGACTTAGGACAACGCGAGTGGTCCTAACAGACAATGAAATAAGAACTTAGGGCGACTGCCGTCGTCGTAAGTCCGCGAAAAGAAGTGCTTCAGAATATGAATCAGAGGGCTCAACCCGAAGGCAAGGGAGCGGCACCCGGCTAGTTTGACCTGGTTTGGGAGGAAATGCATGCCAAGAAAAATCCGCCGAATAGTTTTGATTGACCACTCGATTTCCTTATACTAACCAACCTACGAAAAACCGGTCCGGTTCCGACCTTGGCGGTCGCGTGCGGGCGTTAGATCTCTGGGGAGAGTCTTCGATGCGTACCACAATCTGGCTGGCAAATTGCCTGTTGATCCTGGGTCTCGGGACGCAGGAGACTTTCGCCGCCGAATCTGCCCCCAATGAACACGCCAAGATCGAGTTTTTTGAGAAGAAGATCCGGCCGATCCTGGTCAATAACTGTTACGCCTGCCACTCGGCGGAGACCAATTCCAAGGGGGGACTACGCGTCGATGATCGCAACGGCCTGATTGCCGGCGGCGGGCGGGGCGGGGCGATTGCTCCCGGTGACGTGGATAAGAGCCTGCTCCTGAAGGCGATCAGCTACACGCTCCCCAAGCTCAAAATGCCGCCGGAAAAGCAGCTTTCTTCCGAGGAAATTGCCGACTTGACGAAGTGGATTGCAGACGGAGCGGCCTGGCCAAAAGTGGAAATTCCCGTGGAGCTTGGGAAGCACACGGCCGATTACGAGAAACTCAAAAAGGAGCACTGGGCTTGGCAGCCCCTCGTCGCTGCGAAACCGCCGGCGGTGAAGGACGCGGCCTGGGTGCGGGATGACGTGGATCGTTTTATCCTCGCTGGGCTCGAAGCGCAGAACCTGCGGCCGGTTCGTGATGCGGACAAAGTAGATTTGATCCGCCGCGTCACATTTGACCTCACCGGCCTGCCGCCGACTTTGAATGAAATCGATGCCTTTGTCGCTGATAGTTCTCCAGGGGCCTTCGCCAAGGTGGTCGATCGTCTCCTCGGGTCGCCGGCGTTCGGAGAACGCTGGGGGCGGCACTGGCTGGATGTGGCCCGTTATGGGGAATCGACAGGCTCGGCTCGCAATTTGCCGTTTCCGCACGCCTGGCGTTATCGCGATTATGTCATCGATGCGTTTAACGCAGACAAGCCGTACAACCAGTTCCTCCGCGAGCAAATTGCCGGCGACCTGCTGCCGGCAAATTCGCCCCAGGAGAAGGCGGAGCAGCTTGTGGCTACCGGCTTTTTGGCCCTCGGCGTCAAGGACGTGAATCAACGCTTCAAAGTCCGCTACATCATGGACAACGTGGACGAGCAGATTGACACCGTCAGCCGGGCAGTCCTCGGCTTGACCGTGAGTTGTGCCCGCTGCCACGACCACAAGTTTGACCCGATTCCAACTACCGACTACTACGCTCTGGCCGGAATTTTCCGCAGCAGCGACTTGTGCGCGGGTCTGCGGAACAAAATGGGTGGCGGTGGCCTCGATTATTACGACACGACGATGTTTCTTAATGTCGGCTTGGGAGAAGTAAGAGATGTTCCTGCCGAAAAAGTCGCCGAGGCCAAGCAGAAATTCGAGGCTGCTCAAAAGGAGTTCAATGCGGTCTTTAACAAGCCCGAGGGGAAAAAACTTGCCGCGGACGGAAAGCCCGTGCAGTTCGGCCTGCGGCAGAAGATGAACAAGGCCCAGGCGGAACTGACCGCCCTTACCGATCCGGCTGCCAGTGGAAAGATTGCGATGGGTGTGCGGGATTCCAAGGTGGTAGCCGATACCGAAATTCGCATCCGCGGCGAGGCGGAAAAACTTGGCCCGGTGGTTCCTCGCGGCTATCTCTCGGTCGTTCCGGTTCCTGATGCGCCCCCAGTAAATCCCGAACAAAGCGGGCGGCTGGAATTAGCGCGCTGGCTGACGAGCAAGCAAAATCCACTTACCAGTCGCGTGATGGCCAATCGTATTTGGAAGCATCTGTTTGGGACCGGCATTGTGAATACCGTCGATAACTTCGGCGTGACGGGGGAGAAACCGTCCCACCCCGAGTTGCTCGATTTCTTGGCGGCCCGCTTTGTCAATGAAGGCTGGTCAGTGAAAAAGCTCGTGCGGAGCCTCGTCCTCAGCCGGTCCTACCAACTCAGTTCCGCAGGGGACGAGAAGAACCTGGAATTCGACCCGGCTAATCGGCTGGTCTGGCGGCACAGCCCACGTCGCTTGGAAGCAGAGGAAATCCGCGACGCAATGCTGGCTGCTTCCGGCAAGCTCAATCTCACTCCGCCCGAAGCATCTCCCGCCAAGGATTTTCCGGTTCGCGAGTTGCGGAACAACGGCCCGGAAGCGAAGAACCTGGAGACGCTCGCCAAAGACAGTCTGCAGCGCAGCGTCTATCTACCGCTGCTCCGGGGCATCACGCCCAATTCGCTCTCCGTCTTCGATTTCGCCGAGCAGGGGTTTGTCACCGGCAGTCGCGACGCGACCACGGTGGCTCCCCAGGCGCTCTACTTGCTGAATGACCCCTTCGTGCGGAAGCAGTCGCTGGCATTGGCAGAGCAACTTCTGGCGAAGAGCGAAATGGACGACGCCGCGAGGACGAAGCTTGCCTATCGCCTGATATTTGGCCGCGAGCCCACAAGCCATGAGTTGGAACGAGGTTCCGCGTTCGTGGTTGCCTATGAAGCGGCCTTCCAGGAAGAACTGCTGGCTCGCGCCGCGGCCAAATTGGGTGACCCGCAAGTTGCCAGTGCTTCCACCGGTGAAAATGGGACTGAACCCGCCACGGACGCCAACAAACCCAAGGCTCCTGCAGTGCCGGTCAATCCGGATGACATCGATCGGAGCGAAGGGGCTGTGAAGGAAGAAAGAATCGAATCCAAAGACCCCAAAACGGCCGCCTGGGCCAGTTTTTGCCAGGCACTGCTCGGCACGGCGGAGTTTAGATATTTGAAGTAGCGATTTCGTAGGATGGGATTCCAATCCCGTCCGAATAGTTATAGACAAAGTAATAGTGAATTCGGACGGGACTGGAGTCCCATCCTACTAAGGGACAATCTCATGACGCGCGAACTCCCCCAGATCCAGCCGCTACTGTCTCGCCGCGAGTTGCTCAAATCCAGCAGCGCGGGTTTCGGCATGCTGGCACTTGCCGGAATGCTTGGCCAAAATCGCCCGGCCAAGGCCACCGAAGATGGGGCCAAACCTGGCCCGCTTGCCCCCAAAGCCCCGCATTTCCCCACCAAGGTCAAGCGGATCATCTTTCTGTTCATGGAAGGGGCGATGTCCCAGATGGACACGTTCGAGTACAAGCCCGAGCTCCAAGCCAGCGATGGCAAAACCGGCCCTGGCGGCGGCAAGCTCACCGCGTCCAAGTTCAAGTTTGCCCAGCATGGCCAAACGGGAACGTGGGTCAGTGAGCTCTATCCGAATATGGCCAAGCATGTCGATCAGCTTTGCTTTATCCGGGGGCTGCATACCGATACGCCGGCTCATCCCCAAGCCGTGGTGCAACTGCATACTGGAGCTTCCATCGCCAGTCTCACGCGACCTTCGCTCGGTGCCTGGCTGATGTATGGCCTGGGGACCGAGAACCAGGACCTGCCCGGCTTCATCACCATCAACCCGCCCCCCAATTTTGGCGGCGTGGTGAATTACGGCAGTGCGTTCATGCCGGCCCATTATCAGGGGACCAAGCTCAGCGACACCGGCTATCTCCCCAACCTCAAGCCGCAAACCGCCACGGCTTTGCAGCGATTGCAGCTCGACTTCATTCAGGAGAAGAACCGCGAGTTGGCCCAATCGCCCGGTGCCCCGAGCGAGCTGGAAGGGATCATCGAATCGTATGAACTCGCGTTCAAAATGCAAGGAAAGGTCCCCGAGCTGCTCGACATCTCCAAAGAGCCAAAGCATGTGCTCGATGCCTATGGCGTGAAGCCTGGGCCGGCCGGCAGCTTTGCCCGGCAGTGCCTGATGGCTCGCCGTCTGAGCGAAGCGGGGGTTCGCTTTGTGGAGATCTGCCAAGGGGGCTGGGACCATCACAACAACCTGCACAAGGGGCTCATCAATCAATCGGCTCTCACCGACCAGCCGACCGCCGCTCTGCTCACCGACCTGCAGCAGCGGGGATTGCTGGAGGATACGCTCGTCCTCTTCGGCAGCGAATTTGGCCGCCAGCCCACGCAGCAAGGCCCCGACGGCCGCGATCACAACATCACCGGCTATCCGATGTGGCTCGCCGGTGCCGGCGTGAAGCACGGCTTCAGCTACGGCGGCAGCGACGAATTTGGCATTCACGCCGTCGAGGGGAAGATGCACACGATGGATTTGCACGCCACGCTGCTCGCTTTAATGGGGCTCGAACACGAAGCTCTGACGTACACCTACGCCGGTCGCGATTTCCGGCTGACGGATGTGGGTGGCAAGGTGGCGACGGAAATCTTCGCCTGAACTATGAGACCAATGGGACTTCTAGGTCTTATTAGACCCACAGCGGATTCGTCGGCGATGATCGGTTCGGCGGCTCCCTCCTCATCCTCATCGGCGAATTCCTCAATGACGATGTCGGCGTCTTCGTCCTCAGCCAGGTCCTCTTCTGTAACTTCCTCCGCGTCGCCCAGTTCGTACTCATCGTCCAGTTCTGCCTCAAAATCGTCGTCGAATTCGTCATCGAAGTCCTCGGCGTCGAAGTCTTCGAGCTCCTCGGAAGTCTTGCTGCTGGCTGCCATAAATCTTCTCACCTACAAAACGGATCAAGGTCGCTAGTCGGGACGTGCAGGGTTAGAACAATCACAAGTGCGGTTATTGTGCTCTTGGATGACCATTCTACTTGCAGCTGCCGATAGATGCAGGGCGCGCGGGCGGCAGAGTTGGGAACCAAGGTCCAGGTGACGCTTAGCTTGCTTCCTGTATAATGACTTACATCCGTCCTATTTGCCGAGACGATGCAATTCTCAGCTCTTGCAATCAATGCTATTCGCCCGCCCGAGCTGCTTGATTTTCCCGCCAGGCATCGAGGTATGCCCGAATACCCTGGGCAACTTTTGGCGTTGCCTTTTTGATTTCCGCTTGAGCTTCCTCCGCCAACAACGACTTTCCCGTCGATTGCCACAGATGAGCCGCTTGAGCTGAGACTGCCTCGTCATAGTCGGCCAGTCTGGCCAGGAGTTCTTTCAAGTCTCCGCCACTCTCCTTCATCACCGTCTGGGCATACCCATACGCAGGCGTCTTTCGCCCATCGCCGTCCCCATCCAGCCAGACCGCGCCGCTCGCGCCAATGACTTGGGACTTCCATACCGGCGACGTCGGCTGGTAAGGCTTGGCGGTTGGCCAGTAGAGACCGCCAATACCCGGTCCCATCGCAATCACCACTAGATGCACATCATGCCGAGGTTTCTCCAGCGTCCAGACCGCTTGCCAGAGGACACCAGTCGCAAGCCTTTCGATTTTCGGGCCTGGTTTCACAATCTGTTCAATTCGTTCTTCGCGAGCCAGCTGTCCGTTGACAAAGAGCATCACCTTATCCGCCTGAACCCAGTGCGGTCCTAGCACTCGAATCCTTACCTGAACTTCCTTATTCTTGACCGGTGCCAACCCCCCTGGACCAAATTTGTCGTCAACCGTCAATTCGGTCAGCAGTCCATAACTCACCAGTACACGGCCTTGCACGAAGCTATCCACTGCCTCGTCGAGGTCGATGGCACCCGGGTTATCATCCCGGGCACGGATATACGTCCGACCCTGACCGATGATGAATCTTGCAACATCATGAGAGTCGCTCGCGCCGACCGGCGTCAGCTGATGCCCCCGGTTCACCATCCCCATCCAGTCCTGGAAAAGACGCAGCGGGTCGCTCTGCACCGCTCCGGAGTTGACCACTTCCATCGCATTAGCCCGTAATTGCCAGCCTTCCAGATTTTCGCCGACGACGGCGTTGTGCATTTTTGGGCCGAAGGGGCGGACACCGGAGTGTAGATCGCGGGCATGGTTCAGAATTGCGACTTTCACATCCGGCGTGCTGTAGATGCTGTCGAAGATGGTCTTCCAGTCCTTAGACTGGAAGTTCGGAATCTTCGCGTCGGCACGGATGGGAAAGACATTGAAATGGCCGACCGGCGTTGTAACCTCGTTGCCGATGACCGGGGTGAAGTACCGCCGCACGCCGGCCCGCTCCGCAAACGGGCCTTGATCAATATGGCGGTTGTGGTCCGTGGCAATCGGCAACTCGATTCCTTCTCCGGCCAGCGTAATCATCCGCTCCTCCACGGTAGCATCGCCATGGCCGGAGTGGGTTAGCGTGTGTGTATGCGTATCGCAGGCGATATAGCCTTTCGTCGGAACCTCGCGGCGAATCTTGAGGCTTACCGAATGAACCTCGCCGGCCGCCACCTCCAGCGGCCTGGCGTCCAGCGAGTATTCAAACCCTCGCCCCGCGTAGATGGTGTACTTCCCCGATGGCAGGCCAAACTCCGCCTTGCCCGTCGAGGTATAAATCACGCCCGGACGCACGGCAGTTGTTGAGGATGACGCTGCTCCAACCGTCTGCAGCGAGCCCTGCTCATTCAGGATCGTCAGTCTTCCGGGCAATCGCTCGCCAGAATCGGCATCTCGCAAATCTACTGTCACGCTCGCTTGAGCTAAGACTTGCTTGACCGGCCGCGAATAGAGCCTTACCGAACCGATGCGAATGTCGTCGGTAGCCTTGCTCCCCGGCACCTGTTCAATCCGTAGAATGTTCTCACCATCCTTGAGGCGGCCCGCCGGAACGCTCAAGGCGATGACCATGTCATTTTCGTCCGCGATCAGGCTCCCAAGCTTCTCGCCGTTTAGCAGCACCCGCCAGGTTTGCTTCACGTCCTGCTGCCGCAGAACTAGAGCCGCCTCAGCCCCGTTCTCCTTGACGGTAAATCTCAGCTCCAGGTCGCTTGCTTCCGGCTGTTCCGGAAAATCGCTCCACTCCCGCGGTCCGGCGATACGTAGATGATGTAACGCTTTGGTCAACACTTGCGGCTCGATGGCCGGCTCTGCGGAACACGTCGAAGTCCGCATATCCAAAAATATGCTGGCGGACTCCCGTGCCTTCCATTCAAGCAGCCCATCGGCAGCCGCAACTGGGTTTGCCAAAAAGCAGAAGAGGACGGAAGTCGGAAATACCACCGCAGCGAATCTTGGCAACTCTTGTCGCTCCACAGAAATTGAGAAGTGAAAACGCCCGCAGCTCAACAACTCGTCCTTCCTTTAGGAAAACAACTCCATCACCGGCTCCCCGTTGCTCGCGGGTCGCGTGAAGCCATCGGGACTAAGGCGGGTCTGGGGAGGAATGCCGAGTGCATGCAGGATCGTCGCACCCAGATCTTCGGGTGAGACAGGCTTGTTCTTCACATAGGCCGCCCGCTGGTCGGACTCACCATATGCGGCACCACCGCGAATGCCCGCTCCCGCCAGCATGCCGGAATAACAGTTGGGCCAATGATCTCGGCCAATGGCACTGGCCCCCCGACTGATGGCCGGCGTGCGACCAAACTCACCGACAAGAACGACCAGTGTGCTGTCGAGGAGCCCACGCTGCTCCAGGTCCTCCAGCAGCGTGGCCACCGCTTCGTCGCACCGCGGGAGTGCATAGCCAAGTCCGTTCCAGCCATTGCCAAAAATATCGACTCCCCCATTACCGTGCATGTCCCACGTCTCGACGCTCATGAATTTCTCGCCGGGAGCGAGGCCCATCCAGCCAACGACACTGACAAGGCGAACTCCGGCTTCGACCAATCGCCTTGCCATCAGGAGATTCTGGCCCAAAGGATGGCGGCCATAACGGTCGCGAACGGCGGCAGGTTCCTTATCGATATCGAAGGCGTTCCGCGCCTCGGGGCCTGCAAGCAGCTGGAAGGCCTTCTCCTGAAACTGGCTCATCGCACGGCAGCGGTGCGAATCTGCGAGCGGATCGACAATGTCACGCAGTTGTGATAGCAGCTCTCGGCGGCGTTCTAGCCTGGCAATCGGCATCCCCTCTGCCGTTTCGAGTGCCTTCACCTTGAAGCCGGCCGTGGATGGGTTGTCATCATGCCCCACGCCGATAAGCAGCGGGCTATTGGCCATGCCCAGAAATCCACCAGTGAGATAGGAGGGATCGGGTGGAGCGGCCCCACCACCGAACTTCTGCAGCCATACATGGGAGGGGACGTTCTTCGTCGAGGGGCTCTGCCGGCTGACGATTGCCCCCAACGATGGAGCGTCGGCCGGGGGCTGCGAACTGCCGGCCAGGAGCATCTTGTTAGCAACGTCATGTACCGGCACTTTGTGGCTCAGGGAGCGAATCACCGCATACCGGTCCGCAAGTCTTGCCAGACGCGGCATCAACTCGCCGACCTGAAAGCCTGGGACTGCAGTGGAGATCGGCTTATAAGGCCCCCGCATCTCCGCCGGAGCACCGGGCTTGGGATCCCACGAATCCAGCTGACTCAGCCCTCCATATTGATAGATGAAAATGCATGACTTGGCCTGGCTCGCTTTCGAACCAGGTTTCTCGCCCGCCTGCAGTAACTGGGGTAGTGACAAACCCAGCATTCCCAGAGAACCGGCCTGCAATAGCCGACGGCGCTTCACCAGATTTGTTCGTGCTGAGTTGGGAAGTGACATGGTCACCGTAATTATAGTGGCCAGCCGGCTTTCGCGGCAATTTGAGCCGGACATTCAACAGGGTCATGTGGCGGTCGTAGCGGCATTTCTACCGGCCAACTTAATTGCTGCAGTGCGGGTTGAAGTCCAGGTATCCGCCGAGCGTGTGGAAAGGCGGCGGTGGAACTGACACGGATTCTTCAGCCGAAATGACGAGATGGAATAAACGCCGATACCCTGAAGTCAAAATGTCCAAGGCTTGAATTCTGGTCCTTCCGGCTTTTCCGTGGGTAGATTTGAGGCTAAAACGGCT
>CAYUJE010000240.1:0-10337 GCA_964444865.1 uncultured Pirellulaceae bacterium | reverse complement strand
AGAGCCCGGCGGGCTCGGCAGTGCCACCGGCGGCAACCGGGCGATGGTCGAGCCGCTGGCCCGCGCGGCCATCGCCATCGGCATCGACGGTCTCTTTTTTGAAACGCATCCCGACCCGGATCACGCCCCCAGCGACGGACCGAACATGCTGCGGCTGGATGACTTTCCCGGCGTCCTCAATCGCATCCTGCAAATTCGCCAAACCGTGGAGAGCTTCGCGTGAATTCCCGTCTGATTGGTTTAGGGTTCCTGATTGCCGCGCTCTTCCTCGGCGGCGTGCTGCTGTACAACGGCTGCGGCAGCGACCCACGTGAAAACACCGCCGGCAGCAATACGCCTCGGGAGGAGGCGCAAACCGCGAACAATCTGGATCTGGCCATGCAGGCGATCTCGACCATGCCCGTTTCCAAAGACAACGAGAATCCGGGCCGGGCGTTGTATCAACTCAACCAGTGGCTTGGTGATGCGAAAGATCCCGAACAGAGATTCGTGAAGGACCCTTTGCTCACCAGGCTGCCGCGGTCGCTCCTCAATCCACTTTCGGACCAACGTTGGTCTACTTTGATGAATTTCGAGCGTCGGAGTTTCGATTCACCAGACCTCTTTTTTCTGCAACAATGCCTCTGGTTTCGGGACATTGCCAATCGCGTTGCCCCGCGCCCCGCTCCGCCTGAACTGCAGCCGTGGCTTACGAAATTAGAAAAGCGGATTGGTATCTCGGAAGCCGAACGAGTTCGTTCGGCGGAAAGGCTGTTTGATTGGACGATCTGCAACATCCAACTCGATAAGCTGCCGTCCCCGCCCAAGTCGGCGGCGGTAGGGGTTGGCAAGAACGACCGCTCTTCCCTTCCGGGACCCTTTCGCGGGGACAAAGGACCGGGATATTGGCAACTTCCCTGGCAGGCACTCCTTTACGGACATGGGGATAGCTGGCAGCGGTCGCGCGTCTTTATCCAAATGTGCCGCCAGGTCGGAATTACCGCGCACATGCTCGGTGTGCAGGAGAGTTCCGGCAGTGGAGCGATTCGCCCCTGGCTGTGCGGCGTTTTGGTCAAAGGACAGGTTTATCTGTTTGATGCCGAACTCGGATTCCACCTCCTCGCGCCCGACGGGCAGGGGATTGCCACCTTGGAGGAGGTCGTTGCCGATCCTGGCCTGATTCGAGCCTTGGATGTTCCTGGCGAATCGGCCTATCCCGTTACTGAGGCGGAGTTGAAAGAGGTCTATGCCCTGATTGACGCCGAGCCCGAATCGCTCACCTCTCGGATGCGGATGCTGGAATCCGCGCTCATCGGCAATAAGCGAGTCGTCCTTTCCTGCCAACCCAGCCTGCTGGAACGAGAGGCCGCTGAGTACAAGCACCTTCGCGGAGCTTCCATTTGGCGCATCAGTTTCGAGGCGGTCGTTTACCAGGTCGAATTGGCATTTCTGCGGCAAAGGAATCCTGCCCAGCAGGCGGAGCATTATAAAGAGACCTATATGTTCTATCCCCCCAATCCCTTGGCGGAGGCCCGCCACCTGGAGTTTGCAGGGCGGTTCGACGCCGAGGGTGAAGATGGGAAGGGGGGCGCTTGCCAGGTCTACGGCACCCTGCGCATTCCCAACACCACCATCGAATCCTTGGATTCCTCCTCGTTGGCACGCAAGATGTTGGGCATGCCGGATGAATCTCTCAGCCGGGATCCCAAAGTCCGCCGCCAGCAAATTGAGGACTTGATGGCCATTGCCCGCAAGTCCAAGAACCACGCCACCTACTGGATCGGACTCTGTCACTTCGACGCCGGCGATTACACCTCCGCTGCGGAATGGTTCAAAGATCGCACTCTCGGCGGCAATCAAGATTCCCCTTGGCTCTCCGGCGCCCGCTATAACCTGGCGCGCTGCTACGAAGCGGAGGGAAAATGGGAAGAAGCCCGCGAACTTTACATCGCCGATGAATCACCCCAAAAAATCGGCAACCTGCTGCGGGCGCAAAGGATTGCGGGAAGGAAGTAAAGCGGCACTCTTGTGCCGCAAATGCCCTTCACGATTGACCCGCCAGCGGTGGCCGGTTAGCGTAACAGAAGAGGGTTTTTTATGACCGCCGCAACTGCATTACCTGTACAGACTTCATTCTGGCCGCTCCCCATCGCTCTGCAGCGAGTCAGTGAGGAGCCAAGTTCCATTTTTCGTTTTTCGCTGGAACAATATCACCAGATGGCACGGCAGGGAATTCTGGAAGACAATAACCAGGTCGAGTTTCTCGAAGGAATCTTGGTGAACAAGATGACTAAGAATCGAGCGCATAGCCTGGCGACCCACCGGCTGCGGGTTTTGCTGGAAGGATTGGTCGGGGAGGGATATTACGTCGAAAGCCAGGAGCCGACGACGACTTCTGACAGCGAGCCCGAACCCGATGTGATGGTGGTCCGAGGAAAACTCGAAGACTACCAGGACCAGCAGCCGCCGGCATCTCAGGTGCCGCTGATTGTCGAAGTTGCCGACTCGTCGCTACTGCAAGATCGCGGGTGGAAGAAGCGCATCTACGCCCGCGCGGGAATCCCCGTCTACTGGATTGTCAATCTGGTCCAGCGGCAGCTGGAGGTTTTCACCCAGCCGAGCGGCGAGGTGGAGAATCCAGACTTTGCTCAGTGCCAAGCGTACGGCCTGGGACAAGATTTGCCGGTGGTTCTCGACGGCAAGGAAGTGGGACGGATTGCGTTGAAGGAAGTGCTGCCATAGGGACGCCCGTGGACGATAATCCTTACACCTCGCCGCAACACCCCTCTGGCGTTGATCGACCCCCGATAAGATCTCAATTCACCCTCGGACGAATTTATCTCTATCTGCATGCTGTAATCGTAACTGGCTCCGCTCTCTTCAGTCTCGCGGATGCGGGCGAAGTGACGCTGAATGCCTTCACCCAAACACTGGTGGCGCTCACAACGGCTATCGGCATCCCGTTGTTGTTCATTTCACCGCTCATTTGCATTACGATGCTTGGGAGAGCGATCTTCCAAGATAACAAGCATGTCTGGTTCGCATTGGCTGAATTTCTGCTTTGGCTAACGCACTGTTTTGTATTGATTCCGACTGTGCAGTAACCTGGGGGGCGAAACATGAATCGGCTTATCGGATTCATTGCGAGTCTCGTGTGCTTGACTGCAAGTCTTACTCTTCAGGCTCTTGCTGACGACCCCAAAGCCGACAAACCCGCCGAGCCCCTCCCCGAAGTCTTCTCGCCGCCCCCCTTCGAAGTCCCTCCCGGCTTCACGGTCGAAGTCGCCGCCTCCACGCCGCTAGTCAAACATCCGATTATGGCGGGCTTTGACGACAAAGGGCGGCTGTATGTCGCCGAGAGCGCGGGGCTGAATCTGCCGAAGGTCGATTTGGAGAAGCAGTTGCCTAACGGTATCGTGCGGCTGGAAGACACCGATGGCGATGGCAAATTCGACAAGCAAACGGTCTTCGCCGACAAGATGACCTTCCCGCAGGGAGCCCTTTGGCATGACGGCTCTCTCTATGTCGCCTCCTCCGGCGGCATCTGGAAATTAACCGACCACAACGACGACGGCGTGGCGGACGAGCGGCAACTCCTGGTCAGCAAGTTTGGATATACCGGCAACGCCGCCGACGTGCATGGCTGCTTCCTCGGCCCCGACGGCCGCATCTACTGGTGCGAAGGACGGCACGGACATGAGATCACGGATAAGGACGGCAAGCTCATCAGCAAAGGAAAGGCGGCCCGCGTTTTCTCATGCAAAACCGACGGCAGCGATGTGCAAGTCTTTGCCGGCGGCGGCATGGACAACCCGGTCGAGGTCGACTGGACCGAGGAAGGGGAGATGCTCGGCACCGCCAACATCTTCTATCAAAAACGCGGCGACACGCTCATCCACTGGGTCCGCGGCGGCGTCTACCCTCGCCTCGACCAGCCGGACTGCCTGGCGGAATTCCCCCGCACCGGCGAGCCGCTCGACGCCGTCCACGACTTCGGCCACGTCGCCGTCAGCGGCTGCATGCGGTACCGCTCCGGCGTTTTCGGATTCGGTGAAACCTACGCCAACAACTGGTTCGTCACCGAGTTCAACACCCACAAAGTCAAACGCTGCGTCCTGGAACGGGAAGGAAGCACCTTCAAAGCGACCGTCCACGAATTCCTGAAAGCCAAGAGCGACGACTTCCACCCCACCGACGTTCTCGAAGACGCCGACGGCTCCCTCCTCGTCATCGACACCGGCGGCTGGTTCCGCATCGGCTGCCCGACCAGCCAAATCGCCAAGTCGCACATCCTGGGCGGCATTTACCGGGTGCGAAAGACGGATGCGAAGAAGGGGGAAGACCCGAGGGGGCTGGCGATCAAATGGCAGGATATGCTCGATTCGGACGTCTTCGCAAAGACTTCTGATCCGCGTCCTGCGGTTCGCGCGAAGGCCATCAGCGTACTGATGAAGCGACCCAGCGGTCCTCGTCGAATTGCCGATGAGCTGATTAGTGTAGCGCCCCGGGACCGTTTGGATCTCTTTTGGGCTTATTCGCGGTCACCTCGGCGAAGTCGAGACTTAGACGATCGCCTATTCACTATTCCAGACCGAGTAATTCGACAGGTAGTCACGGCATCGCTTGGTGACTCCTTGGGAGAGGATCATCGTGGAGACGGACTGTACCAAAGCCTAACGATTGACCTTGTCGACTCTCCACCTTTGCGCCGAGAGATTGCGACTACACTAGGCAAAAGACATCTCAACAAAGCGGTGCAAGGGTTGATGGGCGCATTGCGAGTGGAAAACGACCGAGTCCTCGAGCATACCATCATCTACGCGCTGATCGAAAATAATGATCGTGCCACTACGGTTGCCTGGTTGCACGAACCAAGCCCTCGCATCCGTCGCGGCGCTCTCATCGCCCTTGACCAGATGAAGGACGGCAATCTCACCCGCGACGAAGTCGTGGCCTGCCTTGATACGACCGATGTCCCGCTGCAGACTGCGGCGCTGGAGATTATCACGCGGCGGAAGTGGACCGAGGACATCATTTCGTTCGCCGCAAAGCTGCTGGAACAGCCGGAACTCTCCGTGGCACAGCAAGGGATTATGGAAAATGCATTGACCGGGCTGCTCAAGGAAAGGAAGGTGCAGGAGCTTGTGGCGGCGATGCTGGCGAAGGACTCTTTGCCGAACGTCCAGCGAAAACTGCTGCTTGGTGCGCTGGCCCAAGGTGACCTGCCGGAATTGCCGCCGGAGTTGGCCGCTTTGGTGAAGGCTTCTCTTTCTGCGGCTGATCCCGAAGTTCTCAGCGTCGCCGTACTGGCAGCCAAAGCCGACTCCTTCGATGAGCCGCTGTTGTTTATTGCTCGCAATGACAAGAATTCGGTCGAAACTCGTCTCGCAGCCTATGGCACAGTCGCTGGGCATAAGAAGCCGCTCAACGAAACGGACATTGCCTGGCTCAAGAATCTGGTGACACAAAGCGAGTCGCCACTCTCCCGCATCACCGCCGCCCGAGCGATTGGGAGCGCGGCCGTGACGATGGATCAACTCAAGGTTGTTGCCGCACTCATCGCGGAAGTCGGGCCGCTGGAGCTTTCACCTTTACTTGTCGCTTTCAATGGAGTCACAGACGACGCTGCCGGCAAAGATTTGGCCGCGGCTCTCGCCAAATCCCCCGGAGCCGGCAGTCTCTCGCTCACTCAAATCGAAACGCTGCTCAAGCCGTTCTCCGCCGAAGCTCGCAAACCCATTCAGCCGCTCCTCGAACGCCTTGCCACCGCCGCCAAAGAACAGCGGACTCGCCTCGAAGGACTGCTGTCCCATCTCGACGGCGGCAACGCGCAAGCCGGCCGCGACATTTTTGTCAACAAACGGGCCGCTTGCACCGCTTGCCATCGTGTCGGCGATAACGGCGGTAAGATTGGCCCCGACCTCACCAAAGTCGGCGAGCGCCGCAGCCAGCGGGATCTCCTGGAAGCGGTCCTCTATCCCAGCGCCAGCGTTGGCCAGGGTTACGAGACCTACGTCATCCAAACTAGCGGTGGCCAGACCGTCACCGGCCTCGTCACCCGCCGCACCGCGGACGCCCTCTTCCTCCGGACCCCCGACCAGAAAGACATCCGTCTCGCCACTGCCGACATCGAGCAGATGAAGCCCAGCCCCGTCTCCATCATGCCCGCCGGTTTGGAAAACACGATGACGAATGAGCAACTCCGGGACTTAATCGCCTATTTGCGGAGCTTGAAGTAGGGTGCATGGAGCGCAGCGCAATGCACGCGGGAGTGACGAATCTTCCGTGGAGAATCAACCCCGAGTCGACGCGGATCACGCGTGCATTTCGCAGAGCCTCATGCACCCTACAGCGCTACAATGCTTCAAAACTATTTCCCGAATTCTTGCCCGACGCACTTGACCATGCCAACTATACATGCGTACCATATGCCAGTGAAGTCCCAAGTAGTTGTCGCGCTGTTGCTGAGGATAACTTCCATGAGAATGCGGAAATAGCCCAGGAATAAGACAGGAAATAGTTCCCAGCGAACCACCTTGCTTTCGGGGGATGTCAGCCCACCCGGTGCTGAAAAACCTGGAGGTTTTTCAGTTTAGATGGGGCCCCCAGTACCCCGGTCGGTGCTGAATAACCAGGGGGGTTTTTCAGCACCACCCTTTGGAGTAGTGTGCAGAAACTATGACCATTGGTGATTGGCTCGGCCTCGTTTGCCTGGCGGGATTGGTTGGCTTCTTCGCCGGCGGGTTTTTCATTTGGAATCTCTTTTTCAAGCGTGACATTACTGGCGAAGGGAACGAGGATTACCTGGAAGACTATGAGCCTCTGACGGAGGAAGAAGTGATGCAGCACGACGAAAACGAAAAACGACTCGACCAGGTCGTCACCCAGTGGAGCCTGTTGCGGCTGGCGCATGGGCCGGCACCGGCGGACAGCACGCAGGCCCGCAAGACGCTGCTGCTTCGGTACAGCGGCGCGATTCGCAGCTATGTCGGGGCGCTGGTCAAGGACGATGCCGATGCTGACGAAGTCGCGCAGGATTGCCTGGTCCGGATGCTAAAAGGGGACTTCGCCAGTGCCGATCCGACGAAGGGGCGGTTCCGCGATTTCTTGAAGGTCGCCGTCAAGAACATGGTCCGAACCCACTGGGACAAGAAAAACCGCCGGACGGGAGTCGCCTATGACGTGACGCAGCATGAGCAGACCGCGGAGGAAGACGCAGCCGAGGATGCCTGGACCGCCAACTGGCAGCGAACGGTCCTCGACGCCACCTGGCGGAGTCTCGAAGCCTTCCAGCGGGCCAACAGCGGCTGCGTCTATTACACACTGTTGCAACTTCGGGCCGCCAATCCGGATGACGACTCGCCGCAACTCGCGGAGAAGCTCAGTGAAGCCACCAAAAAACCGTGGCGAGCCGACGCCGCCCGCCAGCAACTTCGCCGGGCTCGGCTGCGGTTCGCGCAGTTGCTTTTGGAAGAGCTTTCCCGCTCGATGAAAAATGCCACGCCGGACGAAATCGAAGAGGATCTGATCGATCTGGGCCTCATGGAATATGTGCGGCCGTTCCTGCCCGATGATTGGCGGGAGCATGGAGAATTGCGGGAACTTTCCTGACTTGCCCGTAGCCGTCACGGACGACTCGGGGGACAATGCCGATTCACCTTTTCTAAAAGCAGATCACCATGAGCCAGCCTCTTTCGGATTTTCAAGGCCAGTCCACCGCGGGAAAGAGGCCATCCGCTGCAGGTGATCCTGCTCAGGAATCCCTAAATCCGTACCAGTCACCGGACATTCCCGAGGCTCCTGTTATCGACGCTCCTCGCCCACCCGCCTTCTCGCCACTGGAAGGGCAGATCGCCGTGCTAATGCAGCAGGGGAAGAATGGGGCGAAGTGGTTCTACTGGATTGCGGGATTCTCGATCGTCAATACGCTGATCATGCTCGTCAGCGGAGGACTCTTTTTCGTGGTCGGGCTGGGAGTTACCTCGATCGCCGATGCGATTGCTGAAGTCAACGCCCAGCAGTCTCCGGAGTTCGCGGTGTTTGGCAAAGTGGTTGCCTTTGGATTCTCGGCGGTGATGTCCTTGTTCTTCTGCGGCTTTGGCTGGCTGGCGGTGAACCGATATCAGCCGTTATTCGTGATTGGGATGGCCCTGTACCTTTTGGACGGGATGCTGTTCTTGCTGATGGGGCAAATGATGGCTGCTGCCTTTCATGCCTACGCACTGTATGGAATGTGGAACGGGTTTCAGGCGTATCGCCAGCTCGCCGTGCTGGAAAAAAAGCTAATGGACCCGCTCCACCCGGCTGGCATATTCAATCCGCATCAACTGCCGACGAATATTACTTGAAGGAGGCATTACTCAAGTTCGACAATGTCACCAAGCACGCCACGCGGGATACAAACCGTGAGAACTGTCAGCTTGCCGACCGCCTTGTGTTTCACGCCGCGCGGCACATAGACCACCACACCGGGATGCAGTTCGATTTCGTCGTCATCCAGCACCATCGTGCCGCTGCCGGCGATGATGTAGTAGAACTCGTCGGTGCGGGCGTGGTAGTGGAGCTTGGCGTGGTCGATCTCCACATGATGCACCTCCGCAGCCGCCTGATCCTTTTCTTCCACGAGACACCGGATCTGGCCGCAGGTCTCCCGCCAGGGTTCGACTTCAGCAGGGTCTCGGCGGAGGTATCTGGAGGCGATGGCGGTCATGGGTCGCTCCGGTAAGAGAAAAGAACTGAATGACGAAATTCGAATTTCGTCATTCTCCTGCTCGGCATTTTGCCATTCCCTCTTCCAAAATGCCAGCAGTCTCTATGACCTTCCGTTTCCCTCTGCGATAATAGCTCCATGCTCAATCTGGGCCGGCAAATTGCGCAAGTCTGCGGCCGCACCACGCGGCGGGAACTGTTGCGCGCCGGGGGACTGGCCGCTGCGGGGCTGTCCCTCGCCGACCTATTGCGGCTGGAAGCGCGGGGCCAAGGAGAACCGAGGAAGGCAAAATCAGTGATTCTGCTTTGGCTCTGGGGGGGACCGAGTCATCTTGATACCTTCGACATGAAGCCGAAGGCTCCGATCGATTACCGTGGGCCGTACGCGCCGGTCCCAACCAAGGTCCCCGGCATTCAGATTTGCGAACTCTTCCCGCTCCTCGCCGCCCGGGCCGACAACTATTCGATTCTCCGCTCGCTCCATCATACGTCCAACGACCATGGCATCGGCGGTACCATCGGCCTCACCGGCTCCGATAGCGGGGCCATCAGCCTCAGCGGGCAAGTGCTGTCCGGACAGGTCAAGGCAACCCACGGCTCGATAGTCTCGCGGGTCCTCGGCTTCTCGCCGGAGATGCCCCGGTTCGTCACGATGGGAGGAACGCTGCACCAAGGAAAGCGTTCCATCGCCGGCGAAGGAGCCGGGCCGCTCGGTGCCCTTTACGATCCATTTCGCTTGGACTACGACGTGCAGCAAGGGGTCAAAATTCCGTCGCTTGACCTCATCGACGGCAATTCGGCGAGCGGTCTCGCTTCCCGCGAAGGGCTCCGCAAACAGATGGACGCCCTCACTCGCGACCTCGAATCCTCCCCCGCTGCCGAGCGGCTCGACAAGTTCTACCAGCAGGCTTTGTCGCTGCTCACGGCCCCGAATGCCCGCCGCGTGTTCGACCTGAACGAAGAGCCGGAGAAGCTCCGCCGCAGCTACGGTCGGTTTCGCTTTGGCCAATGCTGCCTGATGGCTCGGCGGCTGGTGCGGTCGGGCGTCCGCTTTGTGCAGGTCAATTGGAGCTCGCACGTCGAGCCGGTCGAGGACACCGGCGACGGCGGCTGGGACATGCACGACCGGAACTTCCAGCAGATGCAGGACCGCCACGCCTGGATGCTCGACCAGTCGCTTTCGGCATTGCTTGATGATCTCGAAAGTCACGGCCTGCTGGATGAGACTGTCGTAATCGCCATGGGAGAATTCGGCCGCACGCCAAAAATCAACGGCAAGGCCGGGCGAGACCACTGGAACAACTGCTTCTCCGCCCTCGTCGCCGGCGGCGGCTTGAAACAAGGCATCGTCGTTGGCGAAAGCGATGCCCGCGGCGAAAACCCCGCCAGCCGTCCGGTGACACCCGCCGACCTCTTCCGCACCGTGCTCCACCAGCTCGGCATCGGCACCACGCAGCTCACCACCGCCGGGCTGCCGTTGCAGGGGGAAGTGATTGAGGAGCTGGTGTGAATATGAAAACGAAGAGGGATGGCCGCGAAAACCACAAAAAGGCACAAAGAGTGATCTTGCTATCAGCTTTCCTTTTTTGTGCCTTTTTGTGGCTTTCGTGGCCATCCCCACCTTTGGTCTTTGGACAAGGTTCCGAACC
>CAYUJE010000239.1:0-10349 GCA_964444865.1 uncultured Pirellulaceae bacterium | reverse complement strand
CGACACCATCTTGGCAGTCAGTACCGAACTGAATCTGCAAGCCGGCGGCCCTGGCTACCTGCCCCATCTGAATTCAGAGGCCCTCGTCGGGCTTTCGACGAAGGACAAAGCCTGGCAATCCTCTCCCGCCGATCAGCAGGCTCGCCGCAGCATCTACATCTTCAGCAAACGGTCTCTCCTGCTGCCGCTGCTGACCACGTTCGACTTTTGCGACACCACGCAGCCCTGCGCCCAGCGGGATATCAACATTGTGGCTCCACAGGCGCTGGCGCTGCTTAACAATGAATTCACGCACCAAGCGAGTGAGCGACTGGCGGGGCAGATCGCGGCCCAAGCGGGTGGCTCCGCGAAACTGCAGGTTCAAGAAGCCTGGTCGCGAATTCTCGGCCGCCAGCCGAGCGACGCGGAACTGTCCGCCGCGGCTAGTCACTTGCAAACGCAGCAGTCCCAATTTGAAGCGAGTGCCGTGACCAAGGCCAAAGCGGCGCAGCTCGCTCTCGCGTCCCTATGCCATGTGCTGCTTAACACGAATGAGTTGATTTATGTCGATTGACACGAACCCGAAAGACACTAGCCCGACGCGCAAGAAAGGGTGTTCCTCGTTGCTCGACGAAAGTGCCGCATTACCTTCGCTTGCGCGTCGGGCTAGTGTGGGAACGCCGCAGTTCCCCTGCGGCCTCGTCCGCCGGGAATTCGTTTGGCAAATGGGTGCCGGGTTCACGGGGCTTGCGCTTTCGAGTTTGTTGGGGGAGAGCGGCTTTTTTGAGCGCCATGCCAGTGCCGCGGAGAGCGAGGGCAAGGATTCGCAGAATCCCCTGGCCCCGCGGCCGCCGCACTTCGCCACCAAAGCGAAGGCCTGCATCTTCCTGATCATGAACGGTGGCCCCAGCCAGGTCGATACGTTCGATTACAAGCCGGCTCTCGACAAGTTCGCCGGCCAGCCGTTGCCGCCGGACAAGAAATACATCAACTCCGGCGGACGGAAGGTCGGCTTTCTCACGCCGCCGCCGCGGAAGTTCAAGCCGGGGGGAAAGAGCGGCCTGCTCATCTCCGATTTCTTTCCGAATGTTCGCGAACATGCCGACAAACTGGCGGTCGTTCGTTCCTGCCATACCGATTCGCACGCCCACGGCTCGGCCCTGGTGGCGATGAACACCGGCAGCACGTTCATCGGTCGGCCGTCGATGGGGAGTTGGTGCGTGTATGGCTTGGGAGCGGAGAATCAGAACCTGCCGGGCTATGTGGTGCTGATGGATA
This sequence comes from uncultured Pirellulaceae bacterium, assembly GCA_964444865.1. Classification (GTDB taxonomy): domain Bacteria; phylum Planctomycetota; class Planctomycetia; order Pirellulales; family Pirellulaceae; genus SXOA01. The sequence continues at coordinate 9,092 of CAYUJE010000239.1, read as the reverse complement.
AACGCGGCGGCCCCATTGGGGGCCAGCCCAACTGGTCCAGCGGCTTCATGCCCGCCGCCTATCAGGGAACCCTTTTTCGTCCCGCCGGCGATCCGATTCTTGACCTTCGCGGACCCTCGCATGTCGATGCCAAGACGCAGCGAAACCAGCTTGATCTGTTGGCGAAGCTGAACGAAGAGCATTTGAAGGCGCGGCCAGGCGGTGAAGAACTTGTCGCTCGCATTCAGTCCTATGAATTGGCGTTCCGGATGCAGGCGGAGGCCCCCGAAGCGGTTGACTTAGCTCGCGAGGACCGGAAGACGCTCGACGCTTACGGAGTCGGAAAAGCACCGACGGACGAATTCGGCCGGAACTGTTTGATTGCCAGGCGACTCGTCGAACGGGGTGTCCGCTTCGTTCAGCTTTACAGCGGCGGCGGACATTTGGAAGACACTTGGGACGCCCACAAGGGAATTGAATCCAACCACGGCCAGCACGCCCCCGAAGTCGATCAGCCGATTGCGGCGCTCCTTACGGATCTCGCAAATCGCGGACTACTCGAGAGCACCGTCATCCTCTGGGGAGGCGAATTCGGCCGCATGCCCTTCAGCGAAGGGGTCAATGAGCCGGGACGCAACCACAATCCGTACGGCTTCAGCATGTGGCTGGCCGGCGGCGGAGTAAAAGGGGGAACCTGGCACGGCGAGACCGACGACTTCGGCTTTGAAGCGGTCGTCAACAAGGCCCACGTCCACGACATCCACGCCACGGTGCTGCACCTGATGGGCCTCGATCACAAACGGCTCACCTACTTCCACCAAGGACGGGATGAACGGCTAACGGATGTGTATGGGAATGTGATTAAGGAAGTATTGGCGTAAGAGTCGCCTTTCGCTCCGCGAAAGCACGAGATCGGAGAAATTGCATGGGGCACGTAGTCCTACTTGGCGACTCCCTCTTCGACAACGGTATCTACGTCTCGCGCGGTTCCTCCGTGATTGAACAGCTCAAGGTTCGCCTTCCCCGCGATTGGAACGCGACTCTGGTGGCGGTCGACGGTGCGGTTGCCAGTAGCGTGCTGCGGCAAATTCCACGCATACCTGAGGGTGCCACGCATCTGTTCGTCAGCGCTGGAGGAAACAATGCCCTGGAGAGCATCGGTCTCTTGCGAGAGACTGAAATGAGAGCACCGGCTGCCTTTGCGGCGCTTGCCCAGGTGCAACAAGAATTTCAGCAAGAATATCGGACCATGCTCAAGGAAGTTCTGGCCGTGCGTCTCCCAACGGCCGTTTGCACCATCTACGACTCGGTGCCGGATTTTCCTTCCGCCGCTATCACGGCTCTGTCCATCTTCAACGATGTAATCTTGCGAGAAGCGTTTCGCCACGGCTTGCCCGTACTCGACCTGCGGCTCATTTGCGACGAAGCCCGCGACTATGCCGCTGTCTCCCCGATTGAGCCTTCCGAGTTGGGAGGCTTGAAGATTGTGCAAGGGATTACCCAGGTCGTCACGACGCACGACTTTACCGCGCGCCGAAATATCGTCTACGGGAAGATATGACCCCATGCAATTCGATAGAGGAGAGCTTAAATGTGCGGATGCCTGAAACGGATGACTCTCGTGCTGGTAGCATTCTCTGCCACGTCGGTGTTCGCGGAGGAACTCCGCATTTTAGAAATCGAGCAGCGGGTCAACTTGCCCCGTCGGCCGGCGGGAAAGAAGCCCCTCGTGAGAACTGTTCTCGCTGACGAGGCGACGAAGGAGGAAAAACAGGAACTACTCGACCTTTATAAGGCTCTCGCCAAGACCAAGCCATCCAGAGGAAGTCAGGAGGCGTGGGAGAAAACCACAGCCACGATGATTGCCGCAGCCGAGGAGATTGTCCGCGGTGAAGCAAAGAACACCGACAGGCTGCGGGCTGCCGCGAATTGCAAAGCTTGCCATGATGCCCACAAGGGTCCCGACCCGGCGTTGGCTGCCGATGGCACGATTGTGGAAAAGCCTGGCGACTTTGGCCTGGCGGCTCCGCCTCAGTTTGTGAAACTCGCCAACATCAGCAAGGACAAGCTCTTTATCTCAGTCTATTCTTTCGAGTCGGTTCCGGTCACGTCGTTCCAGGAAGAAGAAATCGAGCAAGACGGCGTCCGAAGAAAAGTGCAAGTCCCGATTACTCAGATGCGGCACCAACTTCGGCAGTCACAAATCTCCCTGGCCTATGTGCGGCTGTTTGACTCAACCGGCAAAGAGATCAAGGGGGAAGACGTTTGGAATCGCCTTAAGCCGGGCGTGGTCCTCCTCCGCCAAACCGACGCTAAACGAGTAGATCCACTGTACTTGAAACTGCTTTCGCCAGACGCCCTCATTTTAGCGCCAAGCGTGGTGGAAATGCCGCCGGCTGGAAAATGATAAGGCCGCTCGGGGCGGGCTAGAAATCCCGTTCTACGAGGAGAATCAAGTCCGGTGAAACTTGTTATTCAGCCCCCGCCGCACGCCGTCTTCCACGGCGGAGATCTCCTTGTCCGTCCAGCCTTCGTCGGTGGCCCGGAGGTCGTCGGAGAATTTTTCGAGGGTCGCTAGCGGCGCCGACGACTTGCGGCACAAAACCAGAGAGTCCTGGATTGCCTTGGCGATGCGTTCTTCGCTGGGAGTCGGCGGCGGCTTGGGATATTCCTGATCCAGAATGGCCTGGATCATTTCCGCTGGTGCCATCGTTGCTGCAGGAGGAGTGCCATCGGGCGAGCATTTTTCCATGAAAATGCTTAGCACCCCTTCCACCCCCTTGTTGCGCCAAATCATGCGGAGCTCGGATTGGCGTTGGTGTTTAGTCTTGGGGGGAACGATGGGAGTATCCGCCACGGGTGTGGTCCTTTCGTCTCGTCTTTGGATCGCGTCAACAGCTCATTATAGTGCATGGGACTGTTTCTGTACTCACTGCGCGGGATGAGTTGCCAGCTTGTCCTGCATTTTCTTGCAGAAGCTGGCAGCTAGGCTCGCCAGAACATCTATAATGGAGTGCATGCATCCACGCTCTCCACTTTCTCGCCGCAATCTGCTTGCCAGTCTTGGCGGCGGATTCGGTGCGCTCGCGCTTCAGACGATGCTGGCAGAGGAGGGATTCTCACAGGATGGCCATTCGGCTTCGCCTCGATTGCATCATCCCCCCAAAGCCCGCCGCGTTCTGCAACTGTTCATGAACGGTGGCGCGAGCCAGATGGACACCTTCGACTACAAGCCGGAACTGGAGAAGCAGCACGGCAAGAAGGTCGATTTTGGGATGAACGTTGCACCAACGAGTGTGCCCGGTGCGGTGATGAAATCGCCGTTTGAATTCAAACAACACGGAGAGTCGGGGCGGTGGGTCAGTAGCGTCTTTCCGCACATTGCCAAGCATGTAGATGATTTGGCATTCTTGATGGCGATGGCCAGCAAGTCAAACGTCCATGGCCCCGCCAGCTACATGCAGAACACCGGCTTCATTCAGCCTGGTTTTCCGTGTCTGGGGGCTTGGATGTCCTATGGCCTCGGGCGGCTGACGGATAACCTCCCCGCCTTTGTCGTGCTCCCCGACAGCCGCGGACTGCCTTATAACCAGGTCGGCAACTTTTCCGCCGGATTCTTGCCGCAAGAACACGCCGCAACGATCATCCGCCCCACCGCTCCCACGCCCATTGCGGATCTTTTCCCACCGGCCACTGCCAAGGAGATTACACCCGCCAGCGAAGCCGACGGCCTGGAACTCTTGCAAAAACTCAATCGCGAACATCTGGCGGAGAACCCCGGGGACTCTCGGCTGGAAGCTCGCATTGCCTCTTATGAATTGGCTGCCAGGATGCAGGCCAGCGCGCCGGAGGTGCTGGATATTTCCCGCGAGACAGCGTTGACGCAAAAACTCTACGGACTCGATGACAAGAACACCGAGCCCTTCGGCCGCAACTGTTTAGTTGCCCGCCGAATGTTGGAGAGAGGAGTGCGCTTTGTCCAAGTCTGGAGCGGCACAGGCGGGGCGAGCAAGAATTGGGACAACCACAGTGACATTCCCAATGAGCTCCCCTTTATCGCCAGCCAGGTAGACAGGCCGATTGCCGGATTGCTGGCGGATATGAAGTCGCGCGGGATGCTTGAGGACACGCTGATCATTTGGACGACCGAGTTCGGCCGTTTTCCCTTCACTCAAGGGGCGACGGGACGAGACCATAATGCCAAGAGTTTCGTCACTTGGCTCGCCGGAGCGGGAATCAAACCAGGGGTGGCCCACGGCAAAAGCGACGACTTCGCCTTTGAAGCGGTCGAGAACAAGACCTATTGCTATGACTTGCACGCCACCATTCTGCATATACTGGGAATCGACCACACGCGCCTCGCCGTGAAGCATAACGGCATCAACCGCCGCCTGACGGATGTGCATGGGCGGGTGATTCGCGAGATTCTGGCCTGACGGCAAGGAATTCTCTCGACGGACTTCTCTTTGGTCAGCGCCTTCTTGCGGTTCAAGTGAGTCCTTTCCGTCCGCCGATGTCCGTTCAGAACAACGGCAGCCTCTTCGGGCTTGGCGGCGGTGGCGGAATGAACAGAGGCAGCGGTATGAGCGGCGGGTTTGGAGGTGAAATGGGAAAGGGGGGGCGGGTGGATGTACGATGGGTGGGGGGTGTGTTGGCGAAAATATTCTTTGAATTCAAATTCGAATGCGCCGGATTCCAGCGGAATTCGCTTGTGCGGAAGTGGGGCCACGTTATGATGGCACTTAGTGGCCAATCTGGGCTCTCTACTTCTCGTTGAATTCGGACAGGGAATTTCGTAAGTAGCAGTTGGTAGTCGGATCATTCGATCAAGGGGACTCCGGGCTTTTCGGAGTCTTATTCAAACGAAAACCGACGCGGCGGAACGCAATGTTCCGCCGCGTCGGTTTTTTTTTGGCTGCAGCAAAACAGGCCAGTACGGGGCATGATTCGGAACAGACGTGGCCTTCATCCATTATCCGAGGGGAATTTGTGAAGCTTATGAAGAAGAGTAAATGGGTAGGATTGCTTTTGGCAACTTCGGCACTGGCGGTGACCGTCGGTTCGCCGTTCTCTGCCGCAGAGCCCGGCGAAGAGGCACCCACCTCGACCAGGGGTTCAACGCTGATCGATGAAGTGCTGGCTCAAGATGCTCGCGAGGGCCGGGGAATTCTGGATTCCACGGAAGGTGATCGGAAAGTGCAAGAAGGGCTGATCAAAGCCCGCGTGGAGAAGGAGCTTTCAGACGCCCGCGACATTCTGGGAACGGATCCCGATGGTGCCGAACAGGGCTTGAAGTCACTCAGTGAGATGATCAAGTTGGCCGGAGCTCTCAGCGCGGAGACTCGCAATCAATTGTTGTCCCAGGTGCATAGTGCGATCCGGGCGGCGAGGCGGGAGAGCGGAGTGGTCAAGGAAAAAATTGCCCGTGAGCGTGAACGAGAGGCCCAGGCTCGCGAACAACTCCGCATCTTGCGGGATTTGGATCTGAAGACGCAGCGCCTGAAGCAGGTGATGGATCGTTTCGACTCCTTGATGGACGAGGGAAATTTTCATGAGGCCGACGACCTGGTTCGTCCTGAAATCGAGAAACTCGCCCCTAATTCCAACATTGCGGAAGTGGTCAGTGCATCCGGCCAGATGCAGCGTTACAACGCGGAACTCGAACAGATTCGCCCCAAGCGCCACCGCAATTTCCTGGCGGCGCTGCACCAGGTGGAATTGGCGCTGATTCCCTTTTCGGACGAGCCGCCGATTGTGTATCCCTCGGCGGAAAAATGGGAAGAGATTTCTCGCAGCCCCTTTCGCAACTTCCGCTCGAGTGCGGTGGACATTGCTGGCAAGGGTAAGAGCAAGGAACAACGCATTCTGGATGCCCTGGAAGCTGATGTGGACCTGGATTATCCCGAAACGCCTCTTAAGGAGGTGATTGAAGATTTGAAGGAACGCTTCAACATTCCAATTGTGCTGGCCACCAAGAAATTGGAAGAAGCGGCCATCAATCTGGAGACTCCCGTCACCGTCAATTTCAAGCAAATCAGCTTGCGAGCCGGCTTGCGGAACATGCTGGGCGAACTAGGACTGACCTATCTCATCAAGGATGAGGTGATGCAAATCACCACTCCTGAGGACGCCGGCAGCCAATTGATTACCAAAGTGTATCGCGTCGGCGACCTGGTGGTGCCAATCGCCCCGAATTCCAGCTTGTTTGGCCTCGGTGGCCAGGGCGGCATGAATGGTGGTGGCGGCCAGCAAGGAGGATTTGGCGGAGGTATGGGCGGCGGCGGCATGGGCGGCGGCGGCATGGGTGGTGGTGGAATGGGCGGGGGCGGAATGGGCGGTGGTGGGATGTTCTAATGAACTCCTGCCCGAATTCTCCAAAAGCAATTAGAGGCGGGATGGGTTGCCATCCCGCCTCTTTTCTTTCTGGCTAAGCCTGGCCATTTCCTTCCATCCGTTCGGTCAGCGATAGGAACCTTCCCCGCTTGGTCTCGGAAATTTGCAACTTTCCCTCGCGAGCCAACCAGCCGACGGCTTGCATGACCAGATCCCGGTTAAGCTCAACGGTCTCGACGAGTTTGGCGACGGAGAGTGGACCTTCTTTGTGGAGTGCATGCCAAACTTTACCCGCCGTTCCTCCAATTTGATCGACAAGTGAGGTGGGTGTGGCAGTCTTGGTGCTCATGGTGGTCTCCTTGCGGGCGGCGAAAATGGGGGCGGAGAGGCTCCTTTAGTGTAAAGACTCACGGGGAGAAAACTCAAGCTGCAAGCCAAGATTCTTTAGCCCATGGTAAGCAAAGTCTCCGCCAGGACTTCGTCCAGCCGCGGCAGGGCTCGCAATTCGGACGCAATTCTTGGATGGACAAAGATCCGCACCCGCTTTACATAGTCGTCGAATTGCCTGGTCGCGAGCGTGTGGACGACGGGCGAAACATCTCCCAGCGGCCGATAGCAGTTCTCTTTGGAGAAATGGATATCCACGTTGAACTCCACTTCCCGTTTGACCGGCGGAGCGTCAAAGAGCACTTCGTGCGGGGCGATTCGGCGGCCGAGGCGTTTGCTGGCAGTGGCGGCAAAGGATTCGCTGCAGGCCGCGAGCCAGGCATACGGCTGGCGGGCGAGTTTGTCGTACCAGCGACGCTCTTGAAAGTAGCTGAACTCCGCCAGACGCTTGTAGAGCCGGCGAGTGGGGCCGAACAGACCGGCCAGAAGTTCGGCAGCGGGGCTTTCGCCGGCGGCTTGCGTGAGCGAAGTGATGAAGGCGTGTTCGGGCATCCGAAAGAGCGAATCGAGGTCGAGTTGGCCATGCAGCAGAAAGAATGCCCGCTGCAACATGGCGGTAGCGCTGCGAACCGCGTGATGCCAGTAGACCTCGCTGAACATCACATAGCGGGCGAAGACGAGCATCTCCGCCGCGGTCCGCCCTTTGTCGCGTATCGCCAGGCCATCCCCCGGACCGTTCAGGCAAAGACTGCCGATGAGCCGCTGCTGATCGAAGTGGCGGCCATACGGAACGCCGCAATGCAGACTGTCGCGATGCAGATAATCGAGCTTGTCCGCATCCACGGGGCCGCTGAGCATGCTTTTTAAAATCCGCTGCCGGTTGTCCCGCGGCTTCTCACTGAGTAATGCCGTCACCTCTCGCGGCTGGAGATTCCATTCGTCGCGGAGCGTGTCAGCGATTTCCCCTTCCAGCAAAAAGCTGTTCGCGAATAACTCGTGACTGGGAACGCCTGGAAGTCGGATGTCTTCGATCGGGTGACAGAACGGCCAGTGCCCCAAATCATGTAGCAGGGCCGCGACAATGAAGCACTCGGCATCCTCGCGAGTAATCGCCGCCTCAAACCGGGGATCGCCCGCCATCTGCCGCAGAAAGAGCAGGGCCATGCGATAAACGCCCAGCGAATGCTCGAACCGAGTATGATTCGCTGCCGGATAAACCAGGCTCACCAGCCCCAACTGGCTGATCCTCGCCAGTCGGCGAAACTCCGCCGTATCAATCAGCATCCGCACCCGCGGCGTCAGGGGCACATCCTCCTCGTGCGGAATCCGGACCAGGCTTTTGCGTGAATCCAGTTCGCGGAGTTCGGGGATGTCGAGGAGGGACGTCACGGAAGTCAAGACCTGTACTCTGAATGACGAAATTCGAATGGCGAATGACGAATGGAAAACGGGCAAGTCGAATCTCTAACATTCGCCATTCGCCATTCGAGTTTCGTCATTTCTGATACTGCTTCATCTGCTCCGCGATCCATTTTTCCAGGTCCGCAAAGTCCACCGGAGGGAGTTTCGACAGGTCGGGCCGGAGTCTCACGGCGTCTTTGATGTAGACGTGTTTGATGTCGCGCTGGGACTTCTCCGTATTCCAGTTGATCAGGATGCGGATGCACTTGCGGAGACTGCCGGGGACGTCAATTTCATAGGTGCACAGCAGCGGCACTTCCAGCCAGCCGAGTTGCCGGGCAGCCAAGGCGGGAAATTCCGCGTTCAAGTCGGTCGTGACCGAAAACATCGCGCTCGCGGCCATCTCCGTTTCAATGCCATTGAGCCGGATCATGAGCGCAAAAAGCTGACGCGTCGCGGTGAGGATTTCATCCCGCGTGTTGTTTTCCACGGTGGTGGCCCCGCGAACGCCGCGAACAAGCATGATATTCGATCACTAATAATGGGAAAGAAACGATGACGAATGCCATCGATTAGCATACCACGAGCGTCATTCTTGGGCAGGCTGGAAGCCTGCTCCACCTAGAACAACTCTTTGATCGGCTCCCCGCCGGGGAGGACGGTGATGGGGCGACCGGCGTCGTTGAGGTATTGCTTTTTGGTGTCGATGCCAAGATGGTCGTAGATGGTTGCCAGGACGTCCAGCGGCGATTTAGGGTTGTCCTTCGGGAAAGCGCCGTGACTGTCGGAAGCACCGACCACGCGGCCCCCCTGCACCTTGCCACCGGCAATGGCGGCACTGAAGACGTTGGGATAATGGTCGCGACCCGCATCATTGTTGACCCGCGGTGTGCGGCCGAATTCACCCCAGGCGACGACGAGCGTTTTCTCCATCAGCCCCCGCTCTTGCAAATCTTCGATGAGGGCCGAGTAGGCCAGGTCAAAGCGAGGAA
>CAYUJE010000238.1:0-10370 GCA_964444865.1 uncultured Pirellulaceae bacterium | reverse complement strand
CGGCAGATGATCGGAGAGGCGAACGTGTTATCGACGAGCAGCTTCGCGCCACCGGCATGGGCAATCTCCGCCAGCGCGGCAATATCCGCAACTTGCAGCAGCGGATTGGCAATCGTCTCCGCCACCAGCAGCTTGGTCTGCGGCTTCAGAGCAGCCTTGGTCGCCGCCAGATCACAGGTATCCACGATGCTAACCTGAATTCCCAACCGCGCCCCTTCATCCCGAAACAGCACCTGCGTCTTCCCATACAGCCGACTGCCGAGGATGACGTGGTCTCCAGATTTCAACAGAGCCAGCAGCGGCACGGAAAGCGCCGCCATCCCCGTGGAGGTAATCGCCGCCCGCTCCGCCCCATGCAACTCGCGGCACTTCGCCGCCAGCAGGTCCGCATTGGGGTGGCCATCCCGCTGGTAGACATAGCCGGGAACTTTGCCCCCCAGCATTTCATCCGCCTGCTGGGGGCTTTCGCATTCCCAGACTGAGGTGGGATAAATGGGGGGCGAATGGGGCGTCGTTGCCATCGGCGGCAGCGACTGTGGACGGGGGCAAATGTCGTCGGGAGACATGGGAATTCCAAGGGCAGATTGCGGAAGTCAGATTGCAGAATGAGTATAACCGTTCGTCGGGAGGGCGAGATTCGAGTATGCTTTAGGAATACGAAGAATGGCTCACACAGAGGCACGAAGGCACAGAGGAAAGGAGAAAGGCGGAAAGTCAGGTCGGCAAAATCAAGGATGGCAGAATCATAAGAAACCTGATCCCATGATTCTGCCATCCATAATTCTGCCAATTCCTTTTTCTCCCCACCTCTGTGCCTTCGTGCCCCTGTGTGAGATTCCTGAATTTCATCTCAAGACGCTGATGTTTCGCCAAGTTCTCCTATCCCTGATTGCCTTCCTGGCACTTGGCCACTCCCTGGCCTCCGCCGCTCCGTTCGTTCCCAAACGCGACCCGCAGTGCGTGGCGGTTTCTCCCAGCGGAACCATTGTCGCCACCGCCTGTTCGGGAATGTCGGACGATACGTTCCCGCCCCGGCCGCATCCCAATGTTCGCAAGTGCGGCGTCATTGCGGTTTGGGATGTCGAGAGCGGCAAACGGCTCTGGCGGGCGGAAACGTATGGCGATATCACCAAGCTGGCGTTTTCGGTGGATGGCTCCCTCCTGGCCGCATCGCGGCTTTATGAAAGTAGCGACGGCATTGCCCTGGATGAGGTTCGCCTGTGGGACGTCACCAGCGGCAAGGCGACAAAGATTCTGGACCGTTGTCACGCCTTTGATTTCTCCCCCGATGGCCGCGCCCTCGCGGTCCTCAGCCGCACAAAATGCGTTGTCTATGCCTTGAATGACTGGACGAAAGAAACCCAGGTCAAGCCGCTCGGCGAAAGTCTGGCGGTCGCCTTTGCGGGGGATGCCAATCTGCTCTGCGGCATCGTCAAGTCGGAAGGGCAATACGCCATCCGCCTCTGCGACATTGCCAAGGGAACGGTCATCAGCGAATCCCGCCGTCTCGACGATCCCTTCTACGCCCTCGCCGTTTCAGCCGACGGTGCCACCATCGCCAGTGGCCACGACGGGGGCAACGTCGTCCTGTGGAATTTGCCTTCCCTGGAAGTTCGCACCCGCATGCAGACCGGCATCAAAGGACACGTCCAGCCCCTGCTGTCCCCCGACGGCCGCTACCTCGCCGGCGGCTGCCAGGAAAACGGCGACGTCATCATCTGGGACGCCCGGACCGCCCAGGAACTGCACCGCTACACGTTCGAAAAGGGGGCCCTGCGGACCTACTACCTACGTGGCGACGGCGACCTCGTCCGTCCCGAAAAAAACCCCACCCGCTTCGCCTTCCTCCCCGACAGCAACTCCATCCTGGCCGGCTGTTACGGCGGCATCATCCGCTCGGTGGATAGCGGCCAGGAACTCAAGCGATTTGGGGATTGAGCGAGTGCCGGTGAGGTGCAACGCATTGCTCGGCGGGTGCGGATCACTGGTGCCTCTTGAACATCCGCATGGCAACATCCGCAAGCAAGTCACGAGCTTCAAGCCGCACTTGTGGCAGACGCTCGGCACCGTTCACGATGCCCCAGAGGGCACCCGCCATTGCGCCGATTGTGTCCACGTCGCCGCGGCAAGTAATGATGAACTCCATCATTGCCTCGAACGAAGTCTTCATGTGCCGAAGCGCAACATAGAGAGCCGTCGGGCACGATGTTGGCGCTGTTATCCCATTGCCGAGTTTCATGGCCACATCTCGTGGGCTTGGCATATCCCCCGATTTGATCCAGGACGTGACGGTCTTTATCCGCTCGGATATTTCCGGTGTCGAGCACTCGGTTTGAACAAACTCCAAAAGTTGGGCCGCAGATCGTCCCTCCAGTAAAGAGTGCGCCGCCAGCGCGATCAGAACTGCTCCTTCGACCCCCAAAGGGTGCGCGTGGGTGACTTGCGCGGAGCTTCGAGCGGCGGCGACCAACCCATTGCGATCGCCCGCGAAGAAGAGAGCCAGGACGGGCGATCGCATGGCGGCACCATTGCCGTAAGAGCCCTCGGCGTACACCGCCTTGGACGCTGTCTCCCAAGGCTCGCCGCGTCGGATTCGCTTGAGAACTCTCGCCGCCCCGGGGCCGTATCCTCGGCTCCGACGATAACTGGCTGCGAAGCGTTTCGCGAGCGCCTGAAGGCGAACTCCGTCCTCTTGAAGGAGCGACTCGGCGAGATCGAGAGCCATCTGCGTGTCGTCGGTCCAGCGAAGACACCCGTCAGATGTTCGCCCGATAACCCGCCACACGAGCCGCTCCAGCAGACCACCCTCGTACGGTGCACCGAGGGCATCGCCAGTAGCAAGGCCCAGCATGCAGCCCGTGAATTGGTCAAGGGTTAGGAGCATGTGCTCACGATGTCACCTCAGGTGCAAGAACTTGCTGCCGCACGGCTCGGCGATGCGTCGCTTAATGACTCTCAGGAAACGGCCGAACTAGTAACTATCCAGTGCCACCGCCTGATAAAGTATTGGGCCAATTCTCCAAAGTCAATCTTCTTTTGGCTTCTAAGTTGCCGCCATCTCTGCAATCTTCTCCACCGTCCGATAGTTGCGAGCCGTCACCGCAACTCCCAAGTGCCTTTCCGCCGTGGCCGCCAGCTTGGAACGTCCGACTCCCTCGGGTGCATGCAGGAAAAACAGAGAGCCGTTCAGCACGTAGGACTCGGTGGGAGCTTTTGCCAGGTCGAGTGCTTGAATATTGGCCTTCGAAGCCGGCTTTTCGAGAAAGAAGAAGTGGAGCGATTTCGGCTCCGAAATCGCGCGAGGAAACGGATTCGCCTGGATGGCCTTCTGCAGCTCTTCGCGGCTGAGGAGCAGGACCTCTGGTCCAAAGCCGTGCTCTCGCTCGATCCGCTCTTTGATCTTCTTCGCCAGGGACTTGGCGTTTATTTCGTCGGTATCGAAGACGACGTTGCCGCTTTGGATGTAGGTGCGGACATTCTTCAGCTTGAGCGCTTCAAGTTGGCGTACGAGTTCCTTCATCGGCAGGAGGTTGTTTCCCCCGACATTGATCCCACGAAAGAGGGCAATCCATCTGGGCATTGGTGACTTCTCTCAGGAGGAAAGGCAATGTTCCTTTTCAAGTGTTCATGAACCTGCCAAATGCTTCGCCCGCTGCTGATCCGAAAGTGCCACAACGTCCGCCGGCTTCTTCCGCCACATCTTCAACGTTTCCAAGTCATAGCCGCAGAGTGCCCAAGGAACTCGCTCGCTTACCTCCCGCAGCAACTTGTCGACCTGCTCGCCTTGGAGCGGCATGGGAATCGACTTTCCCGTACGGAGGCAAAGAACGGCAAAACTCTCGGTTTGCTTGAGATGATACATCCAGACAATGTCCGAAAGCTGCACGGTGATCATGCCGAAGGCCGTGGGGCGCAGCAGCCAAAGGCTGGTGAGGTAAGACTTGCCATATTTTGCCACCGCTCCGACCGCCATCTCGCGGTCGATGGCGGCTGCCACATCCTTGGGGTCTCCGAATTTCGCCAGTTGCCGAATGATCTTGTGGCTGGCCGGATGCTGCATCGTCCAGGCAGCCCGGCCGACGTTGAAGAGGCAGAGCAAAATCACCGGCACACCAGCGATGAGGCCGATCCAACCGATGACGGTGAAGGCGGCCTCGCCATTGAGTTGCACCGGCAGAAACTTTCCCCGCAGTTCCGGGTGACGCTCCTCCATATACGCGATCACACCGGCTTCCCGGTCGCGGACTTTATAAAGCGGCCCCACCAGATGCAGACCATCGGCTGCGTTTTTGGCCATGACAATCATCCGTTTGTCGCCAACGGGCATCATGAAATAGGGGATCTCAGAATACGGCTTGCCGTCGCTCGTGGAGATTTCCTTCCATCCGGTCTCTTCCAAAGGATGCGGCTGCAGCTTCACATACGCCAGCAGTCCGCCGCTTCCCGGATTCTCCGCTGCCTTCAACAGAATGGCGTCGTCATAAGGAAACGGCCCCAAGAAAAAGTTGTAGTAGTAGTTGCTCGATAGCCAAATGATAAAACCGACAGCGAGGAGCGTCACGCCGTTCCAAACAAGCAAATTGCGGCTGGCGCGGCGAATCTGGCCGGCGATCCAGCCGGTGGAGGTTGAAACGGAGGCAAGGGTGTCGTTCATGGAGAACAGCGAAGGATGGAAAAAATGGGTTCTCGATTCTTACCGATGAGGTCGAAATCAGGCAACTGCTAGGGCGCGACAGATAACGAATGTAGAATGACTAGAATGCTTCGCTTCGTTCACGAGTGGCGACGGAAAAACGGGGGTTTAACCCGGCGGGAATGGCTGCGCCTGGGGGGACTGGGCTTGTTGGGACTGGCGGCAAAATCCGCGAGCGGCGAACAACTTGCGGAAATACCTCCGGGCTTCGGCAAGGCTAAATCGGTCATCTTGGTCTTCTGCAACGGCGGCCAGAGCCAACTCGACATGTGGGATCCCAAGCCGAATGCCCCCCTGGATGTGCGAGGGGCGTTTCGGCCGATATCCACGGCGATTCCTGGTGTGCAGTTCGGCGAGCACATGCCCCGGATCGCTAAAGTCGCGGACAAGTTCACCGTTGTCCGCAGCATGTCGCATGAGGATCTCGATCACGGCTCGGCGGTCTATCTGGCGCTGACGGGACGGTATCACGCCCGCCGCTCGGGCAATCCCCCGATCACGCCCAACGATGCCCCGACCTATGGCGCGATTCTCCGCCGCCTCAGTAAAGGAGACCGGCTGGCGGATGCCGTTCATCTCAATGCGCCGGCACTGGTTCCGTTCCTCCCTTCGCCGGGCCAATACGCGGGGCTTTTGGGTCGGGCCTATGAGCCGCTCGTCGTCGGCAACGTGGCGGAGTCCGCCGGGGCGATTCCGGGAATGGAATTGACGGCTGATGTCCCCACCATTCGCATGTCCGGCCGCCTGTCGCTCAAGCAGTCGCTCGACAACTCTCTGGAAACGTTGGCGAAGAACGAGCGGGCTCTCGACATGAGCCGCATGTATGGCCAGGCCTATCAAATGCTCAACTCGCCGCAGGCCCGCGAAGCCTTCAATCTCGAAGCGGAACAGGCGGCCGTTCGCGACCGTTATGGCCGCCACCGCTCCGGCCAGGCATTGCTGCTGGCCCGTCGTCTCGTGGAAGCCGGCGTTCCCTACATCAACGTCATCTGGAACCACTCCAACCGAGGCCAAGACAAAGACCCCGCCGATATCGATGTCAGTGGCTGGGATACGCATAACGACATCTTCGACACGCTGCAGAATCACCTGCTGCCGCGGTTCGATGAAAGTTTTTCGGCTCTGATGGAAGACCTGAACGAGCGCGGTTTGCTCGAACAGACGCTCGTCGTTTGCATGGGGGAATTCGGCCGCGCTCCCCAAGTTGCCCTGGAAAAGAGGTTCGCCGGCGCAACCCCCGGACGCAAGCACTGGGCCAATGCCTATTCCCTGGTCATGGCGGGTGCGGGGGTCCAGCGGGGAACCGTCGTCGGCGCTACCGACCGTCTCGGTGGCGAACCCGCGACGGAACGCTTCGGACCCTGGGACGTCGCCGCCACCATGTTCAGCGCCCTGGGCATCGACCCCCACGGCACCTACACCGACCCCTTCAGCCGGCCGTTCGCCATCACGGAAGGGGTTCCGATGAAGGCCATCTACTGAGCACGAGTCTTCGCCCCCTGCAAAGGACCGTTTCTGATACCGCTTTTACAGGTCTCCAATTCGGGGTCCGATGGTGTGCTGAATCATCCGCAAGTCCTTTCCGTACATGGACATGCAAATCACCGACCTGATTCACGGCAGGTCCACTTCGGCGGCCTTCTGATACACCCAGTAGTAAGCGGCGCATTCCGCTTTTTAAGTAGCCCGCTGGAAATGCACTACCCAGTCTCGTAGCCGCACGCGGCCTCGCGTGCTGGCTTCTGGTGGTGGGGCGGTCGCAGGAATCCTACTCGCGAGGCCGCGTGTGGCTACGAACAAAGGCGGTCATGTGTGGGTAGATTATCAATTGTGGGCTCCGTTAGCGCTCGAGTTCACCCCAAGTAGTTTCCAGCAGGACGAATCCGATGCTCCGGCAAAGGGCTACAACGGAAGCTTTGCCGGCGATTGGGGTTTGTGCCGCGGACGCAGCATGAAACGCGGAATTGCTCCCCAATTCTTGATGTTGAAGTAATCCGCAGACTGGAATTCGCAAAGGGTTATCACGTGTGCCCTATCGCTAATGTTGGTCGCTAGCGATCGAATTCTTGGTGGAGGAATGGGCCCTCTCTGGTGAGTGATCTTCCAGAGGTGCACTCTGCACATCCGGGCCGACATGCTGGCCCAATGCGGGCATGGCTCTGCCGGCTGCTGCCGGAATTGCACCCTCGCCGCTAGCGAGTGGCATTAACAAGTTCGATTTCTTGTTCGGTGATGGTGCCGGGCGGGGACGGCGGCGGGGTTCGATCTTGAGCAGGTCCTTCGCGACGAGGGCGTCGCGCACGGCGCGACGGTCAACCGCCGCAGCGGGATAGTGGCCGAGGGATGTCTCCGGTGGTAGGTGCAGCGCCTCGCGAGCGATGGCCCGCTGCTCGGTCACCATGGCCAGGAAGCTGGCGCGCTCCTGCCTGGTGATGGGTTCACGTCCGTTCCACAGTTGACCGGCGGTCGGGCCGCTCCAACCCGCGGGATGCGCCAGGTCCCTGGCGAGTTGCCTCGCTTCCTCGGCATCGGCACAGCTTGGCAGTCCCTCCCGGTCATGCTAGCGGGATTGTCGCTCCCCGCTGCCGCAGGAAGCGGAAGACTTGATTGCGCTGTTCCCGCGAGGCTGGACGCGGCAGATAATTCCGCTTCGGTTTGCCGAGCGTTTACATTGTCCAGCCCGCCTGCCCGGCGGCCTAGGGCTAAGCAGTGCCTTTGCCTCCCATGGGTGAAACACGGGCGTCCACCAGCTATAATCCGGACTTTCCCATAAATCGCCTCAAAACAATTCTGACTATCAAGCAACCTCTCCGCAATCACTTTGGAGCCCTCTCTCATGCCACGATTCGCATCCTGGATTAGCAGGATTCTTCTCCTGCTGCCGCTGGTTAGTTTTTCCGTGTTCGCCGAGGATGAGCCCGGCTTTACGCCGCTCTTTGACGGAAAGACCTTGGAAGGGTGGGAAGGGAACCCCGATTTTTGGAGCGTGAAGGATGGGGCGATTACCGGCCAGACCACGGCCGAGAAGCCGACCAAGGGGAACACGTTTATCATCTGGCGGAAGGGAGAGGTTGGCAATTTTGAGTTGCGATTGCAGTTCAAAATCATCGGCGGCAACTCCGGCGTGCAGTACCGCAGCCAGGAAGTTGATAAGTGGGTTATCAAGGGCTATCAGGCCGACTTTGATGGTGCCGGTGCCTGGGCCGGAACGCTGTATGAAGAAAAGGGACGTGGGGTGCTTGCCAAGCGCGGCCAGAAGGTGGAAGTCGGCGAGAACGGCAAGCCCAAGGAAGTCGCCAAGACGGCCGAGGAAAAGCAAATCGTCGATTCGCTGAAAAAAGAGGACTGGAACGATTACGCCATCATCGCCGACGGGAATCACCTGGTACAGAAGCTCAATGGAATCACCACGGTCGATCTTGTGGACAACGATCCCAAGGGCCGCCGCATGGAAGGACTGCTCGCCCTGCAACTGCATGCCGGGCCGCCGATGACCGTTCAGTTCAAGAACATCCGAATCAAAAAACTGGGTGAAGAGAAGCAGGAATCGAAGAAGAATGAAGAAAAGGGGGGAGGCGGAGGTGCAGAACAGGCTGCCAAGGGGAAGAAAATCGTCTTTGTTGCCGGTCGTCCCAGCCACGGTTACGGGGCCCATGAACACAATGCCGGCTGCCTGCTGCTCGCCAAGGAATTGAAGGCCGCCATGCCAGACTATCAAACCGAAGTCGCCCTGAGCGGCTGGCCGGCAGATAAGAGTATCTTTGACGGTGCCGACTGCATCATCATGTATTGCGATGGTGGTGGCGGGCACATGGTGGTCCCGCATTTGGATGAAGTTGATGCGCTCGCGAAGAAGGGGGCCGGAATCGTCTGCGTCCATTACGGCGTGGAAGTGGAGAAAGGGAAGCCGGGCGATCGGTTTCTCGACTGGATCGGCGGCTATTTTGAGATGAACTGGTCGGTCAATCCACACTGGACCGCCAAGTATGAGAAATTTCCGGACCACCCCATCAGTCGCGGCGTGAAACCGTTTGAGATCAATGACGAGTGGTATTATCACATGCGGTTTCGGCCGGAGATGAAGGGAGTGACCCCGATTCTCACCGCCTTGCCGCCGAAGGACACTCTCAGCCGGCCCGACGGCCCACACAGTGGCAACCCGGCTGTTCGCGAGGATGTGGCCAAAGGAAATGCGCAGCACATGGCCTGGGCTGCCGAGCGCGAAGGAGGAGGCCGCGGCTTTGGATTCACCGGCGGGCATGACCATTGGAATTGGGGCGACCCCAACTTCCGCAAGGTCGTCCTCAACGCCATTGTTTGGTGTGCCCACGGCGAAGTCCCCAAGAACGGCGTGGAAAGCCCCGCAGTGACGCTGAAAACGCTCGAAGCCAATCAAGACGAACCACAGCCGGCGAATTTCAACGGCGAAGCGATTATCAAGCAAAAAAATCTCCCTGCCGACGAGGGCGGAAGCAAAGCCGAAAGGCCGAAGCAAAGTGCGGGCCCCGGAGCCAAGCCGGTCTTCGCCGGCAAAATGATCGATGCCCGCACCGCAGGGCACTCCATGGAGATCGACGCTGACATCACCGGTGCCAAGGAATTGTATCTCGTCGTCACCGATGGCGGCGATGGCTTTGGCTGCGATTGGAGCGACTGGTGCGAGCCGCGGCTGATTGGTCCCAAGGGGGAGAAGAAACTGACGGAGCTGAAATGGAAGTCCGCCAGCAGCCAGTTCGGCGAAGTCACTGTCAACAAGAATTGCAGCGGCGGTGCGCTCAAGGTGAACGGCAAGTCCGTGGAATACGGCATTGGCACGCACGCCAACTCCGTCATCGCCTTTGACCTTCCCGAAGGTTACACGAAATTCAAGGCCCGTGGCGGCCTGGACAACGGCGGGACAGACCAAGGGTGCGGCTCCAGCGTGCAGTTCATGGTCTACACGCAAAAGCCTCCGGCAGTTGTCGCCTCCGTGGCGGGAGCGAATGCCGCCTCGCGCGATGCCGCGGATGCTGTCGCTAATCTCGATATCGCCGACGGCCTGGAAGCGACTCTCTTCTCCAGCGAGCCGCAGATCTCCAACATCACCAATATCGACATCGACCACCTCGGCCGCGTCTGGGCTGCTGAAGTCAAGAACTACCGCAAATGGAACGGCAGCCGGCCGGAAGGGGACCGGATTCTGGTGCTCGAAGACACCGACGGCGATGGCAAGGCGGACAAGCAGACCGTCTTCTATCAAGGGCGAGACATCGACTCCGTCCATGGCATTTGTGTGCTTGGTAACCGCGTCATTGTTTCCGCCAACGACAAGGTGCAGATTTTCACGGACGTCGACGGCGACTTGAAGTCTGACAAGAAGGAAACCCTTTTCAGCGGTATTTCCGGCACGCAGCACGACCACGGCATTCATGCCTTTGTCTTCGGTCCGGATGGAAAGCTGTACTTCAACTTCGGCAACTCCGGCAACCAGATCAAGGACAAGGACGGCAAGCCAATTATCGACCAGGCCGGCAACGAAGTGGTCGCTAATCGCAAACCGTATCAGGAAGGAATGGTTTTCCGCTGCAATCCCGACGGCAGCGGCTTGGAAACGCTGGGTTGGAACTTCCGCAACAACTGGGAAGTGGCGGTTGATTCCTTCGGCACTCTCTGGCAGTCCGACAACGCCGACGACGGC
>CAYUJE010000237.1:0-10371 GCA_964444865.1 uncultured Pirellulaceae bacterium | reverse complement strand
CGTCGCGGCGACCTGGAGGAAATGCATGTTCGCGGCGAATTCACCCATGCCAAGTTCAACATTCCGGCTCGCGGCCTGATCGGCCTGCGGACGAGGCTGCTAAATGCGACGCAGGGGACCGCTGTGGTGCATCATCGTTTCAATGGTTACAAACCGGTCACCGGGGAAGTGCCCCACCGGGCCAATGGCGTGTATATCTCGATGGTCACCGGCAAAGCCAATGCTTACAGCCTCAATACGCTGCAAGACCGGGCGGACATGTTTGTCACCCACAACGACGAAGTCTATGAGGGGCAAGTTGTCGGTGAGAACGCCCGGGAAAACGACCTGGCCGTCAATCCGACCAAGGAAAAGAAGCTCACCAACATGCGAGCCAGCGGGAGTGATGAAAATATCCTCCTGAAGCCTCCGCGGAAGATGGATCTGGAAACGGCTCTGGAGTACATCGAGGACGACGAATTGGTCGAAGTCACCCCCTCCTGCATTCGCATCCGCAAAATGCTGCTCAAGGAGAACGACCGCCGAAAAGAGAATCGGAAAGGGTAAGGCTAGGCCTCAGGTCCTGCTGCGGCTGACTCATCGCTCGGAGGCAGATCGAGACTGACAGAAATTGCCTCCGGTGAGTTCAGTGCCTCACTGGGAGAAGACTCGCCATTAAACACTTCGGCAGGCGGTTGGTATTGAAACATGGGCACTGTCCGGTGTCCCGCCTCTTCCACCAACTTCATTGCCGTTCGCTGACCTTCGGGTGCTCCTTTGCCCGGGCAGACGCAAAAGCGGCTCGTGACGCTGCCATCGCTCCTCTCGCGCCGTTTGCAAAGAGGACATTCCCACAGCCGGCGGAGATCGTATTTCAAGCGTTCAAATGGTCCCTTCATAGTTTCGCCAGGATAGTAGAATAGGGGCCGCCCGAATAGATGAGCCATTTTTTCCGGGAGACACTGCCATGTTGCATCGCCTCACAGTGCCATTTCTTCTAATGGTGTTGCTTCTGCCATCGGCAACCAGCCCGGCCGCCGAACCGCCGACTCGCGAGGAGGTTCAAGCGGCACTCGCCAAAGCCTCCGGCTTTTTTCAACGCGAAGTGGCCAGCGGCGGCGGTTATGTGTACGCCCAAAGCGGCGACTTGACGCTCCGGGAAGGGGAAGGCAAAGCAGAGAAAAATGTCATCTGGATTCAGCCGCCAGGAACGCCCGCGGTCGGCGACGCGTTTCTGGATGCTTACGAAGCGACGGGAAACGAACTGCATCTCCAGGGAGCCAAAGGGGTTGCGGAAGCCTTTGTGCGCGGGCAGCTCCAATCGGGGGGGTGGTATTATCACGTGATTGTTGATGGGGAAGAGCGCAAGACGTTCACGTATCGCGTGGATCACCCAGGGGAGACAGACCCGAATTCCCAAGACCCTTCCTTGCCCGGAGTCGGCTGGGACGTTTGGAAGCGGCGCATGGGGAAGGGAAACATCACAACGCTCGACGACGATACCACGCAGGCGGCCACACGTTTTCTCGTCCGTATCGACAAGGCGCTGCAGTTCAAAAACCCATCCATTCATGAAGCCTGCGAATACGCTCTCACTTCTCTTTTGACCTCCCAATTTGCCGGCGGCGGCTGGTCGGCGAATTACGACCGCTATCCCGTCAAAATGCCGGACGAGAAGGAGTATCCGGCAATCAAGGCGTCGTTTCCCGAGAAATGGTCCTGGACGTGGACCAAGGATTTTACCGGTTGCTATGTCATCAACGACAACTTGATGTCCGACATGATTGACACCATGCTGCTGGCGGCGGAAGTCTATGGCGACAAAAAGTACCTTGCATCCGCGGAACGAGCAGGGGACTTCTTGATCCTTGCTCAGATGCCCGAACCGCAGCCGGCCTGGGCCCAGCAATACGACGCCAAAATGCAGCCGAGTTGGAGCCGGGCCTTTGAACCGCCGGCCATCAGCGGAGGGGAATCGCAGAGAATTCTGGAAGCCCTGATGCGGCTCTTCCGCGTGACCGGCAACAAGAAATACCTGGAGCCGATTCCGCCGGCCATCGCCTGGCTCAAGAAATCCGCGCTTTCCGACGGTCGCCTGGCCCGCTTTTACGAACTCAAGACCAACAAGCCGCTCTACTTCATGTTCCAGGAAGACGGCCGCGAGGTGATGACCTATAGCAGCGACAAACTGCCGACCCATTACGGCTTCATCGTGAGTTCGCGGGTGCATCGGATCGAAGCGGAGTACGAAAAACTTTTGCAGGCTCCCGTGCCGGAGAAAGGGATTTCCAAGACCAGTTCGAAACGGCCCGGTAAAGTAAGTGGCGAATCGGTCGACAGAGTCCGCAAAGTCATTGGCGGGCTTGATAGTCGCGGCGCTTGGATGGAGCAGGGGAAGCTGCGGACCTACAAAAAACATCCCGAGGGAGATGTGATTCGCTCGCAGACTTTCATCGACAACGTGCGGCTGCTGTGCCGGTATCTAGACGCGACGAAATAGCTTTATCCAACGAGAATCACTCGCCAATGCTTGGGGCCGTGTACGCCGGTGGTGAGTTGCAGTTCGATATCGCCGGTTTTGCTGGGGCCGGTGATGAGCGTGGTGTTGCTGGGGAGATTGCCCAGACCCCGCTGGTGCAGAATGTCGAAGGCATCGATTAAATCAGGGACGATCTGCTGGCGCTCGACGATGGCGACGTGCATGATGGGAAGCAGCGAGGCCACTCGTTCCTGACCGGGGCGGGAGCAGACCATCAGCGTTCCCGTTTCGGCAATCGCGCAGTCCACGCTGGAAATGCCGATGTCGCAGGCGAGCATGGCGGCTCGCTGCGAGGAAAAATCCAGTTGGGACAGATTCTCGTAGTTGTGTCTCTCAATGCCGCGAGCATTCAGAAACTCTCCCAGACCAAGCCGCGTGAGGACATCGTGATCCCAGCAAAGAGCCGATTTGGCAGGAGTCACTTCGAGCAACGTGCCAAGCAACTCTCTGGCCGCCAATAAATCCGGAACACGAAAGGCTTTTCCGCCGACAGCATCGACTTCAATCGCCATTTTCTCGCATAGGTCTCCGTCCGCCCCGACATAGCCCACTTCAGGCGGCACAGGTTGCAAATGAACACGGTAGGCCCGACCTGCTTGAGCAGCCTCTCGAACACGGCTGAGGAACGATTCGCGGCTCATGGGCTTTTTCCTTCCTTGTCCCACCAGTCTCGAAAACGGCTGGCGGCGGGAGCAGGAAAGTCGCGTTTTTCCGTCCAACCGTGCAGTTTGCCAGGGAGCCGCTTCAGCCAGCGGTCCTTGCGCTTCCACCAGCCGAGCGTGCGTGCGGCGAACCAACTGCCGAGGCGATACATCCAGGGGCGGCGGAGGGTCATCGCCCACATGCGGTACGCCAACGATTCCAGCCGACTCTTCAGTGCCGGTTCCTCGTGCATCTGCTCGCGGAGTTGAATCAGCATTTCGGGGATTTGAATCTTCACGGGGCAAGCCGCCTGACAGGCTCCGCAGAGACTGCTCGCATGTGGCAAGTGCTTGTTCGCGGCGAGTCCGTCGTAGAGGGGAGTAAGAACCGCCCCAATCGGTCCGGCATAGACGCCACCGTAAGCATGCCCGCCGACGCTGCGGTAGATGGGGCAAGCATTGAGGCAGGCTCCACAGCGGATGCAAAACAGACTTTCCCGCAGCGGCGAGCCGAGAATCTTACTGCGACCGTTGTCGAGGATGATGAGATGGAATTCCTCCGCCCCATCCAGTTCCCCGTCCCGCCGCGATCCAGTGATGAGCGAGGTGTAACACGAAAGCTTTTGTCCTGTGGCTGCCCGTGCCAAGACTTTTAGAAAATACGGCAAGTCAGCCAGCTTCGGAATGACCTTCTCCATCCCCATGATGGCAATGTGCGTCTTGGGCAGAGTCGTCGTCAGGCGGGCGTTTCCTTCGTTGGAGATGAGGACGATGGTGCCGGTCTCGGCGATGGCGAAGTTGACGCCACTGATACCGACATCCGCCTGGGCGAAGTTTTGCCGCAACTGCTTGCGGGCAAACCCCGCCAGGACTTCCCGCTCCACCGGCAGCTGCTCCCCCGCCGGCTTGCTGAGGATTTCAGCCACGTCCTGCGCCGAAAGGTGCAATGCAGGGCCAACGATGTGACTGGGGCGATGGCCGGCAATTTGTATGATGTATTCGCCGAGGTCGGTTTCGACGGTCTCGATCCCGTTCGCTTCCAAAGCGGGATTGAGGTGGATCTCTTCGGTCGTCATGGACTTGGACTTGACGACCTTTTTGGCCCCCTTGGCCTGAATGATATCGAGAACCTGTTGGCAGGCCTCCTCACTATCATCCGCGAAATAGACCTTGCCGCCGCGGGCCAGGACGCTTTTCTCTAGAGTCTCCAGGTGCTTGTCGAGTTCGGCCAGCGTCTCGTCCTTGATGGTCCTGGCCTTCTCGCGTACGAGATCCGAATTGGGAAGCTGCTCCCAAGCTTCGCGGTTCTTCTTACCCAGCGAATCGCCGAGTCGCCCCAGGATATTCTGCAATCCTGGATTGTTCAGCGCATCGGCGGACGCCTCCAGGAACTCGTGGTGGGTCTCGCGGACGTAGTCGGTTTTGGGCATCGGTTCCTTGTAACGCAAAGTCGCTGAGGCGAGAAGACACAAAGGGAAGAGGGGATGGGACACGGAAAACACGGACGACACGGTTTTTTACTCTTTGTCCGTGTCTTCCGTGTCCTAATTCTTCATTTCTTCATGCGTTACATCGAAAGCTTATAGAACTTGATCGCGTTCTCCGACAGCAACTTCTTTTGCTCGGCGACAGGCCGGCTGGCGATGATGGCTTTCAGACCGACGACCCAGTCTTTGTAGCTGGCACCCATCAGGCAGACCGGCCAGTCGCTGCCGAAAATGACGCGGTCGGGGCCGAAGGAATCGAGGCAGTGGTTGATGATCGGGGCGAGCGCCTCTGCTCCCCAACCCTTCGGCAGTTGGGCGATGACGCCGCTGATCTTGCAGATGCAGTTCTCACGCTTGGCGATCTCGGCAATGTCCTTTTTCCAGGCTTCAGCGTCATGATCGGGCTTTTTTTCGATGCGTTTTTGGGCGTGGAAGGCCTTCACGTCTCCGTTGCCGCAGTGGTCTAGGATGAACCGAGTATCGGGGCAAAGGTCGCAGAGTTTGGCTCCATCGGAAATCTCGGTGGCCCGCATGCAAAGGTCAAAACTCATGCCGAAATCACCGAGCAGTTGAACGCTCTTGACAAAGGTCTTTTCCAAACACATCCCTTTCTTCGCGGAATCGGAATGGACCACCTGCCGCACCCCTTTGACGTAGGGACTTCCCTTAAACTGCACGATGTACTTCCCAAAACCTTCCTCCCCGGGCAATCCGCCGATGACCGCGGCACACGTGGGATACTTGCCGCTCTTGCAGATGTCGATGACGTGGTTGGCTTCTTTGGTTTTCTGATCGGCAGCCACGTCCACTTCCATGTAGACTGCCTTGACCACATTCAGACCGGCGGCTTGCTTGAGGTAGTCTTCCTCGACATAGTCCTTGTCCATCAAGCTTCCCTTTTCGATCCACGGGAGCGTGAACTTGCTCCGGTCCCACAGGTGCTGGTGGCAATCGACAATGGGGAGTTCCTGCTTCTCTTCCGCAGCCCCTAAAGGTGCAGCAGAGGCAGCAGCAAGGGCGACAGCGGAGGTCTGAACGAATTGGCGGCGGGAAAGGGACATGGCGGAAACCCGTTGCAAGGTGGAGAGGGATGGGTCAGGATGCAGAATTCGTCCTTCCATGATACGGAGTTATTCGTGATGTTGCACGGTGTCCAAGGTTTTCTCTCTCGCTGGCGCTTCGGGTTCGTGTTTCTGGGCTTGGCTCTTGGGACGTGCGCGGCCACAGCCGAGGATTGGCCCCAGTGGCGGGGTCCCACTCGAGACGGCGTCTGGGCCGAAACCGGGCTCATTGAAAAATTCGCGGCGGAGAAGTTGGAGCACAAATGGAGCGCTCCCGTCGGCTCGGGATACAGCGGCCCGACGGTCGCCAAGGGAAAGGTCTATCTTATGGACCGCCTCACGCAGCCCGAGGAAGTCGAGCGGATCCTCTGTTTCGAGGAACAAACCGGCAAGCCGCTTTGGACCCATGCGTACCCGACGAAGTACGGTCGCGTGGGCTATCCGGCAGGGCCGCGAGCGAGCGTCACGATTCAGGATGGCCGGGCGTATGCCATCGGCACAACCGGGCGGTTTCACTGCCTGGATGCAGAAAGTGGCAAAGTCCATTGGGAAAAGGACTTGGAGAAGCTTTACAACATTCAAATGCCCATTTGGGGCATCGCAGGTTCTCCGTTCATCGTGGACGACCTGGTTGTGCTGCACATCGGCGGCAAGGGAAAGTGCATCCTGGCCCTGGACCGGAATACAGGCGACGAAAAATGGACCGCCTTGGACGACCGGGCCCAATACACGACACCGGTGCTGGTAAAGCAAGGAGAGCAGGCCGTGCTTGTTGTCTGGACGGGAGACAGCGTTTCTGGTCTGGCACCGGCAGATGGCAAAGTCCTGTGGCGCTATGATTGGAAGCCGCGGAACATGCCCATTGGCGTGGCTACGCCGGTTGTGGAAAAGGACCAAATCTTCTTCACTTCTTTCTATGACGGCTCGCTGATGTTGAAGCTGGCCCAGGATAAACCGGCGGTGGAAAAAGTCTGGCAAATTGTTGGTCGGAATGAAATCGATACCGACGCCTTGCAGTCCATCATCAGCACACCGGTTGTGGAAGGGGGACATGTTTACGGCGTCGATAGCTACGGCCAGCTACGCGGGCTCGACGGAGCGACGGGCAAACGACTGTGGGAGAACCTGACCGCGGTTCCCAAGGCTCGCTGGAGCACCATTCACTTCGTGAAGAATGGAGACAAGTATTGGCTCTTCAACGAGCGGGGAGAACTTATCATCGCGCAGCTCGCTCCCACCGGCTACACCGAAATCAGCCGGGCCAAGCTGCTGGAGCCGACGATGGATCAACTGCGGCAGCGGGGGGGCGTTTGTTGGAGCCATCCGGCCTACGCCAACAAATGCGTCTTCGCCCGGAGCGACAAAGAACTGGTCTGTGCCAGCTTGGAGGCAAAGTAGGCGCAGGAGCAAAGCCGGATGGTACAATGGGAAGTTACCGTTAGTCGACGCAGCTAAGACCGATATTGTTGAGGGGCGGAATCATGTGCGGATTGTGGCAAGAAAATGGGAAGCAGTTGCGAGTTGCAATCTTGTTGCAATTGTTCGTCGCCTTTTCTACCGGCCTTGCCTTTGCCGCCGAACCGAAGATCGATTTTGCCCGCGAAATTCGGCCCCTATTGGCGAAAAAGTGTTTCGCCTGCCACGGACCCGATGACGAGCATCGCGAAGGGGGCCTGCGGCTGGATATACCGGCGGGGGCGACGAAGAAGCTCGAGAGTGGAGCGGTGGCCGTGGTCGCCGGCAAGGTTGGCGAGAGCGAGTTGGTGCGGCGGATTTTGAGCGCTGACGACAGTGAGCGGATGCCCCCCAAGGAAACCGGAATCACGCTGACGGAGGAGCAGAAGGCTCTATTCAAGCGGTGGGTTGAGGAGGGAGCCTCGTACGCACCCCACTGGGCCTATGTGAAGTCCGTTCGCTCCCCACTCCCCGAAGTGAAGCAGAAAGACTGGCCGACGAGCCCCATCGACTCTTTCATCCTGGCGAAGCTGGAACAGCACGGCCTCGCTCCAATGCCGCCGGCGGACAAGTACACGCTCATCCGTCGCGTCAGTCTCGATCTTCGCGGCTTGCCGCCGACTCCGCAGGAGGTGGACGAATTCGTTAAGGATGCCGATCCCAAGGCGTTCGAGAAACTCGTGGACAAGTTCCTGGCCGATCCCGCATATGGCGAACGCTGGGCCCGGATGTGGATGGATCAGGCCCGCTACGCCGACAGTCGCGGCTATGGAAGTGACCCACTGCGGCCGAACATCTGGCGGTATCGGGACTGGATCATCGACGCCTTCAACGCCAACAAGCCCTATGACCAATTCACGACCGAGCAGATTGCCGGCGACCTGTTGCCCAATGCCACGCTGGATCAGAAAGTGGCAACGGCCTTCCATCGGAACACGATGACGAACACCGAGGGAGGAACCGACGACGAGGAGTTTCGGGTAGCGGCCGTCAAGGATCGGGTCGATACGACGATGCAGGTTTGGATGGGACTGACGATGGGGTGCGCCAAATGCCACAACCACAAATACGAACCCATCACGCACAAGGAATACTACCAATTCTATGCCCTCTTCAATCAGACAGCGGATTCCGACAAGGGTGACGACTCGCCGTTCATTCCTGCCCCGAGCACGCAGTATGAAGAGCAACTCAAAGGCTATGAAACCCAATTGGCGGCTCTGAAGCAGAAGCTAGACGTTACGTCGCCGGAACTTGCCGCGGAGCAAGCGAAGTGGGAGGAAGGCTATCGCGCCGCGCCAACGTGGCAGAATTTGGAACTGGTAGAAGCTTCGTCGCAATCCGGCGCGATGCTCAAGAAACTCGACGATGGTTCCCTGCTGGCCAGCGGAATTGTGCCGCAGACCGATGTTTACACGGTCAAGGCAAAGGCGGCCGCGACAGGCATCACCGCATTCCGGCTGGAGGCGATTCCGGATGAATCTTTGCCTGGCAAAACATCGGGGCGGGCGGGAGCGGGAAACTTCGTGCTGACCCGCTTCGCGGTAACGGCGCAGGACGCCCAGAAGCAGGGGCAGAACGCCACGGCTCGCTTTGTGCGTGTGGAATTGCCGGGTAACTCCCGCTTCTTGCATCTGGCCGAAGTGCAGGTCTTCAGCGGCGGCGAGAACGCGGCCCTGAAGGGGAAGGCGACCCAGAGCAGCACCGACTACGACGGCCCGGCGAATCTGGCCAATGATGGCAATACCGATGGCCGGTACAACGAATCGAAGTCCGTTTGCCACACCAAGCAAGAGAACAATCCTTGGTGGGAAGTGGATTTGGGAACGGACAAGCCGCTTGAGAAAATCGTGGTTTGGAACCGAACCGATAGCGGTACCGAAATGCGACTGCAAGGATACAAGGTTCTGGCGCTGGATGCGGCCCGCAATGTCGTCTGGCAGACTTCCCCCGCGGACCTTCCCAGGCCCAGCAGCGAGTTCGTCCCCTCCGGCGTGATTTCCGTCTCCCTGTCGCAGGCCATCGCGGATCATTCACAGGAGATGTTCCCAGCGGCAAATGCCATCAAGAATCCTCCGAGCGAGGCGACCGGTTGGGCCATTGGTCCGCAGTTCGACCAGCCGCATCAGGCGGTCTTTGTTGCTTCCTCGCCGGTCGCCGTGGCGAAGGAGATGTTGCTGACGTTCACGCTGGAGCAGAAGTCCAAGTTTGAGCAGCATCTCCTGGGGCGGTTTCGGCTCAGCATTACCACCGACAAGAATGTAACCAGCCGCCTCGGCCTGCCGGCGGACGTTCTGGCCATCATCGACACGCCTGCCGACAAACGGACCGCGGAGCAGCAGGCCAAACTCGCCGCTCATTACCGGACCATCACGCCTTCTTTGAAGTCGGTTCGGGATGAAATCGCGGCTTTGGAGAAGACGAAACCCGCAATGCCGACCGTGCCGGTGATGCAGGAACTGGCGGAGAACCAGCGGCGGCCGAGTTACATTATGCTCAAGGGAAACTTCCTGGCGAAGGGAGAGGCGGTGGAGCCTG
This sequence comes from uncultured Pirellulaceae bacterium, assembly GCA_964444865.1. Classification (GTDB taxonomy): domain Bacteria; phylum Planctomycetota; class Planctomycetia; order Pirellulales; family Pirellulaceae; genus SXOA01. Next base: position 671 of record CAYUJE010000237.1, on the reverse strand, counting down.
CTCTGCCGACCGCCTTCCATAGTTTGCCTGCCGAGATGCCAAAGAACCGCCTGATGGTGGCGCAGTGGTTGCTGAGCCCGGAGAATCCCCTGACGGCTCGCGTGGCCGTCAATCGCTTCTGGGCGCAGCTCTTTGGCAGCGGAATCGTCGAGACGGAAGAGGACTTTGGCATTCAAGGAGAACAGCCGAGCCACCCGGAGTTGCTGGACCATCTGGCCCTGCATTTCCGGGACGACCTGAAGTGGGATATGAAGGCTCTGCTCAAGAGCATTGTCATGTCCCAAACCTACCAGCAATCTTCCAAGGTCATGCCCGAAGCACTTTCCAAAGACCCTCGCAATCAGCTCCTCAGCCGTGGCCCGCGCTTCCGCCTGGAAGCCGAGATGGTTCGCGACCAGGCGCTCTCGCTCTCCGGGCTCCTCAGTCGCAAAATGCACGGACCGAGCGTCTATCCGCCGCAGCCGGAAGGATTGTGGCAGGCCGCTTTCAACGGTGAGCGTACGTGGCAGACGAGCAAAGGCGAGGACCGCTATCGCCGCGGCCTCTACACCTTCTGGCGGCGGACAGTGCCGTATCCTTCGATGGCCACCTTCGACGCCCCCAGCCGCGAAACCTGCTCGCTCCGCCGCATCCGGACGAACACACCGCTGCAAGCCTTCGTAACAATGAAC
>CAYUJE010000236.1:3812-10374 GCA_964444865.1 uncultured Pirellulaceae bacterium | reverse complement strand
TATGTCATGGCCGCGGACAAACCCGTCCCAGCGACATTTCTCTGGTCGCATGTTCCCAATGGAGTAGCCGCGGCTGACGGCCGACGGAGTTGGAGGATTGAGGTTCGGTACGCTGGAGGAGGAGAGACCTCCACGGGAGGCTTCCTGCTGCCCGAAGGGCTGGATTCCACGGTCGGCAGCAAGAGTCTTGGACTGGGTCTGCTGGAACCGAGCGCGGAGATCGTTTCCTGGTGCGGATACGTTGACGCGACGAAACTGCCGGAAAACGGCGCGATCGGCTTGCGTGTGACCATCGTGCCGCACGGATTGAATAGGTCCGGGTCCGGCGCCGGCCACATCGATTGGAAGACAGAGCCACCACCGACAACGACTCGCCGGAAGCTTCCCCCGGCGGCCGCCGAGACGGAAACCAATCGGGACTCCCAATGGGCACGCCAGCTCGCTGAGAGCTACCTGCAAGCGGCCGGCTCGAACAACGCGGACGAACCCCGTGTCATGAGTTGGCTTTCGGAGAGTTTCAAGAAGCGATTCCAAATCCCCGGCGGTATCGACACCTGGGTGTATTACCGGTTCAAGTCCTATGTGATCAGCACTCAAGAACTAGGCCCCACGCAGGACGAAGCAATCCTGAAAGGGACACTGGAGGCGACGGAGCGACACAAGTACGAACGTCTCGGCAGTGCGTGGCGCGACACTCCCGAGGATTTTGCGGGAACGGTCCGATTCACTCTGCGACTCGTCAAAGACAAGGACAACGGTCGTTGGCGCGTGGACCTTATACAGTTTGATCTGCCGTCCGACACCACTCCAACTCGCGGTGACCGCGAGAAAACGAAAAGTTGAATAGAGTTAGCCGAGTCGTAATCGCAAGGCCGGCCTCTCGAACGTCTTCGCCGTAACGGCGACTTGGTGGACATCTACCCGAAACGTTCGCCCAGCGGGCGTCCATCCTCCACAATCGCCACTGGTCGACCCAATGGATCGCCGAGGCGATTACGAGAGGATCGATTGGAAGATGCGGGCCATCGGGGAAATCCACTCAAATGCTGAAGCGTCAAGGAGATGACTTCATTTTGGCACCCCCCGATGCGGGCAATCTAGCCCGAGCCATTCCGTAAGTTCCTTCCGGCCACCTCTGGGGACGGGAATGTCAACTCGCCGTTTGGCCTGACCGGGTCCAAATCAAGAAGAGACTCGTTCGTCAGAGAGTCCCGAGAGGGACCCCTCTTTTTCTCTGTGGAATTCGCGTACCGACTTGTTGACACAAACCGGCAGAGAGCCGTCTTGGACAAGGATTGCCCTTAACCGCACCAGGGCAAGGATTTACGCGAGACGAGATCGCCGCGCGAGACTCGCTCGGGCGAGCGGCCCAATCTGCAGGGGGCCAACTTCGTCGCGCTTCTCGTCAGAACTCTCTCCCAGAAACCCGCCTGGAGAACTTGCCCCAATTCGGCCCGGCCGCCGTCGAGGAATGCCGGCGGGCCATCCGGGTGATCGAAGGGAAAGTGCTCGATTGGCAAATCTGAAAAAATCTTTCCACAAAGTGGCTAGGTGACGGTTTACGCCTTTTGTGGCCAGACGACGAGTCTCTCCGAATCCGCTTTGTCTTACGGAAAGGTCGTTCTGGCCCTTTGTTTGGGGGACCGCATTGCTGACTGAGCGATAACGCGCACCGCGAGATGGATTCGCACGCCCTTCCGCGCAACAATCGATCAATCGCGCGAAAAGTGCCGGGGATAATCGCGGCTTTGACTGGGAACAAGACTTGCCGTCGGATGGTGGCAGGAAACTTACTTGCGATTTAGATTTCAATGAAAATTAGGAGCCTGTTCATGCGTGACGCGCTTTTGCGACGCTTCCTCCTGTTGGCTGGATTAATCGGCATCTGCGGCTGGGCATTGGTGGGTGGTGCGGAGCCGCTGGGCGAAAAAGGTGTGAAAGACGACGAGCCGGACGCGCGCCGGCAAGGAGTTTCGCTCACAATCGCCCGGGATCGGGCCAAGTGGATGCACAACATTTATGCCGCCACCTTGGAAGTGATGCATGAGCATTATTTCGACAAGAACAAGGCCGTGCTTCCCGCCCGCGCGATGGAGGACATTTTTGCGGAAATGTCGCGACAGTCGAACATGGAGGCTCGCTGGATTTCGGTGAACACCAAGCCGATGAGCGTTCGCCACGAACCCAAGAGCAACTTCGAGAAACAAGCTGCCAAGGCACTTGCCGGTGGTCAGGAAGAAATGGAGCAGGTCGAGAATGGCCGTTACTATCGAGCAGCCCCGATTCCGCTGTCAGCGGACTGCGTCAGTTGCCACACGGGTTTCTTCTCGGCGGCTCCCAAATCACCCCGAGTCGCTGGGCTGGTAATTAGCGTCCCAATCACCGAAACTTCCCCGTCAGGCAACAATAGCCGGCCGAAGCAAAGGCCATTGGTGCAATTGCCGAAGACTGTTGCCGCTCCCCAGGACAATCCCACGACAGCCGAGAAGGTTGCGCTGGGCAAGCAGTTGTTTTTCGACCCGCGGCTTTCGGGGGGCAATCGGATGAGCTGTGCCACGTGCCATTTGCCCGATAAGGCCCTCGGTGATGGCGTGGCGCTGGGCAAAGGGGACGGTGACAAACTGCTCTCTCGCAACACGCCTACGCTTCTCAATGTTGGATTCTTGGAGAGCTTCAATTGGGATGGTCGAGCGAAGAGCCTGGAAGAGCAAGCGCTGGGGCCCATTCAGTCTCCCGAGGAGATGAATCAGGATCTCGCCGAATTGGAGCGGGAATTGAACGCGGTGCCGGGGTATGTGGAACAGTTTCAAAAGGTTTTTGGAAATCCGGTCACCCGAGACGGAATCGCCAAATCACTGGCAGCCTTCCAACGCACGCTCGTCACAAAACCCTCGCCGTTCGACCGGTATCTTGCCGGTGACAAAGCGGCCCTTTCTGCGGAGGCGAAAAAGGGGCTGGAATTGTTTGAGGGAATCGCCGGATGCGTTCGTTGCCATCAGGGTCCGTTGCTCAGTGACGGTCAACTCTACCGGCTGGGGGTTTCGTTCAAGGATGAGGGGCTGGCGGCGGTCACCGGCAAGAAGGAGGACAAGGGGAAGTTTCGCACGCCATCGCTCCGAAATATCGCCCAGACCGGTCCCTACATGCACGACGGGTCCAAGAAGTCGCTCGCGGACGTGGTCGAGTTTTATTATCGGGGTGTTCCCACCACAACTGCCGACGGCCTCCCCCTCGACGTGCAGCCGCTGCTCGGACAAAGTTACTCGGAGATTTCCTCTCTGGTGTCGTTTCTCGAATCTCTTACCGGCGAAGTCCCCAAGATTGAGCCGCCGGCATTGCCTTAATCGCCTTTCGAAAGCGAGGCCTGGTTCGGGTGAAACCGGTGGGATTCTGACAATTTGGAGACTGGGATACAAAGAGGCGAGAAACAGGATTCTCGGTGTTGTCAGGTGCGCGATTTCACGCACGCGCGACGTCTTTGAGGGCGCACGGGCAGTCCCCGGGATTTCTGGACAAGCTGGAAGCCTGTCCCCATTAGGCGGCAGTGCCGAGGACAGCTTTCACTTCGTTCATCACCGCGTCGAACGCGGCGGGATCAGCAATGGCGATTTCAGAGAGGCTCTTCCGGTCCAGGATGATCCCTGTTTTCTCCAACGCGGCAATGAACTGGCTATACCGCACACCACGCTCGCGGCAGGCGGCGTTGAGGCGGATGATCCAGAGCTTGCGGAACTGCCGCTTGCGATCGCGACGGTCGCGATACGCAAACGCGCCGGCACGGGCGATGGTTTCCTTCGCGGTGCGGAAGAGTTTGCGGCGGCCGCCGACGTAACCTTTGGCTCGCTTAAAGAGACGTTTTTTGGACTGGGTGCGGGCAGCACCCTTCATGGCACGCATGGTTTAGTTCCCTGGGTTTTGCACGATCAGGCCCTCGTTTAGTAGCCAGCACACTCTCTGTGCTGGCATGTCCGCTCACGGAGTGAGCGGACTGCTTATCGAGTGTTAGGTGCCTGCGTGACGAATGGGAAAATGGTTAGAGACTGTATCCGTTAAGGGCGCGGGTGATTTGATGAACAACGGTATCGGACAAAACGCGGGTTCCCCGCAGTTTCCGTTTCCGCTTGGTGGTCATGCGACTGGCGAGGTGGCTGGTGCCGGCCCCGCGGTGCTTGACCTTGCCGGTGGCGGTCAGACGGAAGCGTTTTTTGGTTCCCTTGTGGGTCTTTTGCTTGGGCATATCGTCACCGGTTTTCGAGCAACAGGATTCTTTGCCACCACAGGTTGGCCTGGGTGGAAACCTCGCATTATAGGGAAAGGCCTGAAAGTGCGAAAGAGGGACGAAACGCACGTTTTCGCCTAGGACGACTGGGATCCATGCAGTTGCAGCGAGTCCAGGCAGGCGTAAGTCCCTGCCAGCAAAGCAGATGGGTGCGGTTTAAGCGACCGTTCTAGGGCAGAACTGCGACGGCTTCGATCTCAATCAACCAGTCGGTGCCAACCAGGGCACTGACGCCGACCAAGGTACTGGCAGGGGGCTGTTCCGCCGAGATAAACCGGCTGCGGACTTCGCGAATAATGGGGACATGCTCGTTGTGGAGTCCCACGACATAGAGGTTCGTTTTGACGACGTTTTCAAAAGTGGCCCCTGCCGCTTCCAGTGCCAGCCGGACATTTTCAAAGGCCTGCTCCGTCTGCCGCTGCATGTCCCCCTTGCCGACGACTTCCCCATTCTTGTCGATGCCGACTTGTCCCGAGATATAGACCGTCTTACCGCCGCTGACGCTGACGACATGGGTCCAACCAGACGTGGGGCAAAGGGAGGTTGGATTTTGAAAGGCAGCGATCATGGGAGTCTCCTGGGGAAATGGCAAGCGGCGCGCAACCACCTTGGGTATGCGACCATACCTTATCATCAACCGCTGACACAAGTTGTGAAATGGGGCAAGCGGAAGAAACAAAAACCGATGTCGTTCGTCTCAACCTTGTGAGATTGTGTAGCCGCGAAAAAGGAGACATGGCATGCGACGACATTTCCTGTTCTGGATGGCGACAACTGTAGCCATCGGCGGATTGGTTCCGCGAGCGTTTGGGCTCGGCGAGGAAACGATCGGCAACAAACCGCTGAACGAGGCGAATTACACCGAGTGGAAAGGGGTCATGCCGGTCATCAACGACAAGGCCCGCGTCTATAGCAACTGGGTGAACGGGAACGAGCACTTTTTCTACAAAGGGACGACGCAAGAGTTGAACGCGGCTCTGGCCCAGTTTGCCAAGATCGAAGTAAAGACGCACGAAGTGTTGCTGCGGCCGGGGCCGGGGATCACCAACACGTTTGGTCACAAGGAAGTGCCGCATCAATGGGAATTGCACATCATGGGGGGCATTTCGAAGCATGTGCTGACGCTGGACAAAGGAGAGGAGGTCTGGAATAAAGATCCGCGGCTGACCATCTACATTGGTGGCGATATCGACCTGGCGAAATTGGAAGTTCCCAAGGGAGTCACGCTTCTCGATATTCCGAACTTGAGCAAGCGTGTGGCCGCCGGCATGAACGCCAGCAAGGACAAAACCGTGCGCGGCTGGGGCTGCGGACAATTGACTTCGCTCGATCACTTTAGTGAAGTCAACTTGCAGGCAGTTGCCAAGATGCTGGACGATGCGGATAGCTGGGTCCGACTGAATGCCGCCAGTTCGCTGCCCCAGTTTGGCAGGAAGGCTGCTCTGCATTTGCCCGCATTGCGGGAATGCCTCATCTCGGAGGACAAGAATCTGAAAATCCGCGCACAAGCGGCCATTGTGGAAATCGAACAGGCGGAAGATAAGAGTCAGGAAGAAAAGGAGTTCATCGCTGGCCAGAAGAAAATCGCCGAGTATCTGGCGGCAAGGAACAAGGCCGAGTAGCGGCGGCTCACTTGAGGGCCAACATACGGGCTATCTTGCGGGCCGTCACGCTCAGGGGAAGCTCTTCCAGTGCGCTGACTTTCACCCAGGCTTGTGCAAGCTTAGCCGCAGCGTCCACGCGGCGCTTTCCCCGCGTGGTCGCGGCGGATAAGCCGGCGAATAGAGCCTGGTAGCAGTGGAGCGTGATCCGAAATCGGGTAACGCCGTGTTTGAGTGTGGTCAGTAATTCCGCGTCTTCGAATTCAATACCGGTCTGCTCAGCCGTACTCGTCGCGAGAGCCTTCACCCTTTGTGGATGCGGCGAGCCGCTGGCGGAGGCAAAGCGGGGGAAGTCCCACATCCCCGCCCAGCGCTCTCCCTGTCCCCGCTGGCGCACAAAGACTTTGGTTCCGCGGCGAATGACGACGACGGCTTCCACGACTTCTTCGTACTGCTTGGGTTTCTTGGGGGCGGGAATGCTCTCGGCTAGGCCGAGCTTTCTGGTGGGGCACAGCGTTGCCAGCGGACACTCTTCGCATTTGGGCTGGCGGGGAGTGCAGACCTGGCTGCCAAGTTCCATGAGGGCCTGATTGAACTGGCCGACGTTTTCATCTGGCAGAATTTCTTCCGCCATCGTCCAGAGGAACTTCTGCCCCGCGGTGCTGGTGGTATCTCCCCGATA
>CAYUJE010000236.1:0-3712 GCA_964444865.1 uncultured Pirellulaceae bacterium | reverse complement strand
GGGAAAACTGGTCAGAAACCGTTCGAAATACGGAATCACCGTGGCAACCTGCGTCTGCTGCAGCATGATTTCGCTGACCCAGATCCGGTACAAATCCCGCGTCCCTCGCCAGGGAAGTTTGCGATGGTGCTGGGCAAACCACGCCAGGAGCAGGCGGGCGAGTTGACGGTGCTTGGCAGGTGAATCTTCCATGACAGAAACGACAAGAGTAGGTTACTGAGAATAGGAGATTTTAGCGGACTTCCGCTCCTTCTCCGCAATCCAGCGAAACAAGTACAGCGTTACGGCTGGCCGCAACTCCTCCCGGCAGTCTTCCCATGTTCGCTTGCCAGGGGCGATCTCCTGCACCTGGATGAGATGAACGCCAAAGGGGGAAGTAACCGGCGGGCTGACTTCGCCCTTGTGCAGTGTGAACGCGGCTTTGCTGAAGTCTTCCGGCATTGGCTCGTGGCGGCGAATGGTGCCGATATTGCCACCGTCCTTGGCGGTGGGTGCCTGCGAGTGCTTTTTGGCGGCTTCGGCAAAAGAGAGTTTGCCGGATGTGATGTCGGCTCTAATTTCGGCCGCTGCCTCTAGTGCCTGCTTCAATTTCTCTTCATCGCCGGCTGGCACTTTGAGAAGGATGTGGGCGACTTTTAGCTCGCTGCCATCGAAGTCGGAGCGATGCAGGTCGAAGTATTTCTTGAGGTATTCGTCAGTGGAATGGGACTCGACATATCTCGCCCAGGAGATCTTCCACAGCAGCTCCTGGCGAATTTCCGTTTCCGTCATGCCGATAGTTTTGAGATGGGCGGCCAGCGTCATGTCCTTGGCCTTGAGTTGCCGCGCCAAGCGGGCGACGGCGAAATCGACGTCTTCCTTGCTGGCCGCCTGCTTGTTCGCCTGCAAAAACCGCAGCACCAAATGGCGGTCAATGACTTGCTCCAGGGCATGTTTCTTCAGCCGGGCAAGTGCCTCACCTTCAACCTTAAGGCCATTCAGTCCTTGGGCTAATTCTCGCTCAACCTCCGCCACGCCAATCGGCTCGTTCTCCACCGTCGCCGCAATCTGCTGCGGGCCGGCTGTAGGCTTCTCATCAGCCGTGGCTGTGAGTGCTTGGCAACAAAGACCTAAAGCGCCGGCGAAGAGTGCCGCCGACAAAAGATGTCGCAGGTTCATAGGAATGACAACCCGTAAAACGACTAATGCCCCTGCTGATTTACCGCTCAAACCCGCTGAAGCGGGTTACTACGAACTTACGGCAAGTCGATATTCTTCAGCTCAAACTCGACCGGAATCCGCACAATGGCGGCCGGTGTTTTGTAAATGAATTTGTATCCCTTGGCCGACTCCGCTTCCCCTAGATCAAATTTGAAATCCAGCCCGACTTCGTTCGGCCCGGTGGAGGTTGCCTCCAATCCGATGTTTTCAATCTTGTTACCGGACTTGTCGAGCAAGTAGCACTCGTTGTCATAAATCCAGCCTTGATGCGATTCGAGGGCCTTTCCCGCTTCGCCGAATTTCACGCGAACCTTGAGGTCGAAAATCTCGTCACTCTTCCGGCACTCGCGCATCACCACGGTCACGCCGCCGCGTTCCAGTTCCACACCCTTGGCTTTGTCCAAATCGGCGAATTCAAACTCTTCGATGCGACCCAGCACCAAGGCCGACATTTTTCCCTTGAGCGAAGCAATCTGTTTCACGCTGCGAGGAGGAAGCTGGAACCCGAATTCAAGTTCCACGCCCGCATTCGTGCCCCGCACGGGAAACTCCAGCGTCTCCTCGCCGGCGTCGCTCACAATCGCTCCTCCTGCTTCGTCGGTGCCCGCCATGTCACCGGGAGCCAGTTCCAAAACCACCGGCCGGACTCGCGGCTCCCAGGCGAGATCCACGGTCAGACGCAGAGCCTTGTTTGCCGGGTTTCGCAGGTCGATAGTGGACTCTAACCTCGTTGGCTCCAGTCGAAAGAGTCCCCCGTAGCCGCCGCGGGCGGAGCGCGGGAGGGCCCCTTCGCCGCGGGCAATGTAAGCGAGTGATCCGCTTTCCACGTCGTAGTTGTAAAGCTGCAAGCTGGCGGCATCGAGAACTGTGTCCAGGGCTTGCCAGAAAGGAACCTTGTCAAGGGCGAGTTTGATTTTGGGATCGGGAGCCTCTTGATTGAAGTCCACCCGCTTGTCGAGGATCTTGTTGCCAGTTTGCTTTTCAACAGCGGCCATTGCCTCCGAAAGGGTCATCTCGCCACTGAGCGTGACCAGCGCCGGCCGGGTGGACGCCTCGACCGCCTTGTTGAGCAGGGCGGTGTAGACCCGCTTGAGCCGGTTTTTCACTTCGGCGGGAGTGCGGGCATCCGGCTTGGGAAGAAGGGGCAGCACACCCTCCCCCAATTCGATCAATTCCTTCTCTGCGGCCTCGCGTTTGGCCTGTTCATCGTGATCGAGTTGTTTGACGAGCGCCCGAACCTTGGGGGCGATGTCTGTAGCAGCCGGCTTCTCTTCCTTCTTTTCCTCTTTCTTTTCGGCGGCTTTGGGAGACTTGGCGGTTTCTTTTGCCTCCTTCTTCACTGATTCCGGCTTGGCCGTTTTGGCTTCTTCGGGAGCATTTAACACAAAGGCCAGAATCAGCAGGGTCGCATTCACGGCATACCTCCCCAATTGGGATGAAGAAAGACGGTCGTCCCAGACACCTTCATTCTAAAGACGCCAGCCGCCCCCTGCCATTCCCAGGAGATGGTTCGTAGCCACACGCGGCCTCGCGTGTCGGCTTCCCCGAGACCACTCCGCCATCAGAAGCCAGCACGCGAGGCCGCGTGCGGCTACTTGACTGTGCAGTCTATCTCCAGCGTACTTCGCTATTTCGCCAGCTTCGCTCGCAATTTGCTGGCGTTGCCAGCCTGGCCAAAGGATTTCATGCGAGCAATGCAGACCTTTTGCATGGCGGCGCGGGCCGGCTTGAGGTAATCGCGGGGATCGAACTTGTCGGGGGTTTCCCACAAGACTTTGCGAATGGCCCCGGTGATGGCCAGACGACAATCGGTATCGACGTTGATTTTTCGGACGCCGCTCTTGATGCCGCGCTGGATTTCTTCCACCGGCACTCCCCAGGTCTGCTTGATCTTGCCGCCGTAGCGGTTGATTTCGTCCTGCAGTTCCTGCGGAACCGACGAGCTGCCGTGCATGACAAGATGGCAATTGGGGAGCTTTTTGTGAATCGCTTCAATCCGCTCCATGGCCAACACTGCGCCGTCCGGCTTGCGAGTGAATTTATAGGCACCGTGGCTGGTGCCGATGGCGACCGCCAGAGCATCCACGCCGGTCGCTTTCACAAACCGCTCCGCTTCATCGGGGTCGGTGAGCAGTTGATCGTGGGATAGCTTTCCTTCGGCACCGTGGCCGTCTTCCTGTTCCCCTTCGCCGCTTTCCAGCGAACCAAGGCAGCCGAGTTCCCCTTCCACGGAAACCCCTTTGGCGTGGGCGAGCTTGACGACTTCCGCAGTGACCTTCACGTTGTAGTCGTAGTCAGCCGGCGACTTGCCATCTTCTTTCAGCGAGCCGTCCATCATCACGCTCGTGAAACCGTTCTTAATGGCGGAGAGGCAGGTGTCGACGCTGTTGCCATGATCCTGGTGCATCACGGTCGGAATCTGGGGATAAAGTTCCGCCGCGGCGAGCATCAGATGCCGCAGGTAGGCATCTTGCGAATAGGACCGAGCACCACGCGACGCCTGGATGATGAC
>CAYUJE010000235.1:0-10379 GCA_964444865.1 uncultured Pirellulaceae bacterium | reverse complement strand
CCAGCGGCAGCAGCATGAACTGCATGGTCTCGACGGTGTAGCCAAAGGCCTGCATTCGCGGCAGCAAAGATGCGGGTTCAAAGCCAAGCACGTTTTGGGGTGTCGGCAGATCGCGGATTTCCATCCGCTGCTTGCGGAGCCATTCGCCATACGGGCGGCGGGTGGCGATGTCTTTCTTGATCTCGTCATCGGGAATTAGCCGCCCCTGTTCAAAATCCACGAGGAACATGCGGCCCGGCTGGAGGCGTCCTTTTTCCCGCACGATGGCAGGATCGACCGGCAGCACGCCCACCTCGCTCGCCATGATCACCCGGTCGTCCGTCGTCAGATAATAGCGGCTGGGGCGGAGACCGTTGCGGTCCAACACCGCGCCGATATAGCGGCCGTCGGTGAAGACGACCGAGGCCGGACCATCCCACGGTTCCATCAAGCAGGAATGGTATTCATAAAACGACTGCTTGTATTCCGGCATCGACTCGTGGTTTTGCCACGCTTCGGGGATCATCATCATCACTGCCTCCGGCAGCGACCGCCCGGCGAGGAGCAATAATTCCATCACGTTGTCGAAGATACCCGAGTCGCTTGTCGAAAGGTCCGTAATCGGCAGCAGGCGGTTGAATTCCTTGCCAAAGAGTTCTGATTTCATCAAGCCTTCTCGGGCGAGCATCCAGTTCACGTTGCCGCGCAGCGTATTGATTTCGCCATTGTGCGACATGAATCGCATCGGCTGGGCTCGCTCCCAAGATGGGAAGGTGTTCGTGGAGAATCGCGAATGGACCATGGCCAGGTGGCTGGTGTAACGCGGATCGGCCAGGTCGGGGTAATACGGCACTACCTGCGTTGCCGTTAGCTGGCCTTTGTAAATGATGACCCGCGAAGAGAAGCTGCAAACGTAATACATGTCCCGCTGCTTGAGGTCCATCACGCGGATTTCGTGATAGGCCTGCTTGCGGATCAGATAGAGTTGGCGGCAGAAAGAAGTCCGATCCACGTCGTCACCAGCCACAACAAAAACTTGCTCGACAACCGGCTCGGTTCTGGCCGCGCTAGGGCCGATGTCTGCCTTCTTCGCGTCGGTGGGGACTCGTCGCCATCCAATTAGCTTCTGTCCCTGGCGGGCGATGAACTTCTCTACCGACTTCTTGCAAAGCGCGCGTTCCGCTTCGTCCTGCGGCAGAAAGATCTGACCAACGGCATAGGCCCCAATTTCCGGCAATTCGGCATTGAAGAGCTTCTTGGCCTCGGCGCGCATCATCTCATCGGGAATGGCAGTCAGCATCCCCGCGCCGTCGCCGGTGTTCTCCTCGCAGCCGCACGCGCCGCGATGGTCCATGTTGCGCAGAGCCTCGGCAGCATCGCGTACGATGCTGTGGCTGCGCACTCCTTTCACATGAGCAATGAAGCCCACACCGCAGCTATCTTTTTCATTAGCCGGGTCATACAGGCCGTGCTTAACCGGAAGATTGTTTTCAAACTGCATCGTCATAAATCACCAACCCTCGTTTCCGCGACAGAAAGAAGCCAACTGCCCCGCTGCCGCGCGTGCTACGCCTTGATCCGTTTGTTTTCAGCCCCTGAGCCGGTACTGTCCGCTGTTTCTAGCTCGTCGTGTTCGCCAATTTCAAAGTTGAGGCGCGGCTCGCTATCTCCCGTGGTCAAACCCGGCTGAGCTAGCAGGAGCTGCATGAATCTGGTCGCGGTTTTCCCTAGCTCTTTGCCGCGGCGCTGAAGGATGCCAATCGGACGAGTCAGGTTCACCCCGGCCAAGGGGAGTGCCACCAGAGCGCCCGCCTCAACTTCGCGATCGACAGTTGGCCGAGGTAGGATAGAGAATCCGGCGTCGATTTCAACCGCCCGCTTGATCGTTTCGGTGTTGTCAAATTCCATCGCGACCCGAACTTCCGCGCCGCCATCGGCTAGAGCGCGATCGATTTCCTGGCGAATTTCCAGGTCGGGATCGAAGCCGACCATATCGCAGCCGTGCAGTTCGTGGAGGGAAACTTCCCGCCGCGCGGCGAGCTTATGCCGCGGTGAGCAAACCACTACCATCGGCTCTTCCCGCCAGGCTGTGGCCTTGAGCGTGCGCGATGACCGCGGATAGCTGACGAGGCCGAAATCGACTTGATCACTCTCGACGAGCTCGTATACCCGGTGCGGATGCTGGTACTGCAAGCGAACATTGGCCTTGGGGTGTTTGCGCAGGAAGTTCTGCACAAACAGGTTCATGTGCGAGAGGCCAATGGAATAAATGGAGGCCACGCTGACTCGCCCCGCCACATCTTCATGCAGAGTCTTGACCTCTTCTTCCAAGGCAAAATACCGGCGCACCAGTTTCCGGCAGCCGTCGTAATAGGCTTCCCCTTCGGGTGTGAGGACAAACGGCCGTTTGGTTCGGTCGATGAGCTTGACTCCCAAATGCTCCTCCAAATGATTGACCATTTGGCTCGCCCCCGACTGGGAAATGCTGTTTTCCTCGGCGGCGCGAGAAAAGCTCCGCCGAGAAACGACATCGCAGAACACTTTGAGGGATTTCAGGTGCATGGAATCTCATTAGCTTTGGCGATAGTCCTGTCCCCCAGAATTAGCGCCAAGCATGGTAGAGTATTCTAAGGACCCCCGCCTGTCAATCATCCCTGCTTCAAGTTCGCCTGTGCAGTATTACAAAACGTGAAGTGGATAATCTGGGCATTGACGACACTTTAGGGACGATGAGTTTCCCTTAGTGCACGAAACACGCTCGATAAGGCAAAGCTTCCAGCAGATGGAGCATAAGGAAGGGCTGCCGCCTTCGTTCACTCGGACGTGGCTGGAAAAAAGAAAGCCGATCCCACGGGGAATCGGCTTAGTCGAAAACTTCTCTAAGTGCGGGCGAGAGGACTTGAACCTCCACGACCTTTCGGCCACAAGAACCTGAATCTTGCGCGTCTGCCAATTCCGCCACGCCCGCATACATTCCTGGGACATTCGGTAACGCCCTGGGGTTCACTATTTATAGGGACGATAGGAGCCGCAAGCAAGTGGCAAGTGGGTTGCATTGTCCTGTCTCACGACTTTCGTCAGGCACAGTAACAGGTTAGCGTAGTACCGGTTCGGAACCCGATTTTGCTTCTCTCTATGCTCTTTGCCTCCCTGACTTCCATCGATTACGGCGTCCTCGCCTTCTATTTACTGGCGATGGTCGGGCTAGGCTTCTATTTCAGCGGCGAGCAGCGGACCACTCAGGACTTTTTTCTTGGGGGACGATCCTTTAGCTGGTTTCCACTGGGCATTTCGCTGATGGCGACGCTGATTTCGGCCCTCTCGTATACCGGTTTTCCCGGGCAGGGCTACGAGTTTGGCTTGCGCTGCATGATTATGCCGCTTTCCATTTGGTTAGCGCTCCCGATCATGGTTGGCGTGGTGCTCCCTATCTATCGCGGCTTGGGCTTGTATTCGCTGTATGAATATCTGGAGCTGCGGTTCGATTCGCGCACGCGACTGGCTGGCAGCTTGATTTTTGTCGTTTGGCGGATGTTGTGGCTGGGGGGCGTGATCTATGCGCCGTGCAAAGTTCTGGTGATTGCATCGGGAACGAACATTCCGGAATGGGTGCTCATTTCGATCCTGGGCGCGGTAACGACGTTTTACACGTTTCTGGGTGGCATGAAGGCGGTGATTTGGACCGACTTCATTCAGGGAATGGCAATGCTCGGCGGTGTTGTGGTCGTCATTCTCGGCGTCTGGTGGCAAACCGACGGCGGTCATGTTCGCGTGACGGAAGTCGCCAGTGGACTTGGACGCCTGGAGCCGGCGTCGTTCACGATGAATTTAGGGAATTCCTGGTATCTCTGGGGGGCGCTCCCGCACTGGTTTCTCGCCAATTTGTCTTTCTACTCGGCCGATCAGATCACGGCTCAGCGGTTTCTGTCGGCAAAAAGTGTCGACGCGGCTCGCACTTCCTATCTCGTCAATTGCATTGTGCTGACACTCCTCATGCCGGGGCTGATTTACATCGGCCTTTGCATGCTCACCTATTACCAGGACCATCCGCAGGACATGCATCCCAATTGGGTAACGAGCCTCGACAGCAAGACTCGCGAAGTGGCCAAGGATGACCAGCAGCGCCCCCTGCTGGATATGAAGCATCACCCCGAGCAGGAAATCTCCGTCGAAACGATCGACCAGCTGGTGAAAGAAGGGCGAATTCTCAAGCCGAATACGCAGGAGCCCTACACCCAGTCCGACGAACTTGTGGACCGGGATGAAGGACGAGTGCTGGTGGAAAAGCTGCTGATTCGTCGGCCCCCCAACGACCGGGAGTTTAGCGAGATTGTCGTCCGCAAAGGAGCGCCCGAGGAAATGCTCCCCCGATTTATCGCGGACCATCTTCCTTGGGGGGCAGCTGGATTGATTGTGGCGGCGCTGGTGGCGGCCTGCATGTCGTCGATTGATTCGGGGCTGAATTCCATTTGCATGCTGCTGGTAATGGACTTCCACAGGCGTTACGGCATTGGAAAAGTATGGCTGGCGAAAAAGCTGGGGAAAACGCCGGAAACGCTGGACGAATCCGACGAACTCAAGCTCGCCCAGCCGCTGACGCTGGCGATCGGCGTGGGAGCAACCCTGTTTGCCCTTGCCGTGGCTCAGGTGCGGGACATTTTCGAAATCATGGTTGCCATCGCCAACACTTTCGGCGCGCCGCTGCTCGCCGTGTTCATGCTGGGGATGTTCACAAGGCGCTGCACGGCCAAAGGAGCCTTTCTGGGTCTGATTTCCGGCAGCCTGTTGACGATTGGAATCACGGTCTTGAGCCTGCTGAAGAAGTATGGTTATGTCCCGCCGGAAACCTGGCCATTCCATGACATTTGGACCGTAACATTCGGCGTGGTCTTTACGGCCCTGTTTGGTTACGGAAGCAGTTTGATTTTCGGGAAAGCAAAAACCAAGACGGAGCTGCGAGGGCTCGTTTATGGAGTGGGTCACCTCGGAGTGCTCGCGGCTGATGAAGAAGTGCCCATCCTGGGAGAGATTGATCCCGACGCGCCGGGGCGCTGGAAATGAATCGCCTTTGGCCTGCCGTTCGCGAATTCATTGCCCAGCCGCTCCGCGAAGCCCGCGAGGAACAATTGCGGCACTTGCATTCCGAAGAGGGAGGCAAGCTAGACTCGCAGACGATGGTGATGCTCATCTCCGCAGCGGTGCTGCTCACGCTTCAGCATTACTACGTCACCAGCGGCACCAGCCCCATCGAAGGCCCCATTCGTCGCTGGCTGGAGGAGTGCTTCGCCCTAGTTCCGGCCCTTCGCTATGACGACCACGGCGAGCTCAGTCGGCTCGGTTACTGGTCCATCGGAAACTTTGTCTTGTATGTGGCGATTCCGGCCCTGGTAGTGCTAGGCAACTTCCGCCAGCCCCTTTCGCATTTCGGACTGAAGCTTCGCGGCTGGCATCAGAACTGGTGGGTCTATGTTGCGTTCTATCTGCTGCTATTGCCGGCCGTGGTGCTCGCTTCGCAATGGCAATCGTTCCAGTCCAAGTACCCCTTTTATCACATTTACCATGGCGAAGTTCCCGGCCCGCGGTTTTATGTTTGGGAACTACTCTATGCCGTGCAGTTCGTCTCGCTGGAGTTCTTCTTCCGGGGCTACATGATTCAAGCTGGACGGAAGCGGCTGGGGCCCTACGTCATATTCGTCATGACCGTTCCCTACTGCATGATCCACTTTGGCAAGCCAATCCAGGAAACCCTCGGGGCAATCGTGGCAGGCATCCTGCTCGGCTTCATGGCCCTCAAAACGCGGTCCATCTGGCTCGGAGCTGCTTTGCACATCGCCGTGGCGTGGACAATGGATGCCTTGGCGGTATGGCAAAGGTAACGGGCTGAAAGGTATTTCGCTGCGAAATGCTCTCCCAACTCCCTTCCGCTGGCCTATCCTTGTGTATGGCCACGATTGCGATTCTGACGCTCGTCCTGCTGGTAACCCTGGGCAATATGTTGCTGGGGTTTGGGACGGCGGTCTACTTTGGCCACGGACCCAAATGGGTCATGGCGGCAATTGCGAATTCCGGGAAGGCGAGGCTCTTTGCTAAGCGAGCTCAAAAATCGCCTCAATCTCCACACTGATGTGGCCGGGGAGCGAGCCCATTCCCACGGCGCTCCGGGCTCCCACGCCGTGGTCCTTCCCCCAAACTTCCGCCCATAATTCGCTACAGCCGTTGATGACCAGCGGGTGCTTGTCGAACTCCGGCGTGCTGTAGACCATGCCGAGCGTCTTCACGACTTGCTTCACCCGGTCGAGACTTCCCAGCCCCGCCCGCAGTGTCGCCAGAATCGCCAATCCCGTCTGCCGAGCCGCCTGCTTGCCATATTCCAAATCCACCTGGTCGCCGACGCGCCCGGTAAACAGCGTGCCATCCGATTTCAGCGGCCCATGCCCCGAGACATACGCCAGGTTTCCCACAATCACCAACGGCTTATAGACCCCCATCGGCTTGGGAGCAGGGGGAAGTTCCAACTTGAGTTCGACGAGTTTGGCTTCGGCAGACATAGTTTTCTCCTGGATGTGTCTCGTCAATATAAAGACTTGCAAACGCCACTTACAGAGCCCCGTCAGGACTTCCTATAAATCTTCT
This sequence comes from uncultured Pirellulaceae bacterium, assembly GCA_964444865.1. Taxonomy (GTDB): domain Bacteria; phylum Planctomycetota; class Planctomycetia; order Pirellulales; family Pirellulaceae; genus SXOA01. The sequence continues at coordinate 3,767 of CAYUJE010000235.1, read as the reverse complement.
CCGGCTCCACCAGCCGCTCGCTCACCACCTGCACTCCGGCCGGCGTCACTTCACGAAAAAAGCAGCTCCGATAACCCTCGTGGCAGGCGGCTCCCAGTTGATCCACCTTGAGCAGGATGGTGTCGGCATCACAGTCGATATAGATTCCCTTCACCGTTTGCACGTGCCCGCTCTCCTCTCCCTTGCGCCACAGCTTCCCCCTGCTGCGGCTGTAATAAACGGCATGGCCGGTGCGAACGGTCTCCGCGAACGACTCGGCGTTCATCCAGGCCATCATCAACACCTCTCCCGTTTGCGCATCCTGGGCGATGGCGGGAAGCAAGCCGTCATTCTTGGAAAAGTCGGGGCCGGAAAGGGAATTCGTCATAGCCGCTATTATAACCAATGGGTGCCACGTCCACGGCTTGGCGTGGGCGTGAGCGACCGACTTCTCCCTTACAACCCACGCCAACTCAATGCTGTGGGCGTGCCACCCATCCTCTCCGCACATCGCGAACCACCCGCCTCAGCCGCAGGATGCATGCATGCGGACCTTCCGCGGCTTCCGTCCAGTCTCGCTGAAAGCACGCCGATGCATACTCTATCCTGATACGCGCAGCTCTTCCGGATGTTTGATGGCGGCCCTTCTTCGCGAACTTCGCAAAGAACAGCCGATTGCGTCAACTTCCTGGGAGGGGCTCCGCTTCCTTTGAGCGACATCGGCGGAAGGGGCTCCCTTGAATCCCTCTCTCAGCGTTATCCTTCCCATTTACAACGCCGAAGCGACCCTTGCCAGGCAAGTCGAGCAACTCCTGGAGTTGCTCCCCGACCTCACGGCTCGGTTCGAAGTCCTGATCGTGGATGACGGCTCCACCGATCACACCGGGGACATCGCCCACGAGCTCAAGCAACGCTATCCGCAGCTCAAAATCGCCCGCCATGCCTGGCAGCGGGGAATGGCTGCCGCCGTGCAAACCGGCATGGCCCGTTCCTCCGGCGACATCGTCTTCGTGCAGGAAGAGCAGATCGACATCAGCACGTCGGACATCCGCCGACTCTGGGACATGCGCAACGACGACAAGCTCATCATGGCCCGTGCCCAGTCGGAACCCAAACCGGCCCGCGGCCTGATGGATCGGCTCACGCGCTGGGCAGCCGCCTTGCAGGAATCCGCCCAGCAACAGCAGACCGCCGGCATCCAAATGATCCGCCGGCAGGGGGTGGAAGAATTCCGCCGCAGTTCGGCTCCCGAAGAAGAGCTCTCCATCACTCGGCTTCCCCACACGCAAATTGCCCGCTCGGACGGCAGCCACGCCGGCCCCACGCAAACGCCGGGCATCCTGCGGAAACTGCATGACCTCGCAGTCGGCGAATAGCGCACCGGCTAGAGGATCGCCTTGGCCAGGCTATACAACGTGACGCAGAGGCAAACCACGCCCCCCGCCACGCGAACTCCGCCGATGACCATCGCCATCCCCCCCTCGTGTTGCGTTCCCCATTTGCCTGTTGCTTGACCCGTCATCAGGCTCCGCACGCCAGTGAAGAGGAGAATCGCGCCGATTGCGCCAAAAATGGCGGCCATCACCAGCGGGTTATCACTCAGCCACTTGTTGATCTCTTCGTTGCGGGCGAACAGCGGAACGAACCTCGACATGGCAGTCTCTCCAAGTGTTAGGCTATCTTGAAGCTGGAACGACACCGATAATAGTCGGCTGAAATTGCGGCCGCTAGCTCCCTCGATTTCCACCCATGCCATGACTCAATCGTTCTTTAAAAAGTTGTTATCGTTGTTCGCTTTCGCCTGGCTCACACTTTCGATATTTGCCGATTCCCTCCCCGCCGGCGACAACTGGCCGCAGTGGCGGGGGCCCTCGGGGACCAGTGTCAGTGGCGAAAAGGACCTTCCCATTACCTGGAACGAGCAGCGGGGCATCCTCTGGAAAGTCCCTCTGCCGGGCACCGGAACCAGCACCCCAGCCGTTTGGGACGACACCCTCTTCGTCACCTGCCACACGCCCGAAGACAAACTCCTGCTCGTCAGGTTCGCGAAGGAGGACGGCAAAGTCGTTTGGCAGCGGGAAGTGGGGCCGAGCGAGGACCACCGCGAAGGGCCGCGGCGGAGCAAGCTCAAGGTCCATCAGTTTTACAGCGTCGCCAGCCCTTCGCCCGTCACCGACGGCAAAACGGTCGTCGCCCAATTCGGCACCGGCGACCTGGCCGCTTATGATTTCGACGGCAACCAGCTTTGGCGGCGGAACCTGCAGGACGATCACGGCACTTACACCTGCTGGTATGGCCATGCCAACAGCCCGGTCATCCACAAGAACCAGGTCATCTCCGTTTGCCTGCACGATTCCCTGTCCGATCTGCAGGACAAACCGGTCGAAAGCTACGTCGCCAGCCACGACCTGCTCACCGGCAAGCTCCGCTGGAAGGTCACCCGCAATACCGCGGCCAAAGCGGAGGAGTGCGATGCCTACACCACTCCTCTGCTCACGTCGCTCGGCGGCACGGAGCAACTGGTCGTCATGGGAGGCAACCAGCTCGATGCCTACGACCCGGCCACCGGCAAACACCTTTGGTTTCTGCCGGGACTCGTCGGCGGCCGAACGGTCAACAGCCCCACGACCAATGGCGAAACGGTCTTCGCCACCCGCGGCCTCAAAAAGCCGCTCGTCGCCGTGCGGCCGAGCAAGCCAGGAGAACTTTCGACGCGCGACATCGTTTGGCAGTACGACGAAGGTTCGCCGGATACCTGCTCCCCGGTCCTTTGGAACGATCTCCTCTTCACCGTCACCGACGACGGCATCGCCCGCTGCATCGACGTCCCCACCGGCCACCTGCAATGGAAGCAGCGGCTCAAAGGGGGCTACAAAGCCTCCCCCCTCGCTGCGGACGGCCGCATCTACTTCCTCAGCATCGACGGCCTCTGCACCGTCATCTCCGCCAGCCCTCGCTTCGACAAACTGGTGGAGAACAAGCTCGACGACGAAACGGTCGCCTCCCCCGCCATCAGTAACGGCCGGATCTACATTCGCGGCAGGAAAAACCTCTACTCCCTCGCCCGGTAAGTCGCCAGTCCCAAAATGTCCCTCGCCAACTGCCAGAGCAGCAGGGACACCATACGGACCGTCCGCGATCCAACGGCCGCGCCGCCCCCCTTTCCTCCCGGTCTGATTCATTGGATTCACCCTTCCCAATCGCCCCTCAACGCCTCGCCGCAACTCCTTGTTTTTTCTCGCTTTAAGGTTGATGTGCCCGATTCATTTTGGCGCAAAAACCCCCTTTCTTGATTCACAATTCCTTAGGTGTACGTACGCAAGTCCTTGATTACATTGACCTTGCGCCAGCCGCCGACCGTTAACCATGGCCCCTGAATCATCCTTTTATAACCACTTTTTTGCTTCCCTCGCGCCCCGTTCATTCGTCCCAAGTCCTTGCCGAAAAACAGCTTGCAACTTCGCATTCGTCAAAACGGCAAAAAGTTCTATAACCCGCGATCAGCCGCGATAAGCCGCCCCGCGTCCCGCTTATTCTCCAGGGAAAACCCAACGCCCTCGCAGCGTCGTCCGCGCGCACCGGTCTCCCAATGACTCGATGCGCGAACAGACTCTTTTGTTCACTGTTTTCAAAAGAATATTTTTCGCTTGGCGCAGCGGCGAGCTCCTGATTTTCGCCTTCGTGACTGCGAGGCTTGTGCAAGCGATGCAATCGCAGGCCAACTTCAAGGGAAGCGCCCCCCCCGAGAAACTCATGGTTTACAAAATCGCTTACTCGTCCCCAAGAAT
>CAYUJE010000234.1:0-10427 GCA_964444865.1 uncultured Pirellulaceae bacterium | reverse complement strand
CAGCTTGCCCCCATCTTTGCGGCAGTGGCAGTGGTTCTGGTAGAACCGGATCGAGAGGGCGTCGCGGTATAATAAAGTCGTAACGCATGTCCCATTCCCTGCGGAAGATGGCGACTGGCCAGGAGTGCGAAGCTGGAAGCCTACTCCTGCATTGGTTAGCGAGGCCGCATCGAACTCGCCCTTGAACTTGATTCCCGCAACTTTTCCGTGCGACCGTTACGCGGCACAAGAGTTGCGTTTCAAACGCACTGCACAGCAAAATGTCTGTGATACCAAGTCACTTTTCATCTTGAGGAACAACGATGGATGCAGCGCACGGTTTCCGAAAAATCCTGGTAGCGACCGATTTTTCATCCCCCGCGGAAGCGGCCCTGCGGCAAGCGATCTGGCTTGCCCGGCTATCGGGTGCGCAGGTGGTGCTCGCACATGTGCGGGGGGACCTTCGCAAGGTGGTGCACTCCGCATCGTCCAAAGCGAAACTCGACCTGCTGCTTGGCTCAGGGGACCAATTCGAACACGAAGTCCGGCAGCGGTCGGATGCTCGCATGCGAAAGATGGCTGCGGACCTGGATGCCAGCGGGGTTGAGATTCGCTACGAGACTCTTCTAGGGGAACCCTTTGTCGAAATCATTCATGCCGTCCAGCAGGAAGGATATGACCTGGTGCTGGCTGGCACGCGCGGACTGTCCGCCTGGCAGGAGTTCTTTGTCGGCAGCACGGCGAAGCGGTTGGTGGGGAAGTGCCCGTCGTCGGTGTGGATCGTCAAGGCGGAATATGTCGGGCCTCCGCGCGTCGTTCTGGCGGCCACCGATTTTTCGGACGTCAGCCGCCGGGCCGTGCAGGAAGGGCTGTGGATCGCCCAGCAGGCCTCCGCGGACTTTCATCTGTTGCACGTGATTGACGCGTCGGATGTTCCCCCGGATCTTGTGGACCATTTGCCAGAAGGGAGCACGCTCCGGCAGGCGATCGACGAAGAGGCCAAGTCGCGGATGGGCGATTTTTTGCGGTCCCTGGACTGCGACACAAGCCAGAGCCATATCCATCTGTCCTCGGGAACTCCCTGGAAGGAGATCAAGCGTCTCGGCCACGAGTATCATGCCGATTTGATAGCCATGGGAACCGTGGGCAGAAGCGGAATCAAGGGTGTGCTGCTGGGTAGCACCGCCGAAAAAGTGCTGGGGAGCTGCGACTGCAGCATGTTAACGGTGAAGCCCGAAGGTTTTGAATCCCCCATTTCGCCGGCAAGTTGGCCGCTGCATCCGGCCTGACAAGCTACCAGTAGTGCTCCACATGCAGGTTGCCAGGCGCATGCGGGTGATCCAGGCGGAACCCTCGGCTGGCCAGCAAATCTGCCATGGCCCCGGGAACGATCGCGCCCCTCTGGACCCCAATCATGTCGGGGTTCCCGCAAAGAAAGACGTGCGTCCGTTCGGGGCGGAGACTCATCTCCGTCTGGCGCTCCAGATCTCCCGAGGCAACAAAATCCTGCAAATAACGTTTGCCGACAAACTGCGGATGACGGGGATCCAGGTTTTCGGGCTCGCGCGTGGTCATTGCGAAATATTGATAGTTGGAATGCTTGCGGGCCAATTCCTCATTTACCTGGCGATAGGCTGCCTCCTGGCGAACACGAACGCAAACGGCGCTGACGATATGTCCGCGGTGAGAGCGGGCCAATAGCTCCGCCAGCATGGCATTATGCGGTGCTTCGCCAGTCCCAGTCGCCAGAAACAGCACGTCATCATCTTCGCAAACCCCTTCCAGCGTGTAATTCCCTTTGGCTTTCTCTTCGACGAACAGCCGATCCCCCTCCTGCAAAAGAAACAAGCGAGGAGTCAGTGCCGGCGGACGGGTCGCTCCATGCCGTACCAAGGAAATATAAAACTCCAAATAGGGACAATGATTCGCTCGCACGAGCTTCCCTTCCCTATCCAGGAGCGAGCAGGCGATCGAATAGGCCCGCTTGATGAGATGGTGCCTGCCGTGCGGGTCGAGATGTTCCGCATCCACCCCCGCGACGCGAGGCTCCCATTCGCCAAGCCCCAGCGCGACGTACTGACCGGGCTGAAAGACAGGCAAGGGACCATCCGTGACAACGCGCAGGATCCACAAGTCGTCGTGGACCGGCGAAATCGTGGTGACGGTGGCGTTATAGAATTCCTTGCGAAGTGCGCAAATGGCATCTGGCGTGGTTTGTTCCGTAGGTGGCATGGATAAGCTCAGAAGAAAAGTCGATTTATTCGCACGAGTCCATTCCACGCGGACGGAAATCCGTTCCAGCCCGAGCAGATTCGAGAAATATGGGAACGAGTGCATTCACTATACCGCGTTTCAGATCCATTTTGTGGAATGACTTGAGTGCGCCAAGTGTGCGGCTATGCCCAATTACTTGCGCGGTTGTGCGTCGAAACCGCGCGCGTGTTGTGATAGGTGCGTTACGTGTGGCGAAGTCAATGGCGTCAGCAGTGGCATTGGACTTGCATCTTTCCGCACAGCACTTTTGCTTTCTCCTCGAATCGCGAGATCATCATGCCTGTCTCCCCTCCTCAACTCAAGTTTATTCGCTGGTTTGATGACCTTGGCATCGCCGATGTGCCGCTGGTGGGAGGAAAAAATGCGTCTCTGGGCGAAATGTGCCGCGAGTTGGGTCCCCAGGGCATCAACCTGGCGTTTGGCTTCGCCGTCACGGCGGAAGCTTATCGGGAGTTCCTACATTCAACGGGGCTGGACCAGGAAATCAAGAGAATCCTGACCGGACTGGATTGTCACAAAGTGCAGGACCTCCAGAAACGCGGCCTGGCGATTCGACACGCCATCATGGCAGCTGAGATGCCCGAGGAACTTCAAGTGTCGATCGTGTCGGCTTATCAACAGCTGTGCGGTGGAGAGGAGCCGCTGGATGTCGCCGTACGATCCAGCGCCACGGCCGAGGACCTGCCGGATGCCAGCTTCGCCGGTCAGCAGGAGACCTATCTGAATGTGCGGGGAGAAGCGGCTGTGCTGGAATGTTGCCAGCGGTGCTTCGCTTCGCTCTTTACCGACCGGGCGATCTCCTATCGCGTCGACAAGGGCTACGACCATTTCACGGTCGCTCTTTCCATCGGCGTGCAGCAGATGGTCCGCGCGGATTTGGCTTCCTCGGGGGTGATGTTCTCTCTAGATACAGAAACCGGATTTCGCGATGTAGTGCTGATCAACGCCGCGTATGGGCTGGGAGAAAACGTCGTGCAAGGAACGGTGAATCCCGACGAATTCATGGTCTTCAAACCGACGCTGAAGGCGGGCTTTCGCCCCATATTGCAGAAGACTCTCGGCACCAAGGAATTCAAGCTGGTGTATGACGCCGGCGGCGGAAGAATGACCCGCAACGTGCCCGTGGCGCCAAATGACCGCGCGCAATTCGCAATCAGCGACGAAGACATACTCACCCTCGCCCGCTGGACCTGCCAGATTGAGGAACATTACAGCCGCAAACGCAATATGTACACTCCGATGGACATCGAATGGGCAAAGGATGGAAATACTGGGGAACTCTTCATTCTCCAGGCCCGACCAGAAACCGTGCAATCGCAAAAGACGAAGGCCCAGAAGCTGGAATCTTATCGCTTGCTGCAGCGGGGCCCGATCCTCGCCACGGGTCGAGCGGTGGGAGAGAAGGTGGCTTCCGGCAAAGTTCGCGTCGTCGAAAGCGTCCGCCAGCTTCAGGAAGTCCAGCCAGGCGAAATCCTGGTCACGGATAAAACCGATCCCGACTGGGAACCAGTCATGAAAAAGGCGGCTGGGATTGTGACCAACCGGGGCGGGCGGACTTGCCATGCTGCCATTGTCAGTCGGGAAATGGGGCTACCGGCCATTGTGGGAACCGAGAATGGAACCCAGGTGCTCCGCACGGGCCAGGAGGTGACGGTCTCTTGCGCCGAAGGAGAAACCGGCAATGTCTATGAAGGTCTGCTGAAGTTCGAAGTACACCAGATGAACCTGGAGACCCTCGCTCGGCCCAAGACCAAGATCATGCTCAACGTGGGGAACCCCTCCGAAGCACTCCGCCTGTCCTCACTACCCAACGACGGCGTGGGGCTCGCTCGTGAGGAGTTCATTATCACCACCTACATCAAGATTCATCCCCAAGCCCTCCTCAACTATGCCACCCTTGACGACATCAAAGTGCGGCGTGAAATTGATGCGCTCACCGCCGGCTACGACGATAAAGCGGAATTCTTCGTCGACAAGCTGGCCGCCGGCGTTTCCATGATTGCGGCCGCCTTCTATCCCAAGGATGTGATTATTCGGCTTAGCGATTTCAAGACGAACGAATACGCAAACCTCGTCGGCGGGCAGGCCTATGAACCGCAGGAAGAGAACCCGATGCTCGGTTTCCGAGGTGCTTCACGTTACTACCATCCCCGCTATCGAGAGGCGTTTGCACTGGAGTGCCGGGCGATGAAAAAAGTCCGCGACGAAATGGGCCTGACGAATCTCAAACTGATGATTCCTTTCTGCCGCACTGTGGACGAAGGTCGCAAGGTCATTGCCGAAATGGAAAAAAATGGCCTTCGCCAGGGAGTCGAGGGGCTGGAAGTCTACGTCATGTGCGAAATTCCCAGCAACGTGATTCTGGCCGAGGAGTTCTCCGAAATCTTTGACGGCTTCTCCATTGGCTCAAATGACCTGACGCAGCTGATTTTGGGCGTGGACCGTGATTCCGAAACGGTCGCGCCAATTTTTGACGAACGAAATCCCGCGGTAAAGACGATGATCGCCAGCGTCATTGAGCGAGCGAGGGCGAAGGGGCGAAAAGTCGGAATTTGCGGCCAGGCCCCCAGCGACTATCCCGAGTTCGCCCAGTTCCTGGTGGAACAGGGGATCGACAGCATCTCCCTCAATCCGGACGTGGCACTCAAAACCACGCTGCATGTCCTGGAGGTGGAGAAGCAGTTGCATCGGTAACGAACCAATAAGCACTTCTCTGCGGCGCGCGGGCTACGAAGCTGGGGCCATGAGCCGGTACGTTTTGTATCCGCCGCTCAGATTGACGGCATTCAATCCCAACTGACGCAGAATCCGAGTCGCCAAATACCCTCGTTGACCCACCTGACAGTAGGCGACAATCTCCCCGTCTTTCGGCAGTTCCATCAGCCGAGAACGCAACTCATCCACGGGAATGTTGAGAGCATCTGGAATATGGCCGGCCGCGAACTCCTCGCTGGTACGAACGTCGAGCAGCATGGGTCGCGTCGCAACAGGAATCGCCAAGAGTGTGGCTACATCGATTTGCGGATGGTCTCCGCGGAGCAAGCCGGCAGCGACGAATCCCGCCATGTTAACGGGGTCCTTCGCGGAACCGAATTGAGGAGCATAGGCGAGTTCCATCTCTTCCAGATCGAACACCGTCATGCGAGCCTGAATGGCGACGGCCAACACGTCGATCCGCTTATCGACTCCCTGACCGCCGACGGCTTGCGCGCCGAGGATCCGGCCCGAATCGGGGGCGAAGAGCAACTTGAGCGTCATCCCCTCGGCTCCCGGATAATAGCCCGCGTGATTGGCGGGATGGACGTACACCATCTGGTACGGCCGCTTGCTTCTCTGCAGCGATTTTTCCGAGGCGCCCGTCATGGCGGCGATCTGGCCAAACAATCCCAAGATGGCCGTTCCTTGAGTTCCTCGATACCGCGAACTGCGGCCGCAGGCATTATCCGCGGCGATGCGGCCTTGCCGATTTGCAGGTCCCGCCAAGGGAATCTGCGTCGGCCCGCCGAGCACGAAGTCCTGGACTTCGATGGCATCGCCGACAGCATAGACGTCTGGATCACTCGTTTGCAGGAATTCATTGACCCGAATTCCCCCGCGAGGACCAACTTCCAATCCCGCATCTACGGCCAGCTTGTTTTCCGGGCGAACGCCGATTCCCAAAACCACCAGTTGCCCTTCCAACCGCTTCCCCGATTTGAGGTGGACGGTGAGACCTTGAGCAGATGCTTCAAACCTCTCAGCCGACTCCCCGAGCACAAGTGATACACCCATGGCGGCCAGTGTCTGCGTCAACGGAGTGGTCATTTCCTTATCAAACGGCGGCAACACCTGATCCTGCAATTCCACAAGAGTGGTCGTAACTCCCAGCCGCACTAAGTTTTCCACGAGTTCCAGGCCGATAAAGCCGGCACCCACTACAACGGCTTGCCGCACGCCTGCATGGAGCGCGCTCTTGATGCGGTCCATGTCTTGCAGGTTGCGGAGCGTGAACATCCCCGGAAGATCGATGCCGGGAATCGGCGGCCGAAGAGGTGCCGCGCCGGGGGCCAGAATCAGTTTGTCATAGGGTTCGTCATACTCCCAGCCTGAGTCTAAATTGAGGATTCGAACTGTTTTTGCTGCCCGGTCAATCGACTCGACCGAGGAACGGACTCGCACATCCAATTTGAAACGCTCACGCAACCTTTCCGGCGTCACCACCAGCAGCTTGGAGCGGTCGGCGATTTCTCCGCCGATGTAATACGGCAAGCCGCAATTGGCGAAGGAAACGTCAGGACCACGCTCGACAAGCACGATCTGCGCCTGTTCCGACAAACGACGCGCCCGGGCAGCCGCAGAGGCTCCGCCGGCAACGCCACCCACAATCACCAGTTTCATCGAGAATTCCTTGGAAGATTTTTGTTCGTGATCAGCTCGCTCGTGGCTCGTTGTCTAGTCACGCGGCACAGCAAAGGAGTTATGCGGATGTGGAGAGCCGGTTGCGGAATTGTTCCTTCGATTCCAGGGCATGCGGGCCAGGATGGGAGACCACCCACAGAAATTCGCGATCCCTGAAAAGATGAGGCTGGCACCGAAAAACGCCACGAGTGCGATCCAATAGATGCTGTAGAACGCCAGGAGCGAAGATCCGAGAATCAGGCAGCCCATTACAATTCGGACCTGTCGCCCCAGAGACATCACCTTTCCGCCTCCGACCACAGGAAGTCCAGCCGCTTGCCAGGCCAGCGTTCCACCTTCCACATTCACCACTTCCATTCCCACTGCCGCCAGATTTTCGCAGGCTTGCCCAGCCCGGCCACCGGAACGGCAGATGACATAGAGCGGCTCTGGGGACGGGGCGCGCTGGGCGGCGAATTGGCGAGCGTCCAGCTCTTTCAGAGGGATGTTTTTCGCAAAATCAACATGGACTTCAAGGAATTCCTCGGGTGTTCGAACGTCGATCAGTTCGACGGCTTGACCGGACTTCCGCAGGCGGTTCAATTCCTCGGGAACGATGGTTCGAATCATGAGACCTGGCTACTCGGGGATCAGTGCTGTTGATTCTTAGATGTCCTATTGTCACTAGGGCCGTGTCACTGCGGCCCGCGGAATCTATCACAATAACGCATGTCATGTGCCAGGCGGCCAACTCAGGGTATCGCACTCGGGCGAACTACAAGGAGCCCGTTTGCACGATGATTCTCGCATTCACAGCACCCAGCAGCACGGGAAGGCGCGCGGAAGTGACTGACGAAGTGTGCTGTTTTGTCACAAATGTGCGTCAAGCACTGAGCCAAAATGTGATTTCACTGCTCAATTCCGTCCAGATAGCCAGAATTCTCAAGAAATGAAGTCGGCGCGGAAATTGCGAACCAGACCTTTCGAGCAGGCAGACTATTCCCCTCGGAGGTAATCCATGTCTCTAGAAAACCATGCGGAAATGCACCAGACCCACCTGGCCTGGAACAGCGAGAGACTTTGCTGGCGGGAAGATCTTCGAATTTGGCAGCATGAGCTGAGCCAGGCTTTTGACAATCTCAAAGAACTCGACCATGATCTCAAGCAACACGAGCAGACACTGCGTCAGCACGCGGCAGCTGTTCGAATCAATGAGGAAATCGTGGATGACCACGAGCACTCACTGGCGGAATTTGAGAAAGGGGGCTCCGGAGCCGACCTGCCTCTGCTCGCTAAGAAGCACGACGAGGAACAGGAGAAGCATAATCATCTTCGCACTGTCCATGAAATCCTAAAACGCCGACATCACTTGATTGTTGCGCACTTCACTCTTCTACTGAAGGCATTCCCCAATCCCACCTCCGAACCGAGAAAGTGAGCCCACCCTATGAACGTCAAAAACATCCTGGTTCCGATTGATTTCTCTCCTGGCAGCGACACGGCTCTCACTCTCGCGACGTCGCTGGCCCGCGACACAGGTGCCAGGCTTTTGCTGGCGCATGTCCAGATTACTCCGCTTCCCGTGGGAGGTGGCGAATTCATGTACGTGGAACCTTCCCCTCCCACCGATGAACTGCGGGCTCGCCTGAAGGGTGTGCTTCCCAAAGACCCTAACATTCCCGTCGAACATTTTCTCTTATCGGGTGATCCCGCCGACGCCATCGTCAAACTGGCGGAAGACGAGAAAGCAGACTTCATCATCATGGGGACGCACGGGCGGCGCGGCCTGACTCGTATCTTGATGGGAAGCGTGGCGGAATTGGTGGTCCGCTGGGCCAAATGCCCCGTGGTGACCGTCAAATCCCCGAGCAAGTAGATCCGTCGCCCTGAATGTGCACTCCGCGGACTTTACGCCAACGGGCAGGTGCGGAGCAGAAGAGATGATGCGAATTCAAACCGCCTTGGCAATTGGAACTTCGCTTAGGAACGCCGCCGCATCTTCGGGAAGAATCGTATTAATCGACATCCCACTCCCCAGTTCAAAGCCCGCGGGAGTGGTCAGTCGAGGGTGAATGCGAATGTGCCAGAGGAAATACTCCTTCCCCTCGTCACCGCGAGGGACATCATTGATCGTCAGATTGAAGGCAGGATCATCCAGCGCTGTACAAAGTTTAAGCAGCACTTCCTTCAGCAGCGCCGACAAAGACCAGAGCCGTTCCGGGCTTACGAGCGTATAGGAAGCTTGACGCTGGAGGGGAAGAATCCAGGTCTCAAAGGGACAGTGGGAGGCGTAAGGCATCAAGGCGACAAAGTGCTCGTTGCGGGCCACGATGCGTTTGCCGGCTGTGATTTCATCGTGGGCCAGCACACAGTACAGGCAATCTCCGGTCCGATCGAAGTACTCGCTGGCTTCAAAGTGCTTCAGCCGCAAGTGCCTGGGGACCACGGGCGTGGCGATTAACTGCCAATGGGGATGCGCTAGGGAGGTGCCAGCAGCAGCACCATGGTTTTTGAAAATGACCACGGTTTGAAAGCGTGGATCGCGCATTAAGTCTTGATAGCGGGCTTGCAGCGTGCGGAGCACGGCATGGATTTGCTCGAGCGGTTGCTGGGAGAGGTGCCGGGAATGGTCGGGGGATTCCACAATCACTTCATGCGCACCGCAGCCACCCATCGAATGAAAACTGCCGCCTTCAGCCACCCGAGCTGGACTTTCCTCAATCCGCAGCGCGGGGAACTTGTTGGGGACCACACGCACTTTCCAGCGGGCCGCACCGCCAGACGTTTCCGGAACCGAGTAGATCTCCTGAGGAGTTAGCGCTTCATTCCCGGCACAGAAAGGGCAATTGGCCACAACTGAAACTGCTGCGGACTCCGGGGCGGGCTTGGAGTGTCCGTCGTGGGGGCGGAACTTGCGGGAGGGAGCAAACACCACCCAGTCCGAAGTTGTGGGATCGAAGCGGAGGACGGGCATGGGCTACTTTCTAATCGCGAACTCGCCGACAAGCGGATTTTCCAGGCGACGGAAATCTTCCCAGAGAAGTTGCACCGCCTCGGTTCGGCAGTTTCCTTCGATGACGATTGTCTCCTGCTCGGCAAGCGACTCATCCACCAGGGTCTGCATCCCATATTGGGAGCCAAACGGCGGCAGTACGCCGCGTTCGCAGTCGGGGCAGCGGTCCGATACATCCTGCTCCGTGGCCAATTGAATGTCGGCACCACCCATCATGCGGCTGACCTTTTCGAAGTCGATGGCCGCGTTCGCCGGAACAATGGCCACCAGGTCACAATAGCTGTGATCAGCATGCAGCAACACTGGCTTAGCGACGTGCCCCGGCTGAGTGTGGACAGCGGAAGCAACCGCCGCGGCACCACGAGACCACTGGTGGGGTAGTACCGTGTAGGAAACACTTTTCTCGTTCAAAAAGCGTTTGACGTCCATTTCTCTCCCTCCTCTCGAACTGTTTGCTGGCAACTCAGAAAGCTTCGAGCCGGAAACGGATCCGGCATGGGTTTTCCGGCCATCAAACGAAACTCCTAACCTTTGACGGCAACCTTTCTGCACTTATCCGTTTCGCATTTGGGAAGCTTGAGCGAGAGCACCCCTTTGGTGTACTCGGCGGCGACTTCGTCTTCGTTGATGGAGCAAGGAAGCGTGAATGAGCGGGCGAACTTTCCAGTCCTTCGCTCCACACGGTGAAAGGTCTTCCCTTTCTCTTCTTTCTCCTCCTTCCGCTCGCCGCTGACCGTCACCAGGTTGCCGTGAACTTGCACGTCGATATCCTTGGATTCCATTC
>CAYUJE010000233.1:0-10490 GCA_964444865.1 uncultured Pirellulaceae bacterium | reverse complement strand
CTCTGCAGACAGCCGCTTGGAAGCACCGTCGCGAGCAATACGAGTTGCTTCGCAAGTCCTTCGAGGACCATCTATCGGCCAAGTATGGAGGCAGTCAGGTGACCATCACCCGCCGCGAGCATCTGCTACTCAGCCCCGATGAGTTTCTCCGCAAAGGTCAGCGTCTCGACCTGCCGGAAACCTATATCAGCCTGCCGGAGAGCAATATGTCGGAGGTCATCCGGCCATGAGCAATATCCTTTCCACTTTGGCAGACCTGGCATACAACTCCTGGCTCCGCCCTGCCGCACAGGCCTGGGACCGCTTCTGGTTCACACCCAGCAAACCCCACACATTGGCTCTACTCCGCATTTTAGGCGGCGGAATGTTGTTCTATACCCATGCGGTCTGGACGCTTGGACTGAATGATTTTCTAGGCGTCAAGAGTTGGGTCATACCTGCCGCCGCTGATAAACTCGGCCAAGGCGTTGACGGTCGCAATTTCACGTTCAGCTATCTCAGCTACGTGGATTCGCCAGCATTGCTCTGGGCGCTGCATTTGGCCGCTCTCGTCGTCTTCGCGTTTCTCACGATCGGCCTCTTCACTCGCGTTGTCGCACCGCTAGCCTGCTTGATCACGCTCTCCTATTGCCATCGCCTGACCGGTGCCCTGTTCGGCCTCGATCAAGTCAATGTCATGATCGCGACTTACCTGGCCATCGCCCCTAGCGGAGCGATCTTCTCGCTCGATCGCTATCTCGCACGACGTCGCGGCGCGCCTTTGCCCGCCGACAGCCATGTCATGACCAACATCGCGGTCCGCCTGATCCAGATTCAGATGTGCGTCATTTATCTATTCGGCGGCATCGGAAAAATGCGAGGCGAACTTTGGTGGGACGGCAGTGCAGTTTGGTTTGCCGCCGCTAATCTTGAATATCAATCGCTCAGTCTCACTTGGCTCGTCCATCAGCCTTGGCTGATCGCTCTGCTCACGCACATCACGGTCTTCTGGGAGACCTTTTATCCTGTCCTTATCTGGCCCCGTCTCACTCGGCCCATCTTCCTGGCCTTGGCCGTAGCCGTTCACGGGGGCATTGCCCTCTTCCTCGGCATGCCCACCTTCGGCCTGGCAATGATCATCGGCAATTTGGCCTTCGTGCCGCCGGAGTTCGTCGATCAATTCGTGAACAAGCTTGGCGGAAAAAAGCAGTCCGCCTCGTCAGCGTCCGCCATTCCCAATCGAAAGCCAACAGCTTCCGACGCCAGTCGCGAATCGAACCGGTATACGGTTTCGATCTGACATTCACTTTTACTTGTTCCTCAATTCCCGGTATCGCTGCATCAGTTTGTTCGTCGAGCTATCGTGATTCAGAGGACCCTGATGGTCGCCGGACAATTCAGGAATGATCCGGTTGGCGAGGACTTTTCCCAGCTCCACACCCCACTGGTCAAACGAATTGATGTGCCACAGCGTCCCCTGCACGAACACCTTGTGCTCGTACATGGCGACTAGCTTGCCAAACGATTCTGGCGTCAATCGCTCGAGCAGAATGGTGTTTGTCGGGTGATTCCCCGCGAACGTGCGATGAGGTACTTGAAATTCCGGAACGCCATCAGCCCGCACTTCCTCCGCCGTCTTCCCCAGGGCCAGTGCTTCGGTTTGGGCGAAGAAGTTGGCCATGAGCAAATCGTGATGGCGGCCCACGGGATTGAGCGTTTGGCAGCAGCCAATGAAATCGCAGGGGATGAGCTTCGTTCCCTGATGAATGAGTTGGAAAAACGCATGCTGGCCGTTGGTGCCGGGCGTTCCCCAAATGACCGGACCGGTTTGATAAGTGACCTGATTTCCTTCCAAGTCGACCTGCTTGCCGTTGCTCTCCATGTCGAGCTGCTGGAGATACGCGCTCAACCGCCCCAAGTATTGATCATAGGGGAGGATGGCCACCGTTTCGGCGCCGAAGAAATTGTTGTACCACACGCCCAGCAATCCGAGCAGAATGGGGAGGTTTCGCTCAAAAGGCGCGGTGCGAAAGTGCTCATCCATGGCGTGCATGCCGGAGAGCATTTCGCGAAAGTGCTGCGGACCAATCGCCAGCATCAGCGACAAGCCAATTGCCGAATCGTACGAATAACGGCCGCCGACCCAGTCCCAAAACTCGAACATGTTGGCCGTGTCGATACCAAACTTGGCGACTTCCTCGGTATTGGTCGAGACAGCGATGAAATGCTTCGCCACAGCGCCTGGATCGCCGAGAGTCTGGAGGCACCAGTCCCGCGCGGAGCGAGCATTGGTGAGCGTTTCCAAGGTGGTGAAGGTCTTGGAAGCCACAATGAACAGCGTTTCAGCGGGGTCGAGATCGCGAGTCGCCTCCGCGATATCGGTCCCGTCGATATTCGAGACGAAGCGAACGACCATGTCCCGCCGGCTGTAATGCCGCAGCGCCTCGTAGGCCATGACCGGCCCCAAATCCGAGCCGCCGATGCCAATATTGATGACATTGCGAATGGGTCGGCCCGTGTGTCCTTTCCATTCCCCCGCGCGGACCTTGTCACAAAAGCGAGCCATTTTGTCGAGCACGGCATGCACCTCGGGAACTACGTCTGTCCCGTCAACAACCAGGGATTGACTTCGGGGCGCTCGCAAGGCCACGTGCAAAACGGCTCGCTGTTCGGTGACGTTGATCCTCTCCCCCCGAAACATGGCGTCAATCCGCGCGCGTAACCCCGACTCCTTCGCCAGGTCGAACAGCAACCCCAGTGTCTCGTCGCTGACCCGGTTTTTGGAATAATCGAGGTAGATGCCCAGAGCTTCGATGCTCAAGCGGTCGCCTCGTTCGGGATCATCTGCAAAGAGCTCGCGGAGATGCTTGCGCTGAAACTTCTCGTGGTGGACCCGGAGATTCTTCCAGGCCGAGAATTGAGTGAGTTGGCCTTTGGATGTGGTCACTTTCTCTATCCTTTCATGGCGATGTGGTGTTCGACTTAGCTTGGGGTTGTTGACGCATTTGATGGTCTCTTTGATGGAGAATATAGATCCTACACGACGCATGGCAGGTTGAGGTTTGCCCGCCCTGAAGCCCGCCTGCATACCCATCCCGAGTTCTACATCACGATGTCCGTCAAATGGCTTGGCGAGCTATTCTCCAGGGAAGCGGCACTTCCACCACGTCTTCATTTCCTGGCCCCATGGACTCCACAGGCAAGAAAATCAAGCCGGCCTCCGTCGACTGGACAGCGTAATCGCAGAATCCACCACCATTGCGTATCACGGTCAAACTCTCGCATCTGCCGCCGACAAGGCTCGCGCATCGGTAATCCGGGGCCACGACTCATCGTCGACTCCATTGCCAGGGATTGAAATGTCTTCAATACCCAACCAGCTTCCAGACCGATGCAAGAATGGCCGTGGTGCGCAATTCCTTGACAGCAACATTTCTCGAATCATCATGCAACCGGAGCATTTTCGTTCCGGTATCTGACGACCCTGTTATGGAGGAACGCGAATACATGTCAACCGTTACAAAATTCACCGTTGAGGAATCACAGGCGATCGTCGATAAACGGGTGTTTTGGCGGTTGTTGTTTTTGCCTGCCATGTTCGCTGGCTTCTCGGCACTGTTCTTCGGTTGGCCCAGCAACCATCCGGCAGTCGTAGGCACTTTATGGGTGATTACCGCCTACATGATGTTTTGCGGAACGAGTTGTTTGCATGAGGCCGTCCACCAAACCCTGTGGCCGAACAAGCAAGCCAGTATCGTTATGGGACGTTTCATCGGCACCTTTGTGCTCGTTCCCTATACGGTATATCGCGAAACGCACATCTATCATCATGCCTATCTGAATCGTCCTGAGGATTGGGAATTGTGGCCTTACTCGGATCCGAACTGTTCACTGTGGTTTCGCCGTCTATTCGTCTGGTTCGATCTTTTGATGGGATGGCTTGCTACCCCCCTGATCTTTAGCCGCATTTACTTCAGCAAACGATCGCCTCTGCGGAAGCCCAGCATCCGCCGCGTCATTCGCAACGAGTACCTTCTGATTGTGCTCTATTGGACGTCGCTAATTGGTATCGTGGTGGCATTGGGTTACCGGCGTCAGTTTGCGTGGGCTGTGTTACCGCCGTGGATTCTGGCTGGCGCGTTTCAAAGCGTTCGCAAAATGACCGAACATCTTGGCATGAGCAGCTACCACCCGCTTTTGGGAACGCGTACAGTCCTTCCCAAGTCGTGGTTGTTAAGACTGAGTTCGTATCTGAATTTTGACATTTTTGTCCATGGTTTGCATCATCGGCATCCCAAAATGGCCCATGATCAGATGCGTCAGAAATTCATCGATTACCAGCAAGAAAATTCACAGATTGACTATCCTGCCTACCACAGCTATTGGCGCGCGAGCCTCGCCATGTTGCCGTATCTGTTTCTCAATCCGGGCTCTGGAATCAACGCAGGAGGCGCACCGCCAGGCCGCAGTCTGGATGATCGCGATTTGAACTTTTACTCGGATGTTGTTGAGGAGGTCTTGGCTAAGGAAACAAGTGACACTGCCTCATCGGGCTAGAAAGCTGCGACTCAGGCTTCGTCGCCGTAAACTCCATCCCGTCCCGCACCACTTTATGACCACGTACTATCCAGCAGGAAATGCATTGCATGTCCACCAACGCTCATCCTAAGTTCGTGCCACCGCCAGCATCACTGTTGCCCCCGCGGGCTCGTCTGGATGCCGCGACCAGCGACTCCCCAGTGGACAGCCTGGTCCGGCACTTGTCCAAAGATCGCAAGATCTGGCTCACGTTGTCTTTCCTTGACCGCATCGGCAAGGAAACGCATCTGAAGGATCTAACCCTCGAAGATCCTGGTAACGCGCGCGAAGCGATCATGGAGGGTCAATCGGTGGTCAATTTTGGTTTCAGTAGCCCGCTGGGACTGGATCGAAATCCCGCCGTCCAGCAGGCGATCATCGACGGAATGCGTCACTGGGGAACCCAGAACACCATCAGCCGCAGTTTTGCTAGTGCCGAGATCTGTAAGCGTGTGGAACGCCGATTGGCGGATTGGCTGGGCGTTGAGGATACGATGGTGGTGCGTAGCGTTTCTATAGCGAACATCGGGGCGATTCCCGCAATCTGCGGCCCTGATACCCTGCTGGCCGTCGACCAATTCTCGCATACGAGCATTTGGGAGGCATCCAAGATCGCCCAAGCGGACGGTGTCGAGGTGCAAAAGTTCGATGCCGCAGTAAAGGGTTCGCTGGAGAAGGTCGCCAGAAAACGTGGAAACCGTCGCCTGGTCGTCGCGATCGATGGCGTTTACAGCATGTTAGGTACGACTCCACCGTTGCAGGAAGTCTACGAAATTGCCAAGCGGCACGATGGCGTGTTGTACGTCGACGATGCCCACGGGACAGGCGCGGTTGGTCCGGGCGGGCGAGGAGCAGCATTTGAGGTCCTTGGATCGGTTAACGATATTGTGCTTGCCGGATCACTGAGCAAAGCCTTCGGTTGCGTGGGCGGTTTCGTGACGTGCACGCATGCCTTGAAATTGATCCTCAAGATGAAGAACTTTGCCTATATCTTCTGTGGTCCGGTCCCGTCACCTTACCTGGCGGGAGTTGAGGCGGCTTTGGACATCCTTGAGTCGCCGGCGTTTGACGCTTTGATTTCGCGATTGCAACATTTGATCCACCGGCTCACCAGTGGCTTAGATGCCGCTGGCATCCGTCATTTCGGCAATGTCTCGCCCATAGTCGCGATACCAATTGGCGATATTGAAGAGACGTTGAAGGCTGGGCGTTACCTTTTCGATCGTGGTTACTACGTGCCGAGTGTCACCTACCCCGCAGTTCCCATTAACGGCGGACTATTGCGAATTCAGGTTAGTGCGAATAATCAAGAAGGGTCGATCGACGGCCTTGTGGCCGCCATCGCGGAGATGAAAGAGAGCCTGAAGCTGTGATGCTGAATTCGCTCGGCCCTGCGCCATTCAGAGAAGGCGTCAGCAGTGCAAGCTGCCAAATAACAGTCCTCGCGCGGCCAGAAAATCAAATGCCCATAACTGGGCTGCCCACAAACTAATTCGTGGCAGTGGCGACGATGGAAGAGCATCGTTCGCGCGGGTGAGGCTCTACTGCCCGGCCGGGAAGTGAAGTTAAAACAACACAGATGGTCTCGCTGGCGGGGTCGGCCCAGGCGATGGTGCCGGTGGAGCCCGTATGGCCAAAGGTCTGCTCGGAACACCCAGGGCTGCCGGCTCCCTTGCCGACGTTGAATCCCAAGCCGCGCGGAGTGAGCGTTTTGTCGTTCTGATTGCTGATCATCAGGCGGGCCGTCTGCGGTTTGACGACGGCTCCCCGCGCGTGCAGAAATTCACCGAGAAATCTCGCCAGATCCGGAGCAGAGGCATGCGTTCCACCCCAGGGGGCACCGAGTGTGCGCCAGTAGGGGCTGTTCCAATCCCATTCCTTGGCCGTGGGATCGCCGGCTCCCGATTCCGGGGCGGCATGTTCGGTTTGACAAGGCACCATCTCCGCGAGCTTGAAACTCCCGAGTCCCTGGGCCGAGTGTTTCATTTTCAGCGGCTGAAAAACGGTCTGGTCCACATACTCCAGGATGTTTTTCCCGCTAATCAGCTCCGCGACATGCGTGGCCAGCAGGATTGCCATGCTGGAGTAGGAATACTTGGAGCCGGGGGCAAACAGCAAGGGTGTGTGAATCGCGTGGTGGACGAATTGAGGCAGCGCGGCATGTTCCTTGCGGAGGGTGTTATTTTCCGGCAGTTGATCGGGAAGACCGGAAACATGCGTGAGCAGATGCCGCATGGTCACTTTGTCCCGCCCATCCCCTGCAAATTTGGGAATGAATTTCTGGAGCGGGTCGTCGAGCCGGAATTCTTCTTGATCCAGCAATGTCATCAGGGCCGTCACGCAGATGGGCTTGGAAATGGAGCCCAGCAGAAACATCGCATTTTCAGAAGCCGCTTTGCCGAAGTGGCGAGTGAAGAGGGATTCTTTCTGGACGACATGCAGCACTGCGGCGGAAACCTGCCCGCTGGCGGTCGCTTTGGACAGCACCTCCGCGGCAGCCTCCAGGCGGTCTTGCCGCAGTGCCGCCAGCAGCGGCGCGCTCAGCGTTGCCGCCAGACCAACGTGTAGAAAGTGGCGACGTTTCATGGAAGGGATCCTCGGCTGCTAAAAATGTTCGAGCAAATCGGTTTCAAAGGTCCGATGATCACTTGGTCGTCGGCTTGAAGGACTCAAATACGTCGGCCAATACTTTGTCGGACAGCCGGCCGAGCTCTGCAAGGATCAAGGGTTCCGCTTCGGGAAGCAAGGGGGACGAGTTGGGCTCGTAGCCGCCAAATTCGTGCGACTTGGCGGTGCAGATGTAGCCGAGATGCCCATTCGCATAACCGATAACGATCGGAGTCGCCCGGTCCGCGATGGCCTTTTCGATCTGAAATCCATACTCCACCATCGGCTCACCGGGAATGGTCAGCAGCAGGAAATCACCCACGCGCAGCGCCTGCATTTCGCAGGTGAGTTTTTCCTTCTTGCCCGGCAGTTCAATCACGCTGGTGGCGCACTTAAGGGGATAGATGGACTTGCGGGTCGCCCGCTGCTCCCGCACGACACTGAGGTCGGCGGCCCGCACCACCGCGCAGCCGAGACTGCGGCCGGTCCATTTGATGTCGGCTTCGTCACCGCAGCGGTAGGGGACGCCCGGCAGATTCGGGCGGATGTCGCCGGCGCAACCCTGCAGAAACAGGGACCTGGTCTTTGGCCCATATACTTTTTCCACAAAAGTCTGGGCTTCGCCCGGAAAGTCGGCGCTGATTTTGGGGTAGCCATTGGGAAATGGAGGCGTCAGTTTATCACCCCAGGTAAAGACGCAGGGATGACAAACCGCATGCATCAGCACGCACATCGGCTCCAGCGAACGTCCATCGTCCAGCCGCAACACTTTGACGCGATGATCGCACGGTCCCTCGGGGTCGAGTCGCACCACCGCACGGCCATTGATGACCTTGCGGCGATTAATGTTGAAGTCAATGCGGTCCTCGCCGTAGCCGATCGTCACGGGCCGCATTTCCTTCGCCGCCTCGGCCGCTGCCATGCCGATTTTGGCCACCATTTCTCGGCCCCAGGCAGATTCGCGGGACCAACCCGGTCCCGAATGATTGTGCGAGGCCGCCACCAAGATGTTTTCCCGCGGTGTTTCCGTACTCCGCGCAACTACATCGCGCAGCGTGCTGACCAACTCCGCAGGTGCATTGATGAGATCGAGCGTTATAATCGCCGCACGTGTCTGTTCATTGGCCAGCAACAGCACACCGGCCCGCAGGGGATCTCGCACACCGCTGGTTGGCCTGATGTGTCCGACCACCGGAGTATCCGCTGGCGGAGTTATATCCACCTTGGCGACTCCGGCACGCAAATTCGATTCGACGCGGAATTGAAAGTCGTCTTCCGCGGATGAGATTGTCTCGCCAAATACCAAGAACAAACCAGCCAAGGGCATCATCCAGAGAGAGAATTTCATGGTTTGGCCTTCAATTCAAATGGAAAGCATGTAGGCGGGCAGGAAAAAGATTTGCGGGCAAATCGCTTTCTCTACGAGTGTCCCAAAACTGGGTGCGGCTGATAGGGTTCGGCGAGAGTTTTAAGTTCCTCGCTGGATAGGCTTAGGGACAGAGCCGCTACGGCATCTTTCAGGTGTTGCGGTTTGCTGGCCCCGATGACGGGAGCAGTGACATCAGGCTGGTGCAGCAGCCAGGCCAGTGCGATCTGAGCATGGGGGACCCCTCGCTGTGCCGCGATTTCGCCCACGCGCTCGACAACGGCGAAGTCGCCCGCCTGAAAATAGAGCTTGTGGGCAAAATCATCCGTCTTGGCCCGACTGGTGTCACCGTGACTCCCGGGACGACGGTTGCCGGCGAGGAAGCCCCTTGCCAGTGGACTCCAAGGAAGCAGGCCGATCCCTTCGTCGCGGCAAAGCGGAATCATCTCCCGCTCTTCTTCACGATAGACGAGGTTGTAGTGGTTCTGCATCGTCACAAACCGGGCGAGACCGCGTCGCTCCGAAGTATTCAGCATTTTGGCCATCTGCCAGGCGAACATGGAGGACGCACCGATGGCCAGCGCTTTGCCGGCCCGTACCACGGCATCCAGTGCCTCCAAAGTTTCTTCCAGGGGAGTGGATGGATCGAAGCGGTGGATTTGATAGAGGTCCACGTAATCGAGTTGCAGTCGTTTCAGACTGGCGTCGATGGCGTGGCGGATGTGCTTGCGAGAAAGTCCCTTTTCATTCGGCGTGCTCCCCATCGGATTGAACACTTTGGTGGCGATGACCACCTGCTCACGCGGGAGAGCCAGGCCTTTCAGCGCACGCCCGAGCACTTCTTCGCTAGATCCAAGTGAATACATGTCTGCGGTATCAAAGAAGTTGATACCCGCTTCCCACGCTTGGCGAAAAAACGGCAGACTTGCCTCTTCATCGAGCACCCAGGGCCGCCACTTGCTGCTGCCGTAGGTCATGCAGCCGAGGCAGAGGCGAGAAACCTTGATGCCGCTATTGCCGAGATTAACGTATTGCATGTTGTCACGCCTTGATTGCACCTGGTGAAAGTTATCGAGCCGGCTTTTGCCATGGCACCGCTCCTCCGCGTTGGATATGAGCACTGATCGCGGAGGTCAATTCCTGAAACACCTTTCGATTCACAGCCGCGAGATTCTTTTTCTCCTGCGGGTCATCTCTAAGATTGTATAGCTCCCTCGGACTGAACGGGTCGTTTTGCAGGAGTTTCCAGTCGCCACGGATAATCGCTTCGTAGCTTTTTCCTCCGTAGGCCGCCCCCCCTTCGCGACGGACGAAATACAAGTCCCGCGGCGCGGACATCATTCCCCCCTTGAGCACGGGGACCAGACTCACGGCGTCCAAACCGGAGGTAGGTTTTGCTCCCGCCAATTCCAGGAAGGTTGGAAACAAGTCAAAATTCAGTCCCGCATAATCGCTGCGTGTGCCGGGCTTAATCTCAGCCGGCCACCGCACCATGAAGGGCACTCGTA
Organism: uncultured Pirellulaceae bacterium; assembly: GCA_964444865.1. Lineage (GTDB taxonomy): Bacteria > Planctomycetota > Planctomycetia > Pirellulales > Pirellulaceae > SXOA01. The sequence goes on along the minus strand of CAYUJE010000233.1, from coordinate 452 downwards.
AGCCTCCGTCATAATGGCTTTGTTTGCCGTCGCGCCAGGGGTCGTTGTTTTGCGAGTGGGGAAGTGAACCTCCATTGTCTGAGGTAAAAACGACAACCGTGTTTTGTTGTAGACCGGTCTCCTTCAAGACGGACAGCACACGGCCGATGCGATCGTCGAGGTGTTCGACGAAAGCTACGTTTTTCGCACGCTTCGCTTCGAGCTGCGGTGCTCGTTGCTGGACCTTTCCCAGCCAATCTGTGGGAGGTTCGATCGGAAAGTGGGGTGCATTGAAGGCGAGGTAGAGAAAAAAGGGTTGCTCCTTGTTCTTTGCTCGCTCGCGCAGATAGTCCGAAGCCCAGTCGGAAAACAAGTCGGTCGCGTGCCCCGTGGGCTCGATGACTTCGTTGTTGCGGCGCATGTAGTTGTGGCCGTCGCGCACATGCGTTGTGTAGCTTTCCATCATGTCGCCG
>CAYUJE010000232.1:5402-10631 GCA_964444865.1 uncultured Pirellulaceae bacterium | reverse complement strand
GCCCCGGCAGCGAGCCCAGTGGCTCCACCAGCGGCAGCAGTTCCAGCACCTGCAGCAGTTCCAGCACCGGCAGCGCCGGTTCCGGCACCAGCTAAGGCGGATTAAGCCCCGGTCATGCGGTTGACCACCCAGTCCCCAAAGCTGGGTGAAAGCTGGGACATCGCGAACAGCATCTTGGATTTGCAGGGCATCACTAACTCCTTCTTGCGGCTTTCGCAGGAAGCGAGAATCTTTTTGGCGAGCCATTCGGGCTCAATCCCTTTCAACTTCACACCACCTCCGGGTTTTTTCGCCGTTTCTGGCAAATCCTTGGATGCGCTCTCGTACCTCTCGCCGGCATCACTTCGCTTGATTGGCCCCGGACAAACGAGCAGCACATGCAGGCCCTCGGGTTCCAGTTCCAGCCGCAATTGCTGGGTATAGGCGGCCACGGCAAATTTCGTGGCCGGATAAGCTCCGAGATACTTGGAGGCCGATTTCGAAGCGAGCGAGCCGATGTTGACGAGGTGACCACGATTCTTGAGAAGATGCGGCGCCGCGGCCCGTGTGCAGCGGACGAGCGCCAGAAAGTTCAACTCCCACATTTCTTGGAACTGCTGCGGCGTGGTGTCAAGAACATTGCCGCGGCCGGACTTTCCGGCGCAGTTGACCAGCATATCCAGTTTCCCGAAACGGTCGATCGTGGTGCCGACCAGGGACGCAACTTGTTCATCCTTGGTGATGTCGCAACGAACTCCCACGGCCGCCCGCCGCTCAATCCCGCTCCCCCTCACGGGGCCCGCGGTGTGTTCCGTGGACTGCCCACGAACCAGATCAGCGGCCGTCTTCAGGCGATCATTATCTCGCGCTGCCATCACCACCGTGCTTCCGGCAGCAAACAACTGCCGGGAAATTTCCAGCCCCAACCCCGACGAACCGCCGGTCACAATCGCCACTTTGCTTTGCCAGTAGGACATATGGAGCCTTTTTTACGACACGACATCCCCGCCTTTTCGACCGCCATCCAGCCAATCTCCCTAACTCTACGCCGTGGATTCTACCCGCGTTTGGGTAGAAAGAGGCCAGAAATCTGCTCTTTGGACAAGATTTGACTTCGAACCGTTATGACCTAGATTTCCGATGGCGTTCAGGGCAACCGAATTCTCGGTCCCCAGGCCACACCTCATTGATTCCGCATCTTTTGAATTTACAGCCAGGGAACCGAGCTCATGCTGCGCGCCCGCCGGGTTTTTCTCCCCCGTGAGGACACCAAGTTCCTCCCCCAACTGGAACAGCTCGAGCCGCGGCTGGCTATGACGGCTTCGCTGTCGGCCTGCGACAGCCTGCCGCCGGTGATGTCCCACATCGGCGGCTGTTCGTGCCCAATTTGTTCGGGCGAAAACTTGGAATCGCTGTTTCCCGCCGACATTGCCCAGGCAACGACGACCGGTTCGGGCAGCCTCTCACCGAGCAGCCCGCTGTCTGCCCTGCCCCAGCTTTCCAGCAATAGCGGCGCGCGGGTGAAACTGTATCTGGATTTTAACGGCAATTTTGAATCCGCGTGGGGGTCGTACCGCAACGTCACAACACGAGTCTTCGATCAGGACGGCGATGCCACGACCTTCAGCGTGAATGAGATTTCCACAATCCGCGAAATCTGGGCTCGGGTCTCCGAGGACTACTCCCCCTTTAACATTGACGTTACGACGATTGACCCGGGGAACTTCGCCAACGGCGCAGCCGTGCGCCTTGCCATTGGCGGCAATTACAGCGACTGGTTTGGCCAGGCAGCCGGCGGCGTGGCCTATGTCGGCGGTTTCACCAACAGCGCCAGCAACACCGGCTATGTATTCTCCGATGCCCTTGGCCGCGGCAATGCCCGCTATGTTGCCGAAGCTGTTTCGCACGAAGCGGGTCACCTGTTCGGCCTGCTCCATCAGAGCACCTGGGCCAACGGGCAGCTTCAGAACGAATATAACCCGGGCAATTCCAGTTGGGCCCCCATCATGGGTGTCGGCTATTACGCCAGCCGCACTACCTGGTTCAACGGCAATACGAATCAGGGTGCGGGTGTTTTTCAGGATGACGTCTCCATTCTCGCCGGCGCTACCAACGGTTTCGGCTTGCGAGCCGATGATTACAGCAACAGCTTTAGCACGCCGAGCAATTTGCCCCTGAGCGGCACCAGCGTCAACTTCGCCGGCCTCATTGGATCACGGACCGACGTGGACGTGTTTCGGTTCACCACCGGCGGCGGCAACGTCAATTTCCAGATGAATGTCGCCCAGTTCGGCAACAACCTCGACGGAGTGATCGAGATTCGGGACACCTCCGGCAACATCATCAGCGTGAGCGACCCCAGCGATTCATTCAACGCTTCCATCTCGACCAATCTTTCCGCCGGCACTTATGCTCTGGTGGTTCGCGGCAGCGGCACTTTCGGCAACTCAGCCTACGGAAACATGGGGCAATACACGATCACCGGCACCGTTCCCGCCAGTTCGAATGTTGCCTCGCCGGAAGTCGCCGTCTTTGTCGGCAGCACGGAAATTGCCGATGGCGGCACCATCGATTTCGGCAGCACCCGGGCCGGTACGCCCGTTGACCGCATCATGACGGTCAGAAACGTCGGCAACGCCAACCTTTCCGTCAGTTCCATCACCTCTGCCATGCCGGCCGGCTTTACGCTGGTTTCCAATCTCAGTTCTACCACGCTGCAACCCGGCCAATCGGTTAGCTTCACGATCCGCATGAACGGCTCTGCTGCGGGGAGTTTTTCCGGCAATATCTCTTTCCAGAACAGCGATGCCAATGAAGGAACCTACGACTTGCGACTGCAAGGCACGGTGACTTCAGCCACTACCAACGGTGGCAGCGGCAACAGCGGCAGTGGTTCTGGGGGCAGCGTTACTAGAATCATCGACGACGGGGCGGCGGGAAGCGGTTTCGCCGGTGCCTGGCGAGTTGGATCACGCGGCCGAGACGGCGATGTGCGAGTTGCCAGCGGTGCCTCCCGCGAGACAGCCGCCGCCCGCTGGACTTTTACCAATCTTCCCGCCGGACAATACCGCGTTTACATGAGTTGGACCGGCGACCGGGCCAATGCCAGCAATGCACCGGTCACAATTTTCAATGGCACGCGAAGTCTGGGGACCTCGCTGATCAATCAGAGGTCTGCTTCCGCCGGCTTTTCGGCAGACGGCTCGAACTGGACTTTCCTCAAAAACGTCACGATCACGGGATCGACATTGACCGTAGTCCTCACCAATCGAGCGAACGGCAGTGTGGTAGCCGACGCTGTTCGCATTGAACGAATCAGTACCGGCTCGTCCATCGCCCGTAGCGATGTGCTGGATGTCGGTGGCGGTTTTGGCCTCGATAGCGAGGGGGTTCTCGCCGCCTCCTCGACAACCAGCACACATCACTCCGGAGGCTCTATGCAGCAGACCGAATTCAGCCGCGAACAGCAGCTTGCCCAATCACACGATAGCGTTCTGCAGAATAACCTCAGCCTCGATCTCGCTCCGGAACTCGGGTTGCTGGAAGAGACGCTCGACCTCGTTCGCGAAGTCAGCCGGCACGCCCGCGGCGAAGAGTCCTCAAGCAGCTTGGATGGGCTCTTCAGCGAGGAGCAAGATTGGCTGTCCGTGCTGTAACAGAGAGGCGAGGGGGAACTATGATGGAGGGAACGATTCCAAACTCGCTCCCTTCTGAATGATCCCCTATGAAAGTCCAAGACTTCCTTGACCATCACGGCATCGGCCGCAATCCGTTTGCGGAAGAGGATGCCCAGACCGATCCGGTCTTCAAGGAACATTGCATCGACAGCACCTATCACCCGACCTGGGACAAGGTCTACGGCGATCCCGCCGAGCCAGCCAGCGCCATCGTCTTCGGTGAAAAGGGCTCCGGCAAAACGGCCATGCGGCTGCAACTGGCCAGGCATTTGGAGCAATATAACCGCGAACATGCCGGGCGGAGGTTGTTTGTCATTCACTACGATGACTTCAATCCATTCCTCGACCGTTTTCGCGACCGCCTCGGCAGCCGGCAGAAGCGGGCGGAAAAGGTTCTGGCCCAGTGGAAGCTGTGGGACCACATGGACAGTATCCTCTCTCTCGGCGTTACCGGCCTGGTCGATCGGCTGCTCGACGTCCGCCAGCCCAGCCAATCCGTCCACTGCGAAATTGACGCATCGGCGGCTGATAAGCTCGACCGGCATCAGGCTCGCGATCTTCTGCTCCTGGCCGCCTGCTACGACCAATCCACGGCGGAGACCTTCAAAGGCCGTTGGCATCGATTACGGCGAAGGCTCAAGTACAACACGCTTCTCTCGTTCTGGCCGCTGGCTCTCGGCTGGGCGTGGCTGGTGCTGTTCTGCGTGCTGCTGATCTGCATGTGGCGGGGCGGGATGCAGGGTTGGATTCCACCGTGGTGGGCGACGATTCCAATCACGCTGGCGGGTTTTGCCCCGTGGCTCTGGCGAACCTGGAAAACATTCTGGCTCGCGCGTGGCATCTTGTACCGACAGCGAGTTGGTAACCGCGAAACCAATCCGCTTCGCCAGGTTCTGCAGCAGTTCACGGCTGCCGAATTATCCAGCCAACCCTTGCCGAACAAAGACAGCACGGACGACCGTTACGAGCTGCTCCTCAAATTCCAGGCCATCCTTCAAACACTGGGGCACCCCGGCATCATCGTGCTTGTGGACCGGGTTGATGAGCCCCACCTGATTAACGGCTCAGCCGAACTGATGAAGGCATTGCTTTGGCCGATGCTCGACAACAAATTCCTCAAGCATCCCGGACTCGGCATCAAACTCATGCTGCCCATGGAACTGACACGGTTTGTCGAGCGCGAAGAGCGGGACTTCTATCAAAGGGCCAGACTCGACAAGCAGAATATGATTCCTTCCTTCGAATGGACCGGCGAGGCCCTCTTCGACGTCGCCACCGCCCGCGTCCGGGCCTGCGCGAATACCACTCCTGGCTTGGGGAACACACAAAAGCCGACCGTCCGCGAGCTTTTCGAGCCCTCCGTCTCCACGCCTCGCCTCATCGAAGCCTTCCGCAGCCTTCGCGTCCCCCGGCGGCTCTTCAAGTTCCTCTACCATCTCATCGTCAGCCACTGCAACAGTCACACGGACGAGAATCCGTCGTGGCAGATTTCCTCGGGACTGTTCGAGTCGACCCTGGCGCTGAACTTGCGCGACCAGGATGCGTTTGATCGGGGAGTGGGAGCGGGGTGAGG
>CAYUJE010000232.1:0-5302 GCA_964444865.1 uncultured Pirellulaceae bacterium | reverse complement strand
CGCTGAACTTGCGCGACCAGGATGCGTTTGATCGGGGAGTGGGAGCGGGGTGAGGGGTGAGGGGTCAGGGGTCAGGGGTCAGGAGTCGGGAGTCAGAAGTATGGCTGCAAGATCTGCGAAGGATTTGACCGTCTATCAGAAGGCATATGTACTGGCGATGAAGATTTACGAGGCGAGCAAGAGATTTCCCGCGGAAGAGAAATACGCCCTCACAAGCCAAATTCGCCGCTCATCGCGCTCGGTATGCCTAAACCTTCGCGAGGCATGGGCCAAGCGGCGATATGAAGCACATTTCCTCAGCAAACTTTCTGACTGTGATGGTGAAAACAGTGAAACCGACTCATCACTCGACTTCGCCCGAGATTGTGGCTTCATCAGCACTGAGATGCATCGCGAATTTGCCGCATTGAACGCAGAAGTTGGACGAATGCTGGGAGCGATGCTGAATAACCCAGCACCATTCCTTCTGACTCCTGACTCCTGACCCCTGACCCCTGACCCCTCAGATCTTATTCGCCCGCAATTCCTTGAGCGAATAGTGCGTGTCTCGCCACTGGATACCGTCGTTGCGATAAGTGAGGAAGATCGACCGCCACTGGACGAAGACGAACAGGAGTACGGCCAGCGGAAAGCCCAAGGCGCAGGAATAAGGGTTGCGTGTTTCGCGGGCGGAACTGGCGAGTAGCAGGGTGAGGGCGACAATGTTTGCTGCGTACAACCAGCGGGCGGTCCCCGTCGTCAGGAAAATGGCAATGTACGGCCAGATGTTGAACATCAGCATCATGAAGGTGATGAATACCGCTGCCGGCAAGCTGTAATCGATGGCGGCATATGTATTCTTCTCCAGGCCGCGAACCATCTCCCAAACGGAGCCGTACCATTCAACGACGATCATTCCATCGCCGCCGGCCACCAAATCCTGTCGAAAGCCGCGGAGTTTGACGAGCTTGCCGAGCTTGAGATCGTCGTCGGGACGCATTTTGATGGGGCGGAAGCCTTCGATCTTCTCAAAGACATTGCGGCGGATCAGATTGAATGCCCCAATGCCGACGTGGGCCGAACTTTTGGGATTGCGAATCCCCCAGGCCCGGACGAAGAGCAGAAAGTTCATCGAGAACGTGACGACGAAACACTTCAGCATCCAGGAGGGCATCTTCGTGTCGGGCGCGCCGGCCAGGTGATCCACTCCCGTTTCCGAGGCATAGCGGATCGCCCGCTTGAGCGTGCTCGGCTCAAAGATGATGTCGGCGTCGGTGAACAGGATCCATTCGCTGCTGCTTCGTTCCGCGCCGTGTTGCATGGCGTGGTTCTTTCCCAGCCAGCCCGCGGGAAGCTCCGTAAGATGCACCACGTTGAGCTGTGGAAACTCTGCGGCCAGTCGGTCCAGAATTTGGCCCGTGGAATCGGTCGAGCGGTCGTTGACGAGTGTGATTTGGAGGTTCGGGTAATCGAGCTTCAGTAGCGAGCGGACTGCCTGCTCGATGTTTCGCTCCTCGTTCCGCGCCGGCGCTACCAGCGAGACGCTGGGAAGGGGCGTACCCTCTTCCGGCAGCGGCAGGTCGCGGAGCTTCTTGATCATCAAGCCGGCATAGATCCACAGTCCAAAGACGAACAAAGTGACGAAGAGGCTCAGGCCGGCGAAATAGGGCATGAGGAGGTGATAGTATTGCATCACTCACGAATCTCAAACGTGAACGGCTTGCGGACGATGGTTTCCACTTGCTTGCCGTTCTTCTGGGCCGGCTTGAACTTCCAGGATTTGACACCGGCGAGGGCAGCCTGGTCCATCGCCTCGTAGCCGCTGGTCTTGTGGACGGTAGCTTCCGCGACGGTGCCGTCGGCGGCAATTCGCAAGCGGAGCACGACGGTAGCCTGAATCCGCCGGGCCAGCAATTCCGGCGGATAGGCGGGAAACGGGCTGTGGACTTCGCTTGGCAGCACGTCAGGCGCGCCGCTGGCGTCGGGAGCGGAAACGGCAGACGTGGCCAGGCTGGGGGTGGAAGTCGATTCGGCAGGGAGTTTGCCTGTCACTTCGCGTGGCAGTTTAGCGGGAGAATCGGCGAGCTTGGGCTGGCTTTGGGCCATTTCCTGCCGAGTCGCTTCAGGTTGGGCCACTGCGCTCTGGGAAGCCGCTTCTTGCAACGACTCTGCGTCGGCTGTCGCGTCAGGTGGCGCTGCATGCGACCCCAAAGGTGAAAATTCCATCTTGCGTGGTACCAGTTCACTTTTTCCCTTAGTGGTAACTGGCAACGATTGCACGATGACTGCCGGTGCCGCTTCGGCCTGCTCAGCCGGGCTCGCTGCAGCGGCATCCAGAAACGCCACGGAAAGCTGGATTGTGTTGTCGCCGCTGGGAGGGTTGTGAGGAACCGCATTCATCATCCACACGGCTCTGTTGACGGGAATGATGCTTGCCACTGCAATGAGCGACGCATGCAAAGCAACATTCCCTACCAGTGACCACGCCAATTCACGCGCCCCCGCCGCTGCGCGGACGGGGCCGGAAGAGACGATTTCGAAGGACAATGGCGACAAGGACATTGAGGGAAAGAGGTGATTTGAGATGTGAAATTTGAGATTTAAGACGGCAGTCCCAATTCGTCATTCGTCATTCGTATTTCGTATCTCCCTTACGCATTGTGCTTAATCGTAATCACATCCCCATCCTTGATCACATAATCTTTCGGCTCCTGGCGGTTCAGGCCCTGAGCTTTGATTTCCCGCTCGCTGCCGCAGCGGACGATGTCGGCAACGCTGAACGTCTCCGCCCGGATAAAACCCTTGGCCAGATCGGTATGGATACCGGCGGCGGCTTCCAGAGCGGTCCCTCCCTGGCGGATCATCCAGGTACGGACTTCCTTGTCGCCGGCGGTGAAGAACAGCATCTGGCCGGAGGCGTTCATGATGCAACGGATGAGCTCGTCCCGGTCGTAAGGCTTCACTCCCATTTCGGTGCAGAAAGCGAGTCGTTCTTCCGCGGGCATCCCAGCGAGGTCCCGCTGCAGGGTGAGGGACATGGCATGCAATTCCATTCCCGGGCGGGCCAACTCCTGAAACCGCTCCGGCTTATCATCGTCGTCCGCGATGTTCACGATGACCAGCCGCGGCTTCTCGCTAAAGAGTTGGAAGGAGCGGGAGGCCTTTTTCTGCTCGGCGGACATGGCGAAGTTCGTCAGAGGCCGCCCATTTTCTAGCTCCACCAGCAGCGGCTCCAGGGCCTCGAGCTCCTTCTGCATCTCCTCCCTGTCGGACCGCGGCTTCTTCACTTGATCGCGAAGGCGGGTAACGCGGCCTGTGATAATGTCGAGGTCCGCAATCAGCAGGTCGTCGTCAAAATTGGAAAGGTCGGCCTTGGCATTCGCCCCGCCGAAATTGGCCACCACGACGATCAGGGCCCCCGCTTCGCGAATCATCGCCAGCTTCTGGGCACTCCCTTCGTGCGTGCGAGAGAGCCCCGGAGTATCCACAATTTCCAGGCGAGCCTCGGTGATCTTCTTGGGGGAGTAAATCTTACAGAGGTCGGCAATCCGCGGTTCCGGCACGGTACACATGTCCGACTGGGTGGAATGCGCCAGCGCCGGGTCCGGCTCCTTCCCCGTCAGCCAGTGAAAGAGGGTGCTTTTGCCGGAACCTTGATACCCAACAATACCGATTTTCATATGCCTGCCTGTGGACCGTCCAAGAAACCTGAAAGAAGGGTCTATTAGAGATTCTCGGGGGCAAATCTCCAAGGGTGGAGGAAGCCCTGATCTCGACAACCCTGCTACGGTTCTCGGAGCATGAGTGCTTCAAATCCCGCCTGTTGAAAGTGCTCATCCGCGGTCAAAGCGATTGGGATGCCGCGATCCTGCATGACAATGAATGAAATACAGTCTGTCAGGCTCCATTCCTTGTCCAGCCGTTTCCGATACAGTTCCCACCCTCGGTCCCACAAGTCAGTCTCAGCCGGGACTACCTCGATATCATCCCGCCGTTTGAGATGATCAAAAAGCATCACGGCATGTTGTCGCCAAGCCTGCCTCGAAAGCAAATTGGCCGTTTCGAGCAATACGGGCGTCGTCGTGATGATTTTCCCGCTGACCCGAACAGCCCAGCGAGTTGCCCGAGCATGGTATTGGTCTTGCTTGATGATGAGCGCCGCCCAGAACACGGTATCCGCGAAAACATCTCCGTGGAGCGCCGTCATTTCTTCGGGCTTCCATAGAGATAGTGATCGTGCTGCGCTGCCAGGTCGGCTGGCGCTTCCGGTAGATCAGCGCCAAGATTCAAGAGTTCGGAAAAACGGGGGGAGCTTTCACTGGCAACCTCGCAGGAAACCCGCAGCGGCTGACCAATGGGAAGCTCGACAGGTTCATCGGGAACGATGAATTTGCCGTCAAAGTGGGCGGCGATGGTGGTCATTATGGAATCCTTAGAAAGGCTCTAGGTCCATACTATCTTGCTCGTGCGCTTGCCACAACATTGAGTTGGTTTTTCCAAGAACCTAGTCGAGGTTATCGACTCAATCCATCAATGCTGCGTGGCAAACTCTCCTTAACGATCCTACCCATCCCCGGTCTCCAGCACCGCCATAAAGGCCTTCTGCGGGATGTCGACCTGGCCTATCGATTTCATCCGCTTCTTGCCTTCTTTCTGCTTCTCCCAGAGCTTCCGTTTGCGGGTGATGTCGCCGCCGTAGCATTTGGCGGTGACGTTCTTCTTCATCGCCGGCTTGGTCTCCCGCGAGATAATGCGGCTGCCGATGGCGGCTTGGATGGCGACCTCGAACATGTGGCGGTCGATTTCTTCCTTGAGCTTTTTGCAAACCGCTCGGCCGCGTCGGTCGGCGTCGGCCCGGTGGCAGATGATGGCGAGGGCGTCCACTCGGTTGCCGTTGACCATGATGTCCATCCGCACCAAATCCGCCGGCTGATAGCCGATCAGTTCATAGTCCATCGTCCCGTAGCCGCGGGTGGCTGACTTGAGCTTGTCGTGCAGATCGTAGATGACTTCGGCCAGGGCGATGTCATAGACGATCATGGTACGGGTGGGTGACAGATATTCCTGCCGCACGAGCACGCCGCGGCGGTCCTGGCAAAGCTTCATTACCTGGCCAATGTAATCGGCGGGCTGAATCAGGTTCACGCGCACAATCGGTTGGCGGAATTCTTCAATCTGGCCGCTGTCGGGAACGTCCTGCGGCTTGTGAACCTGAATGACCTCTCCGCCGCGTTTGACGATTTCATACGTCACGTTCGGAGCTGTCTGCACCAGATCAACGTTCGCCTCACCCTCCAGCCGCTGCTGGACGATTTCCATGTGC
>CAYUJE010000231.1:7473-10674 GCA_964444865.1 uncultured Pirellulaceae bacterium | reverse complement strand
ACGCTCCGCGTGAGGACTCATCTCGCGGAGCGAGATGAGCACATTATCCAAACCACGCCACCAAACGGTCGGCCAGTGGCGGGCAGAGGCGGTCGAGCCAGACGAGCAGGCGACCGCCGAGGGGAAGGATGATCTCGTGCCTGCCGCTCCGCATGGCCCAGGCAATGCGGCGGGCGACTTTAGCGGGAGTCATTGCGCCGAAACGACCGCGAGGCTTTTCTTGGTTGCCGAGGACGTGGTCGAAAAACTCGCTCTGCGTGGTGCTGGGACTGACGAGGAGGACGTCGATTTTGTCCTTGGCCAGTTCGGCCCGGAGGGCATCGCTAAAGCCGTGCAGGGCGAACTTGCTGGCACAGTATTCGCTTTTGAACGGGACCGCCCGGTGGCCGAGGACGGAACTCACATTCACGATCAGCGGGAGATTCCCCTTGTGGAGAATCGGGAGTGCCGCGCGCGCAAATTCCACGGGGGCAAAAAAGTTGACCTCCATGATCTTTCGGAGGCGTGCTTCGTCCGCCTCTTCAAACGGTCCAATCGCGCCGATTCCGGCGTTGTTAACGAGGCAATCGAGTCCGCCGAGATTCTCCTGGCAAAACTGTAAAGCGCGAAACCGCAAGCGTGCATCCGTGACGTCACCGGGGAAAATGTGGATGGTGTGGCCGCGTGATTGTGCTTCCTTCTCGAGCGATGCGAGTTTCTCCTCGCGCCGCGCCATGGCGACGACGCGGGAACCTTGCCGGGCAAGTTCCAGCACGAGCTCTCGCCCGATACCGCTGGAAGCTCCGGTCACGAGAACACGGAGATTGGAGAGGGAGCGGCGGGGCATGTGAGAATTGCTGGGTTATTCGTCAATATGCGTAAGGGACGTCAGTGCGGAATACAGTTCGGGAATTGCACCGGCATCGTGCCAGCGAATCGTTCCTGAGTCCCCCTCGGCAATTAACCTACCCGAGGCATTCGGATCGTCAGCTGAGTTGTCAAAGATGAAAAGCGGACTTGCTCTGGCGGCAAACCACGGGAGATTCTCCAGCGAACGTGCCCAGCGAGCGACAATCTTGTCTTTGGGCACCCCGTGCCCCTTCTCAAGCACTCGACGGGCAACTCGTCGGCAGGCAATTTCAGGCGAGCTTAAGCCCACGTAAAGCAAGCCGAAGATGCCTCGCGCAGCCAAAACCGTCTCGACGAGTTCCTGGTATTTGGTCGTGCTTAAGACAGTTTCAACGCCGCATGGAATTCCCCGAGCAATGCAGTCCTTCAAATTCGCAAACGTGGCATTTGCTGCGTCGATGAACGCGAGGCGAAGCTGGTCCGCGGGAACGCCCTCAAATTCAGCAAAGCCACGCTCCACGAGAATCTTTTTGGCCAAATCGTCAGGATTCCAAAAGGCAACCTTGGGCAAGACGCTGGCTACCGGTTCTCGTGAAACCAAGGTCGTCTTTCCTGCACCGTTTGGCCCGGCGACGATCCAGAGAATCGGTTTCACGGACTGGTCCTGGCATGAAGCTCCGATTCCAGTTTGCGACCCTCTTCAATGGCTCGACGAGTCGCCTTCCGGAAGTGCTGGCACATTTGACGCTTGAACTCCGCTGTAAGCAAATAGGCACGGTACTCCTCAAAGGCGCGGTCCGCATCTAGCCCGGCCGATTCGGATGCCGTCGGAGAGGGCAGGCCGATCTTTGGCTCGTTAAGCATCGTGAAGTCTCTTTCGCCTAATTATATGATGATTTCCCGCATCACCGTTCCAAAATCGACGTCGAGGCGTTTGCGACCGGGGATTTCGAGGCGGCGGGGGTCGAGGCCGAGTTGGTGGAGGAGGGTGGCGTGGAGGTCGGTGACGTAGTGCCGTTTTTCGACGGCGTGGAAGCCGAGTTCGTCGGTCGCTCCGTAGGCAAGGCCCCCTTTGATACCGCCGCCGGCCAGGGCGACCGAGAAGCCGTAGGGATGGTGGTCGCGGCCGTCGGAGCCTTGGGCACCCGGGGTGCGGCCGAACTCGGTGCCGATGACGACAAGGGTTTCGTCGAGCAGGCCGCGGAGCTTCAGGTCTTCAATCAGGCCGGCGATCGGCTTATCGACCTGGCCGCAGAGGCTGCTGTGGCCGGCTTTCAGGCCGCCGTGGGCATCCCACGCGCCGGCTCCGCCGTTACTGCCGTGGAAGAGCTGAACAAAGCGGGTGCCGCGCTCGACGAGCCGGCGGGCAGCAAGGCACTGGCCGCCGAAGGTTTTGGTGGCCCCTTGATCGAGACCGTAAAGCTTCTGCGTCTGAGCCGTTTCAGCCGCGAAGTTAACAACATCGGGGACGGCGGTCTGCATATGGAAAGCCAACTCGTAGGACTTGATGCGGGCTTGCAGAGCCGGGTCATCGGGGTATTCGACGGCGGAAAGCTTGTTGAGCTTATTGAGCAGGCCAAATTCTTCCTTCTGCTCTTCGCGGTAGACGCTGCTGCCCGGTGCCGCAAAGGGGAGGGGATTGGCGGGATCCACGGCCAGTTGCACGCCGTCGTGCTTGGGGCCGAGGTAGTTGGCTCCATGGGCACCGACACCACCACAACAGTCGGCAATGGGGGTTCCCATCACCACGAATTGCGGCAGATTGTCGTTCAGCGAACCGAGTCCCCAATGGACCCACGAACCGATGGTGGGAAACGGCCCCTCCAGCGAATGGCGTCCGGTGTGGAACTGCAACTGGGCCCCGTGGTTGTTGTCGGTTGTCCACATGCCGCGGACGAGGCACAGGTCGTCCGCCATGCGACCCAGATTGCTCCACCAGTCGCTGATGGCGAGGCCGCTCTGGCCGTATTGCTTATAGCCGATCTGCATCGGGTAAATCTTGGGATGCACTTTGTGCAGCCCTTCGATCACTTCGCGCAGATTCTTTTTGAGGTACGGCGATTCGAGGACCGCTTTGTAGGGAGACTCCTCAAACGTCTTCCCGCCATACTTGGTGAGTTCCGGCTTGGGGTCGAAACTCTCCATCTGGCTCATTCCGCCGACGAGGAAGATCCAGATGATGCTCTTGGCCTTGGCGGGATGCTGTGCCAGGGCACTCCCTTCCTCGCCACGGACGATGCCGTCCCGCATCAGGAGTGAGCCGAGCGCGAGGCCGGTGCAACCCATGCCAACGTCAGATAGAAATGTGCGGCGGGAAAATGAGGATTTCATAGCTTTCATTGTAACACTCATTTTGGTCAACCACGGATTTCA
>CAYUJE010000231.1:4943-7373 GCA_964444865.1 uncultured Pirellulaceae bacterium | reverse complement strand
GCAGGAAACGCGGCTTGCTTGTCGGAGGAGCCATAAATTTGTCCCCCCGGTACGCCGCCGCCGGCGAACCAGACCGTGTTGCAGGCTCCCCAGTGATCGCGCCCGGCGTTACCGTTGATTTTCGGTGTGCGGCCGAATTCGCTGTTCCAGACGACGAGCGTGTCGTCGAGCAGGCCGCGATCCTTCAGGTCCGCCAGCAGCGTCGCGACCGGTTGGTCGGTCTGCGGCACAAGACGCTCCTTAAGCTGTTTGAAGTTCTGACCGTGCGTGTCCCAGGTGGTATCGACACCCGGCTTGTCGCGATGCCAATAGACAGTGACAAGGCGGACACCCGCTTCGAGCATCCGCCGGGCGAGAAGGACGCTTTGGCCAAAAGTGCCGCGGCCGTAGCGGTCCCGTTCCTTGTCGGTCTCTGCGCCCAAATTGAACGCATCGCGCGCCCGCGAAGAAGTGACGAGGTCAGCCGCCTTTTGATAGTACGCCTGCATCGGGCGAACGCGCGAGCTGACCTCAAGACCGCTTACGCCCGCGTTAAAGGTATCAAGCAGACTCTTGCGGGCGGCCACGCGGATAGAGTCGAGCCCTTCTCGCTGCGCCAGCATATCGATTTTGAAATTCGGGTCGTCGGGATGCTGGTCAATGGTGAAGGGATCGTACTTGCTGCCGAGGATGCCGGAAAACTGACCGGGGGTGAGAAAGCCGGCGGTGGTGCCGATCCGCTCGGGGAGGCCAACGAACGAAGGCATGCTCGCCTCTGTCGGCAGCAGCTTGCTGATGACCGAGCCGATGTGCGGCATGTCGATGGGACTGGCCCCAAAATTTTCCGCGCTGAGCCGATGCTTGTGGCCAGTGAGCATCCAGTGGGCGCTGGTGGAATGGTTGTTGTCCGTGTGCGTCACCGAACGGACGAGGGCGATCCTGTCCATCTGCTGGCCGATGTGCGGCAGCAGTTCGGAAATCTGGATGCCCGGCACGTTGGTCGATACCGGCTTAAATTCGCCCCGAATATTGTCCGGGGCCAGCGGCTTCATATCCCAAAGGTCCTGATGAGCCGGGCCGCCCCACATGAAGAGGAGCAAGCACCGCTTGGCCTTGCCGAAGCTCGCTCCAACACTTCCCGCCGCCGCGCAAGCCTGTTTCTCGGCCGCCAGCAGGGCCGGCAAGCTCAATCCCAAAGGTGCCAGTGCCCCTATCCGCAGCATGGCCCGCCGGCTGAGCCGGTCGCACATCATCGGACCGGCATTCTGCCGGCTGGAGGCGAGGATTTCGAGCATGGGTGGGAGGGAGCTTTGGGGCGGGAAAGACTATCTCTATCATCGGCCTATTGAGGGACCACTTCAAGCCCTTTCTCGGATCTTGCCGTGCTTCGTGGGGCCTTGAGGGCTGGCTTGGCTTTCCTCGAAGGGCGGGAGAATCAGGACTGTTGAGCAGCTAATCCCACAGAGACTTCTGCCGCCCTTGTTTTTTTCCGGGCGCTGCGCCCCTAGAATGACGGGTAGTTGGAAATGGGTTTTTTGGGGAATCAACGTCTGGTTTTTCCTTTTAAGGAGATCATTATGTCCACGCATTTTTCAAGTCGATTCTGGAATTGGTTGGTACCCGCCGGCATCGCTGTCGGCGCACTTGGATTATGGGCTCCCGCCGGAGCCGAGGAAGAGAAAGTTCCCGAAGTTCGAAAGGTTTCCGTAAGGGTGGAAGGTGAGGAGCGGAAGGAAGAAGGACGCAAAGAGGAAGCCCGCAAAGAAGAACCTCGTAAAGAAGAGCCTCGTCGAGAGGGAAAGGAAGAACGCCGCAAGGAAGAACCCCGCGGCGAAGAAGCTCGCAAGGAAGGCCAGGATTCCAAAGACGCGCGGATTGAGGAACTTTCCAGACTGGTGAAGCAGTTATCTGGTCAGGTCAATGAATTGCGGGAGCAGGTCCACGGTCTGCGTAGCGGTTTCCCCGCCGTTAACTTGAACCCGGAAGAGATGCGGAAAAAGATGGAAGAAATGCAAAAGAAGTTAGGCGGTGCCAATCCGTCGATCGACCCGGGAAAAATGCGGGCCGAAATGGAGAAGCAAATGCAAGAAATGGCCAAAAAGTTCAAGGCTGCCAATCCCGATATCAGCCCTGAGGAAATGCGGGAAAAGATGGAAAAGCAGATGCAGGAACTGGCCAAAAAGTTCGGAGTCGCCAACCCCGCAAACAACCCAGAGAAAATGCGCGAGGAGATGGAAAAGCGGGTGAAAGCAGATCTCGAGAAATTCACTCGTGAAGGGGGCTTTCCTGGGGGCAACCTTCCAAAGGGAGATGCCGAAGCTCAGATTCGTCGCGAGATTGAACGGTTGAATGCTGAACTCAAAAAGATCAAAGCCGCCAACGAAGGTGAAGGCGGAGATAGACCCGAAAAGAAGGAAGCGAAAAGAGAAGGTGGAGACAAGAAGGAAGGTG